>DATBWU010000105.1:0-22786 GCA_036514635.1 Anaerolineae bacterium | reverse complement strand
CCTCGCAATGACCCATCACTTCGCGCCCGCCAGTGCCCGCACGGCCTTGACCGTTTCCACGCTGACCGTGACAACCCGGCCAACCAATCGGACGATATACTCCGGGTCATCGGCGCGATTCGGATCGCTGGTGAGGCCGCTGCGCTTGTCGGTCGTGACCTGATACTGGTCGATCACCCATTCCAGCGCGGAGCGCTTGGCCCAGCCGGTCATCGTTTCGATAGGCCGACGGCTTCGGCGAACCGGCGCAGGGCCGCCAGATGATCGGCAGGGCGAGTGAACCCGCTGCCCAGCGTGTTGAGCGTAACGTGCGTCGCGCCGGCCGTCTCCCAGTCGCGTATCAATGCCGTCCACACGCCGGGGTCGCCCTTGCCATAGGGTACACGCGCTCTGAAGGCGATGTCTGCGCGTGCGCGGCCTGCCTCAGCCAGCGTGCGATCGAACAGATCGAGTCCGGGCCGGGCCCTCTCGGTGTCGGGATAGTTGGGCATCCACCCGTCGCCGATGCGCGCGGCACGCCGGATAGCGGCGTCGGCGTGACCGCCGAACCAGACTGGGATGGGCCGTTGGATCGGCAGCGGGTTGAGGCCGGCGTCGACGACGGTGTGCCACGTCCCGGCGAACGTGACAAGCGGCTGCGTCCACAATTGCCGCATCAATGCGATCTGCTCCCCAATGCGGCGGCCGCGCGTGTGAAAGTCCTGATTCAGCGCAACATACTCGACCTCGTTCCAGCCGATGCCCACGCCGAGTCGCAATCGCCCGCCGCACAGCACGTCGAGCGTGGCGGCTTGCTTGGCGACGAGCGCCGTCTGCCGCTGCGGCAGGATGATGACGCCGGTGATGAATTCGATCACGCGCGTGAAGCCGGTCAGATAACCGAACAGCACGAACGGCTCGAGGAAGACCGATTCGTGCGTGTACGGGCCTTTCCAACCGCCCGGTCGATCCGGATTCGCCCCCAGCACGTGATCGTAAGCTTCGATGTGGGTGAAGCCCAACGCCTCGGCGGTCTGTGCGTAATCGCGCACAGCGATCGGATCGTGCCCATATTCGGTTTGCGGATAAGTGACTCCGATGCGCATATCGCCCTCCTCAATGAGGCTTTTTAGCGTAGACTTCCGAAGTCTCCAAGACTTCGGAAGTCTGGCTGCTTCACGCTGGAGCATTCGTTTATCCGATTGCCATTCGTTGCTCTCTCTCCGCCCGTTCGCGCAACTGCGCGCGCAAGACGGCGATGTCGCGCGGGACCAGATACGCGGCGAGCGCCAGGAAGACCGCGCAGATCAGCCAGGCCGAGACGCAGATCACCAGGATCGCGTTCTGCAGCGATGAGCCGACGGCGATCGCGCCGGCGAGCCAGGGGGCCAACGCCGGGCCGGTCGATTCGATGAAGCTCTCCACCGCAATGGCCGTGCTCCGCACCTCGGGCAGACTGATGTCGTACACCGTGGAAATCACGTTCGCCGCGGAGAAAGGAATGAACACTGCGGTGAGACACAGCATGACCAGGAAAAGCCCCTGGTTTTCGACGGGGACGCTGAGCGCGAGCGGCATCAAGATCGCCCCGATCAGCACGGCGACCGTGCTGACGATCAACCGGCCGCGCGGCGTGCGTTTGAACAGGTAGTCGCCCAGCGCCCCGCCGATGAAATAGCCTGCGGCCAAAACGAGCACCGCCGGCACCATCGTCACGAAGACGGCGTCGGCATCGTAGTGGCGCTCCGTTTCCAGGTAGCGGAAAAACCAGGAGGCGATGACGTTCCAGGGGAAGACACCGAAGAATCCCTGTGCAAACAAGAGCAGCAGGCTCCGCTTGCGGAACAACTGCCGGACGATCTTCCAGTTGAATCGGTACACGCCGACCTGCTCCAGATTGGCTAACTCCGGTTCGCTCCCGCCGCGCGGAGCCTCGCGCACGCTGAAGAAGATCAGCACGGCCACCAACACACCCATCGCCCCGGTGAGATAGAACACGCCGCGCCAGCCCACTCCCGCGACCTCGCGCAGCGATAGCGCCAACAGCGTCCCCAGCAAGAAGCCCAGCGGCTGCGTGAGCTGCAACAGGCCGTAGACCTTCCCGCGCACGTGCGGTCCGAAGTAGTCGGAGATCAGGCTGAACAGGCCCGGATAACTGGAATTGTCGATCCCCGTCGTCGCCCGCGTGACGAGGAAGGCCGGATAGGTGCGCACGACCGCGTTCAGCCAGGTGGTCGATCCCCAGATCAAGGAAGCCAGCGCCAGTAGCTTCGCCCGCGCATATCGATCGTAGAGGTAGCCCCACAGCGGATAGAACACCGCTCCGACGATCAGCGCGCCCGTGAACACCCGGCCCATCTGCTCCTCGTTGATGCGGAACTCGTTCATGATCGGCGTCGTCAGCGGGCCGATCAACAGTTGGTCGGATTGGTGTAATAACATGAAGATGAAGAACACGGCGACGACAAACCAGCGGTAGCGGGAGGGCACAGTCACAAGCCTGTCCTTGTTCGTGGAGTGAGCGAGGGCGTTAAGTATAACCGCGTTCCGATTTCCCGCAATCGGCCCGGCCTGTGCCCCAAGGCAATCGCATTTGACTGAGAACGTGCGCCGCAACGGATGCACAACGAATAGGCGGATGGCGTATCGGCGTGCTCTGTATTCGTTTACGGGAGCACTGCACCGCATGTGTCCGCTGCTTATCCGCTGCAGCGGTTTGAAGTGGCCGGCACTTGCGTGCTGATCGGCAACGCCGGGCGGTGAACCGTCCGGCTGAACGCATGAAAGCCCGGTCAACCGGGCTACTGTCCAATCGGCTTCAGCCGATTTCCACACTTTCAGCCCGGAGTTTGAACTCCGGGCGACGACCATCGAAAAGCTCGTTGTCACAGCCGCATGGGGGGAACGTGCGTTCGCAATCAGATCGACCTATAATAGCCTCAGGAGTCGTAAAGGAAAAGGTCCGTTGTCACCCTGAGCGAAGCGAAGGGTCTCACTGAGATGCTTCGCTGCGCTCAGCATGACAAACTGCGGAGTTATTCTTTTACAAGCCCTCAAGCCTTCGGCGGTCGTCTAGCCAGCGATCGCGTCTTCTGCGCCAAGGGGGGTTGTATGCAGTGCCCAAACTGTCGGCACGAAAATCCATCTAATGCCGCGTTCTGCATGAACTGCGGCACGAAGTTGAGCCTGGCCTGCGCCAATTGCGGGACGGTTCTGCCTGCCGGCGCGCGCTTCTGCATGAGCTGCGGCCAACCGGTGAGCAGCGCGAGCACGCCCGTCGAAGAAGCGCGCCTGGCGCGGCTGGCCGCGGCCGCACCCGCGCCGCTCGCCGAGAAAATGCGCGCCGCACACCTGGCCGGCGAGCGCAAGCTGGTGACCGCGCTCTTCGCCGACGTCGTCGGATCGACGGCGCTGGCCGAGCGCATGGACGCGGAGGACTGGACGTTGATCATGAATCGCGCCTTCGATCGCATCTCGCCCGCAATCTATCATTACGAGGGAACGATCGCGCGGCTGATGGGTGATGCGATCCTGGCGTTCTTCGGCGCGCCGCTCGCGCACGAAGATGATCCGGCGCGCGCGGTGCGCGCCGCGCTCGACGTGCTGACTGCCGCGCGCGAGTTCGCCGCAGACACGAAGCGCGAGCACGGCATCGACTTCGCCATGCGCGTCGGGTTGAACACCGGCATGGTCGTCGTCGGCGAAGTGGGCAGCGACCTCAAATACGAGTACACGGCGATGGGCGATGCGGTGAACCTGGCCGCGCGCATGCAGTCGGCGGCGCGTCCGATGACGGTGTTGATTTCGGAGAACACCCATCGTTTCATCGCGCCGGTGTTCGACTGCACCGACCTCGGCCCGATCGAGGTGAAAGGCAAATCGGAGCCGGTGCGCGTGTACGAGGTCGTCCGCCCGAAGGCGCAACCGGGCCGCCTGCGCGGGCTGGCCGGTTTGGAAAGCCCGATGGTCGGGCGCGATGCAGAGCTTGCCTCACTTCTGCAATTGAGCGATGCCGTGCGCGCCGGGCTGGGACGCGCCGCACTCGTGATCGGCGAGCCGGGCCTGGGCAAGACGAGGTTGATCGCGGAGTGGAAAGCATCCGCAGTCCGCAATCCACAATCCACAATCCAATGGGCCGAAGGCCACTGCCTCTCTTACGGCCAGAGTCTGGCCTATCACCTGCTCATCGATCTGCTGCGCTCGGTGATCGGCGTTCCGGCAGCGGCCACCGAGCCGGAGACGCGGGCTGCGCTGTCGGCACTGACCGGCGATCTCTTCGGCGCATCGGCGTTAGATGTATACCCGTACCTGGGCCATCTGCTCTTGCTGCAACTTGACGGCGAAGCCCTGGAGCGCGTGCGCCTGCTCGATCCACAGGCGTTGCAGTCGCAATACCTGTCGGCGCTGCGGCAGCTACTCCGCGCGCTGGCCGGGCGCGGCCCGCTGGTGCTCGTCTTGGACGATATTCATTGGGCCGACCCGTCGTCGGTCGATTTGCTGATCAAACTTCTGCCGCTCGCCTCGGAAGCGCCGATGTTGTTCTGCTTCGTCACCCGACCCGATCGCGACGCGCCGGGCTGGAAGCTGGTCACAGCCGCGCGCGATGCGATGGGCGCAGGCCTGGCCGAGCTTGCGCTCAATCCACTCACCGAAGCCGACAGCCGTCAGCTCGTCTCGAACTTGCTCGAAATCGAATCGCTGCCCGAGTCGATTCGGTCGATCATCCTGAAGAAAGCCGAAGGCAATCCGTTCTTCGTCGAGGAAGTCATCCGCATGTTGATTGATCGCGGCGCGATCGTCAAGAAAGGCGTGGGTTGGATCGCCGGGAAAGAGATCGAGAACGTGGAGATTCCCGATAACTTGCAGGGGCTGCTGCTGGCCCGCATCGATCGCCTGCCGGAAGACGTCAAGCGCACACTGCGCGTCGCATCGGTGATCGGCCGGCAGTTCTCGGTGCGGGTGCTCGAAGAAGTGTTGAGCCGATCCTGAAAGATGAACGATTTTGAACTGCTCGGAAGACTGAACGTGCTGGAATCGAGCGGCTTGATCCGCATGATTCAGGCACGCCCCGAGCTGGAGTACCTCTTTCGTCACGCGCTGGTACAAGACGCGGCCTACGCTTCGCTCGTGAAACAGGATCGCCGGCAGTTGCATCGCACCGTGGGCGAGGCGCTGGAGCGCACGTACGCCGACCGACTGCACGATGGCGAACTCGCGCCGCTGCTGGCGCGGCACTTCAACGAGGCCGGCGACGAGTCTCGCGCGCTGAAATACTTCACGCTGGCCGGCGATGCCGCCGCCCGCGTGTACGCGAACGCCGAAGCCGTGATGCACTACACCAGCGCGATCGACATCGCCCGGCGCACGGCGCACCTGGCGGACGCGCCGGAGGTCTTGACGCATCTCTACACCAGTCTCGGCCAGGCATTGGAGCTGCGCGCCCGGCACGCAGAGGCGTTGGCGAAGTACGTTGAATTGGAATCCTTAGCCCGTCAGCGCGGCGATCGCAGCATGGAACTGACTGCATTGATGGCGCGCGCCAAGATTTACGCCACGCTCAACTCGAAGCAGAACCCGGCCCAGGCGCGCACGGTGCTGGAGCAATGCCTGTCGCTGGCGCGCGAGCTGGACGACCGCGCCGCCGAGTGCAAAGTCCTGTGGAACTTGATGCTGCTCCTGTTATGGGGCGCGGGCGATCAACATCAGGCCGTCGCCTACGGCGAGGCCTCGCTGGCGATCGCGCGCGAACTCGATCTGCGTGAGCAACTGGCGTTTGACTTGAACGATCTCGCTTACGGCTACATGTCCACCGAACAATGGCAGCGCGTGCGAGCCGCACTGGACGAATCGCGCGCGTTGTGGCGCGAACTCGGCAACCTGCCGATGTTGGTGGACAATCTTTCCAATTCGGTTCTCCTGGAGCTGCGCGACGGCCATTTCGAATCGGCGATCACGCTATCGGAACAAGCGCTGCACATCGCTCGCTCAATCGACAACACCTGGGGACGGGCCGGTAGCCAGACCTACATCGGCCTGGTCTATGTGGAACGCGGCGAACCTGATCGAGCCATTGCGACTATGGAGGAGGCCGTCCGACTGGGCGAGCAGGTCGGGCATCCGGCCCCGATCATCGCCACACGCGCCGATCTGGCGTGGACCTATGGAACGCTCGGCGCGTTCGAGCGCGCATTTGAACTGGCCCGCCTGGCGCAAGCGCGAACCGGTGACATCTATTTTCTGCACGCGCTGCCGATCGTTGTGCTGGCCCGATTGCATTTGCTGACCGGCGATCTGGAGACCGCCGCGACGACGCTTCAAGCGGCGCATCGCGAACTTCGGCCGGAGGGTCTGCAATGGTTCGCGCCGATCCTCGTCCCGCTGGCCGACGCCGAGCTTGCACTGGCCCGGCGCGATTACGCGCACGCGCTCGACGTGATGGATAGCCTGCTGGCCGACCTGCGCGAGGGCCAAAGCCGTTACCTGCTGGCTGATGCGCTGTACTTGAAAGGCAAGGCGCTGGCGGCCATCGGCCTCGCGCGCGTCGAAGAAGCGCGTGTCACGCTGAGAGAGGCTCGCGCAGAAGCCGAAGCGATTGGCTCGCGCCGGATACTCTGGCCGATCCTGATCGCGTTGGCCGAGATCGAAGATCGATGTGACCGGCAAGCCGAAGCGCGCGCACTGCGCCTGCCGGCGCGTGAGATCATCGAGTACATCGCCGACCATTGCCCGCCTGATCTGCGCGAGTCGTTTTTGGGTTTGCCGCAGGTGCAGGCCGTGACACGCGAAGTGTGATAACCGACCACCGGCCACTGATCACTGACCACTGATCACTGACCGCTGACTAGGGGAGGACTATGGCCGACAACCTGCGGTTGATGATCGTCGCGGCTCACCCCGACGATGAGTCGCTGGGCTTCGGCGGCGTTTTGGCGAAGTACGCTGCCCAGGGCGTCGAGACCTATCTTATCACGGCCACGCGCGGCGAGCACGGCTGGTGGGGCGACGCGAAGGATTATCCAGGGCCGGGCGAGCTGGGCCGCATCCGCGAAGCCGAGCTGCTCGCCGCCGCGCAAGCGCTCGGCCTGCGCGACGTGCTGTTTCTGGATTACATTGACGGCGAGCTGGATCGGGCTTCTCCCGCCGAAGCTGTCGCGAAGATCGTCGGCCACCTGCGGCGCATTCGACCGCACATCGTGCTCACCTTCGATCCGCCCGGCGCGTACGGCCATCCCGATCATATCGCCATCTGCCAGTTCACGACGGCGGCTGTGGTCTGCGCCGCCGACCCGAGCTATGCCGATTCATCCGCCGGCCCGCACCGGGTCGCCAAGCTCTATTATCGCGTGGGGACGCAGGGATTCTACGCGGCGTACCAGTCCGTCTTCGGCGACATCACGATGCACATCGACGGGGTCGATCGTCGATCGACGCCCTGGCCGGAGTGGGCCATCACGACGCGCATCGATACGGCCGACCAGTGGCCGGTCGTGTGGAAAGCGGTGACTTGTCATCGCAGCCAGTTGCCCGGTTACAGCCGGTTGGAGCACTTGCCGGAAGCGCATCACCGCAACCTGTGGGGCACGCAAGACTATTATCGCGCGTACAGCACCGTCAACGGTGGGCGCGCGGTCGAGCGCGATCTGTTTGAAGGACTGCGCTCTTGACCACGACACTTGGCACTCACCTGAACACGCTCGAATCCACCAGCTTGATTCGGCTGGCCGCGACGCTGCCGGAGGTCGAGTATCTGTTCCGGCACGCGCTGGTGCAAGAGGCAGCTTACCATTCGCTGGTGAAATCCGATCGGCGGTACTTGCACCGGATGGTCGGCGAGACGCTGGAGCGCCTGTATCCCGATCGAGCGAACGAGCTGGCCGTGCCGCTGGCGCGACACTTCGACGAGGCCGGCGACGACCTGCGCGCGCTGCGTTACTCCGCCCTGGCCGGCGACAACGCCCTGGCTCAATATGCCAACGCCGAAGCGATCATGCACTACACGCGCGCGCTGGAGATCGCCAAACGCACGCCGGGCGTGGAGGACACCCTGCTGGTACACCTCTATTCGCGGCGCGGCCGGGCGTTGGAACTCCACGCGCAGGATGCGGACGCGCTGGCGAACTATGAGGAGCTGGAAGCCATCGCGGAGGAGCGCGGCGATCGCGCGATGGAGCTGGCGGGCATGGTGGCGCGCGCGACCGTTTATCTGAAGCCGGTGTCTGTGCGCGACCCGGACAAAGGCCAGGCCCTCTCGGAGCGCGCGCTGGCGCTGGCGCGTGAGTTGGGCGATCGAGAGTCGGAGGCCAAAGCGCTGTGGAGCTTGCTACAGTTCTTCAAATGGACCGGTCGCATGGCGGAAGCGCAGGCGCACGGCGAGCAAGCGCTGGCGATCGCGCGTGAACTCAACCTGCGCGAGCTAACCGCGTATGCGTGGCACGACCTGTCGTCCGTCTACCTGGTCAACGGCCAGTTTCAGCAGGCCCTGGCAGCCATGAATGAAGCCGAGCGGCTCTGGCGCGAGCTGGGCATCCTCAACATGCTAGCCGACAGCCTGGCCAGCTTTGCCGAATTGCAGGTCATGATCGGGGATTACGATCGCGCCATCACGGTCTCCCGCGAAGCGCTGCAAATCAGCCAGGCCATCGGCAATCTATGGAACCAGTCGTACAGCTTGTACATGATTGACCTGGCCTACCTGGATCGCGGCGAGACTGGACAGGCTATCGAGATAGCAGAAGAGTGTTTGCGCCTGGCGCAACAGGCCGGTTTTGTGCCGGGGATTTTACAGTCCGTCTTGGATTTGACGCTGATCTACGGAACCCTGGGCGCCCTTCACCTCGGATATGAAGCGGCTGAACGATCGCGTGGCTGGGCGGAGGACATGCCGATCATTGGACTGCTCGATCACGTAATGATAGCGCGCCTCCATCTGCTCAGCGGCAGGCTCGCGGAAGCCCAAGAGATTTTCGACGAGGCGCAGCGTAACGTCGAAGCGAAGTCGCTCCCATCTTATCTGGCCTGGTTCATGGGAATAGTCGAAGCCGAACTGGCGCTCGCCACAGGCGATCATGCGCGAGTGCTTGCCGTGACCGACGAGGGGATTCCGTTCCTGCGGCAGGCCGGCATCCGTCTGTTTTTCGCCGATGTGTTGTACACTCGCGGCAGGGCGCTTGGGGCGCTGGATCGCGCCGACGAGGCCTATGCTATGCTCAAGGAGGCCCGGGCCGAGGCCGAGGCGATTGGCGCACGGCGCATCTTGTGGCAGATCATGCTCACGTTGAGCGACCTGGAAGCGCTGCACGGCCATCACGCCGAAGCAGAATCGCTGCGGCAGCAAGCGCGCGAGATCATCGGCTACATCGCCGACCATACAGGTTCACCCGAACTGCGCGCGTCGTTCCTCGGCCTGCCGGATGTGCAACGCGCAATGAGTAAAGCGTAAGGCGCAAGCACCTCATTGCGTTTTACGCTTTACGCCTCACGGTCACCACATCTTCTCCAGCCCGTGCGCTTCGAGCAAGGTCGTGTCGTCGAGGATGATGCCTGTCGGCCCGTCTGCGACGACGCGGCCTTGATCCATGATCACCGTGCGCGGGAACAGTTCGCGCACGAGCGGCAAGTCGTGCGTCGAAACGAGCATCGTCTGCGGGAGCTGGCGCAGCAAGTGGATCAGTCCACGCCGCGCGCGCGGATCGAGTCCCGCCGACGGTTCGTCCAGGACGAGAATCTCCGGCTCCATCGACAGCACCGTCGCAATGGCGATGCGCTTCTTCTCGCCCGCGCTCAGGTGATGCGACACGCGATCGGCATACGCGCTCATGCTCACGGCCTCCAGCGCGCGGGCCACCCGTTGCCTTACCTCCGCTTCGGGCAGGCCCATGTGCAGCGGGCCGAAGGCCACGTCCTCGAAGACCGTCGGCGAGAAGAGTTGATCGTCCGGGTCCTGAAAGACCAACCCTACCGCCGCGCGCACCTTGCCCAGGTTGCCGTTGTCCAGCGACCAGCCACACACACTCACCTCGCCCTGGCCGCGCAGAACGCCGTTCAGGTGCAGCATCAGCGTCGACTTGCCTGCGCCGTTAGGCCCGACCAGCGCCACCTTCTCGCCGGGTTCGATGGACAGCGACACGCCATTCAGCGCGGGGTGACCGTCGGGGTACGCGAACTTCAAATCCTTAACATGGATCGTATGGTGCATCTCATCTCCCCAGCAATAAGCCGGTCGCCAGCATCAGAACCAGGAAGGCAAAGAGCGAAGCGAGAGCGGTGACGTCGTTCGGCGAGAGTCGCGGCGGCGCGAAGTGGCGACTCTCGCCCGCGTATCCACGCGCGACCATGGCATCGTAAATGCGCTCGCTGCGCTCGAAGGAGCGCAACGCCAGATTGCCGACCATGCCGCCGGCCACTTTCCCCCGCCAGATGATGCTCCCGCCCGATTGGCTCCCGGCGCGCTCGCCCGATCGAGCCGCGCGGGCGCGCGTCAGTCGCATGGCCTCGTCGGCCAGGACGAAAATGTATCGATACATCAGCCCGACGATCGATACCAACACGCGCGGAACGCGCAGCGCGCGAAGCGCCCACAACAGATCGGGGAACGAGGTCGTGGCGACGAGCAGGATCGCCATCTGCACGGAGATCCACGACTTCAGCACGACGCTGAGGAACCGCACGGTTCCCTCAGCCGAGAGGGCGATGCCGCCGAAGATGGGTAGCGTGACCAGTGTCGGGCCGGGGACGGTGAAGGGCAGCGTAATCGCCGCCAGCGCGAAGGGCAGCGCGACGAACGATCGCTTCAGAACGTAGCGCAAGCCCAGTCCAGCCAGGCCGGATACGAACAGCGGCACGCACAGCAACAGCGCGTAGTGCAGCCACTCGCCGGCCGGCATCAGGCTGGTCGCCAGAATGAAGGCCAGCGTGCACAGCATTTTGGTGCGCGGGTCCAGCCGATGGATCAGGCTGGCCCCGCTGCGGTACGGATCGGTGAAGTGGATGTGCATCAGGCCGTCATGCCTCTACGGCTGATCCGGCCGATCGCGTAGGCGATGCCAAATACAACCAGGGTCCCAAAGGCGACGGCCACAATGGTAGTGAGGTTGGAGTCTTGAATGAAGGGAACCGTATAATCCGGCAGGATCGTATAAGACGGCCCCTGCGCCGCGTTGAGGAAGCCCTGATCCTCGGCGACGCGCTCCAGCCCATCAGGGTTGGGGTTCGCCAGCGGCGAAATCAGCGTCAGCGCCAGTGTAATCGCCAATCCGATGCCGACCCAGCCCGCGCTGCGGGTTCCGGGCGCGGCCTGCGCATTCTGGATCAGGTCGGGGCGCGTGGTGCGGATGAAGACCAGCGCGCCGACGGTGATCAGCGCCTCGCCGATACCGATCAGCGCGTGCACGCCGGCCATGGCGGGCAGCGCCAGGTTTAGCGCCGAAGTGCCGGAGACGGCCAACTGCACGGCTGTGGCGATCGCCCCCAGCATGACCGAAATCCACGCCCCCACGCCGCCTGCGACAACCAGGCTGGCCCTGCCCTGGCCCATCACCCTGCGAATCAACTGATAGGTGAGGTGGCCGGTGAAAGCGCCCAGGATGCCCATGTTGACGATATTGAAGCCCAGCGGCAGCAGGCCGCCATCCTGGAACAGAACGGCTTGCAGGCCGATCACACTGGCCATGATCAACACGGTCGCCCACGGGCCTATGATGATCGCGGCGAGCGTCGCGCCCAGCAGGTGCCCGGAGGTTCCGCCTGCGACCGGGAAGTTCAAGGCCTGTGCCGCGAAGATGAACGCAGCCAGCACGCCCATCAACGGAATCTGTTTGTCGCCCAGTTGGCCGCGTGTTTTGATCAGCGCCAGGCCAATGCACGCGACGGCGATGACCCAGCCGGTGATCGACACGACGGGATGAAGGAAACCCTCGGGGATATGCAGAAGGGGCGGCGAAAAAGTGGGTGTGTACAACATACTCGTTCCCTCCCTCGGTTTAGAGCCTCGGCCTAATCGGTTTTCTTGGTCGCCCGGCAGCGTCGGCACAATCCGAACAGCGCCAGGTGATCCATATCGACGGCGAATTGCTGCTCGCGCTCGATCTTGGCAAACAGCGACTTCACGAGGTCGTGGCCGAGTGACTCGACACAGCCGCAACTCCGGCAGATCAGGTGATGGTGCGGCGTCTCGCCGGCGATTTCGTAATAGGTGTGATCGCCCCAACGGATCGCCACGACCAGTCGGAGTTCGCACAAGAAGTCCAGGTTGCGATAGACCGTCGCTCGATTGACGGTGGGCGACCTGGCTCGCACGCGCCGGTAAATGTCATCGGGGGTCGTATGGCCGTCGCCTTCGCAAATCGCATCCAGGATCAATTGGCGTTGGGGCGTCACGCGGTAGCCCCGCTCGTGCATCAGCGCCGGGTAATCGAATCGGTCGTGTGACATGCAGGGACTCGTTATTGCGATTAGTTGCAATAAGATTATATCCATGTTGCGTCCCAGGGTCAACCGGATATACGCATGAATCTGCGGTTCGTATTCAGCGTTTTCAATATTCATCCGCGTTTGGCCGTGTCCTAATTTCCCACCCAAGCCGGGAGCGCCCCTCTCCTTCACGGGACAGGACAAGTTGAACAGGAAATGAGCACCTTTTGGTCTGGAAAGACGATAGCCATTTGTGCTACCTTTCAATGCGTAACCAACTCAAACAATATCCACCTTCCATCCAGGTATGCTCTGATCTTGAAGCATGCCCGAATGGCGCGAATCAACATTCCTGGTTTATCTGGTCGGTGCGGCGTCGTTGGCTGTGGCGATCGCCACGCCCATTGTTGCGGCGCGGCGGAACGAGTGGTGTATCGAACGATCAGCAGTTTGCTATGGCGCGGATTGCTACTCAAAACAAGGAGAACAGGATATGAAATCGACGGCCTATGAAAGATTCGCCGGTACGTGCGCGATTTTGGCCGCCATCGGCGGGATCGCGTATGGAGTTGCCTTCGTCGTGCTCGGCAACAAGCTGCTCTACTCGGTGCTTCTGATGCTGGGCGGGCTGGCATCTGTGATCGTCCTCGTAGCGCTTTATCGCCGCCTGCGCGAGGTCGATGACAGTCTCGTCTTGCTGGCGCTGCTGGTGGGTGTGGTGGGCGCGCTCGGCTCGATGGCGCACGGCGGGTATGATCTGGCGACGGTGCTCCACCCGCCGGGGGCCGAGTTGCCCGGCGTCGGCGACGTACCCGCTCCGGTCGATCCGCGCGGGCTGCTGACCTTCGGCTTCGCCGGCGTGGCGCTGCTGGTCTTCGCCGGGCTGATGTCGCGGAGCGGCCAGTTCGCGCAGGGCCTGGGCAATCTCGGTTACGTATTGGGTGCGCTGCTCGTCATCATCTACCTGGGACGGTTGATCATCCTCGACCCGACGAACATCATCGTCCGGATTGCGCTGCTGGCGGGCGTGATCGTGAATACGGTCTGGTTCATCTGGCTCGGCCTTACGCTCCGGCGCGGGTCGAGCGCAGCGTGACCTCAGCGTTGGCTAAGACAAGGAGAGCCTGAAATGAGAGACCCCTTCGGCAGGTTTGGTGGCATGAGCGCCATCATCGTCGGCGCGCTGTCGATTCTGTACGCGATCTTTTATCTGGTTATTGCCCCACGGGCGGCGTACGTGGGCACACTGGGCAGTTGGTTGATCCTGGGCGCGAGCGGAATCTTTACGAGTGCGGCGTTCGTCGCGCTGTACACCCGAATGAAGAGCGCCAGCGAGGGTCAGGCGCTGTGGGCGGCGCTGCTCGGCGTCGGATCGAGCTTTGCTACCCTCGCGCATGGCGCGTACGAAGCGCTACTGGTAAGCCCGTCGACAAGCGCGCCCAGCCCCTCGCAGACTGATCCAGCCGGGTTGGCATCGTTCTTCGTCGTGGGCATCGTCACGTTCGCCTTCGCCCAGTTGATCGTCCGCAGCGGCGTGCTGCCTCGGAATCTCGGCTACCTGGGCATGTTCAACTCGCTGTTGCTGGTCATCCTGTTCTTCGCGAACGTGGCGAGCGCCCAAACGCTGATTTTGATTTCGGGCGGATTGACCTCGGTCATCGTCGGGCCGATCTGGTGGGTTTGGCTCGGCCGGGAATTGATGAAGGTCGCCTAGCCAGAGCGCGAGGAGTGTGTTATTCCTTCATTCGGCAGACAAGGAGGGTGGAGATGAGTGACAAATCGTTCGTGCGTTTCGGTGGCGTGGCCGGCATTCTGCTGGGCATTTCGGCCTGGGTGGCCGTGGCGTTGTACTACGCGCTGGTTCCCGCCGCGCAGCAACTACCGGTCACCGATGCGAATGCCTACCTGGCTTCGCTGGCCCAGAACTCGACGGGCACGCTGCTCTTCAACGGGCTATACGCGCTGATCGCGCTGTGGTCGTTGATCGCTACGGTCGCCGTCTACTATCGCCTGCGCAGTGTGGGCGAAGCATGGGCATTCTTCGCGGTGCTGATAGGCGCGTTCAACGCGGCGGCGACGATCGTCGCCAGCCTGCAGCAGTTGGCGCATCTCAAGTATCTGGCGACGCTGTATCAAACTGCGCCTGAGACGGCGGCGATCGCTTTAGGCGAGCCGGCGCCGCTCAATCCCTTCAACTTGATGACAGCCGGGCTGACGTCGATCTGGTTCCTGGTCACCGCGCTGTTGATCCTACGCAGCGAGATGCCCAAATTGCTCGGCTACCTGGGGCTGGTCGCCTTCGCCGATCTGGCGGTCGGCTTCGTCGCATCGCTGGCGAGCATTCCGCTCGTGCCGGTCATTGCGGCGGGGATTGCCGGCGCAGTCGGCGGCCCGATCTTCTGGCTGTGGCTCGGCGTGCTGCTGCGACGCGACGCATCGCGCGTGGACGAGCAGCGTGGCATGGCGTACTCGGCCGCCGCATGATTCCATCTGAAAGGCCGGTGTCAACCACCGGCGAAATCCATAATACCAGGAGAACCCATCCATGAAAACAGGGCTTCCAGCCGGCTTGCGGCTGACGTTTACGGTGGGCGCGGTCATTTCATCCGTCATCGCCATTACCTGCATGTTGTTCCCCGATCAGGTCGCCAAATTCACCGGACTCAATCAGGACGGCTTCACGCTGCCGGTCTTTCAACAATCCGGCGCGGCCGTGCTCGGCTATGCGCTGGCCGCAGTGCTGTGCCTGCGCGCGACGCGTTGGGAGGAAGTGCGCATTGCCGTGATAGGCTCGGTGGCGTTCGCAGCGCTCAGCACCGTTGGCGCGTTCTATTACGTCGTCCTGCAAGGGGTTGCGACGACCGGGTTGGTGATGCTCTTGATCTACTCGCTCTTCCTGACGATCGGGCTGGGCTATTACGTCTTGCGCCCGCCGGTGCGCGCCTGATCTACTTCGAGGAGATGTCATCATGGATAAGCCTCTCGTACCGTTGACGAAGGTGCTGCTGATCATCTGGATCATCTTGACCATTCCCGGCGGTATTCTGTTCATGGTCTGGGACGATTTCGCGACGACGATTGTCTGGCCGCCGCCGCTTGACCCGATCCCGGTATTCAACGCGCGGCTGGTTGGCTCAATCGCATTTGCCACCGGCATCGCAGCGCTGATGGCGCTCCGAGCGAATCGCTGGAGCGCTGCGCGCCCGATCATCGGCTCGTACGTCGCAGTTTCCATCACGGCCGAGTACGTCACCATCCGCGAAGTCATCGGGCGGGCGGGCGTGGTGACGCCGCAGTCCTGGCTCTACATTGTCCTCGGCATTTTCTATCTGGTGTCGTGCTTCATCCTGTGGCGGCAGCAGGAGCCGTCACAAGAGAAGGTGGCACAGCAGCCGGCGCAGATGAAGCCGTAAGAAGCAAAACCACCCAGACACCAGGGCACCAAGCAGCACCAAGGTTTTCTTGGTGTTTCTTGGTGTCGCCTGCACCGCATCTTTTCGCGGGGTTGTGCCTTGGTGGTTAAGTTTGTCTGTTTGGGCGGCTAGCCGGTGGTGAGGATGTGGGTGATGATGGCTGCGCCCGATCCGCCGATGTTCTGCGCCATGCCGATCTTCGCGCCGGGCACCTGCGTTGCGCCACCCTCGCCGATCAGCTGCCGATACACTTCGACGATCTGGTACATGCCCGTCGCGCCGACGGGATGCCCGCGCGCCTTCAGCCCGCCGAACGTGGCGACGGGCACTTTCCCGGTCGGGCCGATTTGATTCTCCAGGCCCATCCTCGGCCCCTGGCCGCGCTCGGCGAAGCCTGCCGCTTCCAGTGACAGCGCGGCCATGATGCTGAAGGCATCGTGCAGTTCGAACACGTCGATGTCTGCCGGGCCGACCCCGGCCGCCGCGTAGGCTTTGTCGGCGGACAGTTTTGACGCCATCAGCGTGAGCGGATCGTGCCGATCGTGAATCGCGATCGAATCGGTTGCGGCGGCTGAGGCCGCAATCGTCACGATCGGTTTTGCGCCGCCCCGCCTGCGGGCGATGTCCACCGGCGCCAGGATCGCCGCCGCCGCGCCGTCGCCGGTCGGCGAAGCGTCCAGCAAGTTGATCGGGTCGGCGACCATGCGCGCCCGCTCGTACTCCTTCTCCGTCACCGCGTGGCGCAGCCGGGCGAAAGGATTGTGCTGGCCGTTGGCGTGCGCGTTGATCGCGAACGGCGCGAAGTCGGCGTGCTTCCAGCCGAAAGCGTCCATGTAGCGCTGCATCACCAGCGCGTTGATCGCGACAAACGACAATCCCATCGCCGCTTCAAAATCGGCGTCGGCCGCCGTCGCCAGTGCAGCCGTTACCTCGTCGCCGACCGAATCGCTCATCTTCTCGACACCGGCGACTATGACAATGTCCACTGCGCCCGAAGTGACCGCGATCAGCCCGGCGCGAAACGCCGACGCGCCGGAGCCGCATGCCGCGTCGACCTTCACCGCTTCGATCCCGCGCAAGCCGACCTCTTGGGCGACCAGCGCGCCGAGGTTCTGCTGCCGGTTTATGGTCTCCGACAGCATGTTGCCGACGAACAGTGCATCGGCGTGGCCGACGCCGGCATCGCGGAGCGCGGCCAAAATGGCCTCGCCCGCCAGTTGCTTCATCGACTTATCCCAGTGTTCGGCGACGGGAGTTTGGCCCACACCCAGAATCGCTACTTCGCGCATAGATTGATCAACTCCTACGGTTTGAAATCGACCGCTTTATAGCCGACCGCGAACAGCAAGCGTCTCAGTTCGGTCTGTGCATTCTGCGTCGCCTCGTACAAGATGCCCTGGTCGAGCGCGCTTTGTTGGAAAGTCTCGATGACTTGCCGGCGCGCGATGGTTTCCAGGTCCTTCGCGGCTTCCAGCAGGATGCCGTCGGAGCGGAACGCCACGTAAGTGCAAGGGGGATCAGCATCTTCAATGAGGAGTGCGTCGAAGATTTCCGCGGGCGGCAATTGGATCGTGACACGCTCGCCATTCGTCTGGACATTGTCGGAAGTGAGCTTGCTCAGATCGATCCCGGCGGTGACTTTGCCGCAGGCGACCAGCAGCACGCGCTGCTCTTGCTGGAGCAGTCCCACTTTCTGGCGCGCATCGGCGACGGTGGACAGCGTGTACGCGGCCGTTTGCAGCCGGGGCTGTTTATTGATGACGTCCAGCGCGGGCGGCAGTGTGACCGTCGTCGGCGTGGGCGGCGGCGCGTTGAAAATGCTCGCCGGCAGGTTCAGCACCGATTGCAGGATGAGCAGCCCGCCGATCACAATCAACGCGAAGATGCCCAGTTGGACGGCGCAACCGATTCCCGATGCATTCTTGCTCATCGTCACCTCCCCCGATCAACCGAGCGCGCGATCGAGGCCGGCTAATACTCCATAGCGCGGTCTCCTACCGCAACCAGACGGCTGACCACGGATGACGCGGATGACACGGATGTTTTGCAGTAGTCGTCTGTGACATCCGTGGCATCCGTGGTTCGAAATCTTCGCGGTCGTGATAGTTTCGGCGGAGTAATACTCTATAATGGCTCCACGAAGGTAGCCGGATTGTACCTCACCTGCCGGGGGTGAGCATTTACAGGGGTGAACCGTGAGGGCGGTCCAGATGGCTAAACAATGGCGCGGGTGTACAATAGATGAAAACCCGCTGCTGAGGAGGCGCTTTCATGAACCGGCGTAGACTGCTCTCATTCGCGCTGTTCGGTGTTGTGATTTTGATCTTGGCTGCTTGCCGGCCGGAAGCGGCCCCCACGCCGAAGCCCACCCCCACACCCGTGGACGCCGTCGGTGTCGTCACGAGTTTCTACGATGCGTTAAACGCCAAGCGAGTGGATGTGGCGATGACTTCCGTCTCTGAGGATGCCATTTTCACGGGCGTGTTCGGGTACCTGAAAGGCCGGGAAAGCATCCGATCATTCCTCCAGATCAACGCCGAACTGAGCTTCACGTATGAAGTGAGTGACTTGACCGAGACGAATGGCCGCGTCACGTACACCTATCGCTTCAGCGGGAATCCTAATAACCCTCGAACGTACGGGGGCAGCGATGGCCTGGCTGTCGTCGAGAACGGCAAAATCACGTATAACGGAGACGTGGCGAGCGCACCGTAAATCCCACAATGGACTGAGTTCAGGCCATTTGCAGGCGTTTCGCCAGGTCACGCAGCTGCACGAAACTGACCGGCTTGACCAGAACCAGGTCGGCCGCCGATTGATACATTTCGGCTGTGCGCGCGTCGGCGGTGGCCAAGATGACACGGGTCTGCGTCAGTTGAGGATCGGATCGGACGCGGCTCAGAATTGTCCCACCTTGCACCTCTCCCGGCAAGTGCACGTCGAGCACGATCAAATCGGGCCTGGACGTGTTGAGGCGAGCGAGCGCAACCCGACCGTCCCGGGCGCTCTCGACTTGATAGCCAGCGGCGCGCAGCGCTGTTGTGAAAATGGTTCGGATGTCCGGGTCGTCCTCAACCACCAGCGCCGTGAAGATCGGCATGGATCTGCCTCAGAGCCTGTTTGGAAAATCAATGGAGTGGCAGGTGACCGGCACTCCGAAGGCCCCCGAAGCAGAGCGAAGGGGGTGAAGTGCCGGTCACTTGCTTATGCTCAGTGCTTCTGCTTCCCGAACTTCGCGCTTAGAATATCCATCAACGTCGGCTGGCCGATCTCCTGCAGCTCGTAGCGCACGCGCTGGCTGGGCCATTGGACGTTGACGATGCGGCGCAGGTCGATCGGCGTGGCGATGATCACCAGGTCGGCCGGCGTCCGGTGGATCGTCTCTTCCAGTTCCTTCGTCTGTTGCTCACCGTAGCCCATCGCGGGCAGGACGCTGCCGGTGGTGGGATACTTCCGATACGTGTCGAGGATCGATCCGACGGCGTAGGGTCGTGGATCGATGATCTCGGCAGCGCCGAAGCGCCGCGCGGCGATGACACCTGCGCCGTAGGCCATCTCGCCGTGCGTCAGCGTGGGGCCGTCTTCGACGACGAGGACGCGCTTGCCACGGATCGCGCTCGGGTCGTCGACGAAGATCGGCGATGCGGCTTCGACCACCTGCGCCGCCGGGTTGACCTGGAAGACGTGCTCGCGCACCTGTTGAACATTCTTCAGGTCGGCGGTATCGATCTTGTTGATTACGACGACGTCGGCGGCGCGCAGGTTGGTCTCGCCGGGGTGATACGTCAGCTCGTGGCCGGGCCGGTGCGGATCGACGACGACGATGTGCAGATCGCTCTTGAAGAAGGGCAGGTCGTTGTTGCCGCCATCCCACACGACGATATCGACTTCCTGCTCCGCCAGGCGCAAGACGCGCGCGTAATCGACACCCGCAAAGACGACCACGCCGCGATCGAGATGCGGCTCGTACTCCTCGCGCTCTTCGATCGTACAATCGTACTCGTCCAGGTCGTCGTAGTCGGCGAAGCGCTGCGCCGTCTGCTTGACCAGATTCCCATACGGCATCGGATGGCGCACGGCGGCGACGGTGTAGCCCAGCTCGCGCAGCACCTGCGTGACGCGGCGCGTCGTCTGGCTCTTGCCCGATCCGGTGCGCACTGCGCCAATCGACACGACCGGCTTGCTCGACGAAAGCTGCGTGGCCTTGCCGCCCATCAGTCGAAAGTCGGCTCCGGCGGCCAGCACTTCCGACGCCTTGTGCATGACGTACTCGTGGCTCACGTCCGAGTAAGCGAAGATCACCTGATCGACGTCGTGCTCTCGGATCAGCCGCTTCAGTTCCGATTCGGGATAAATGGGAATGCCCTTCGGATAGAGCCTGCCGGCCAATACGTCGGGATACACGCGCCCTTCGATGTTGGGAATCTGCGTCGCGGTGAATGCCACGACTTCGTACGCCTCGTTATCACGGAAGGCGGTATTGAAGTTGTGAAAGTCGCGCCCGGCAGCGCCCATGATCAAAACGCGGATTCGCGACATCATTGGTTCTCCTGGACAATATAATAACGTGAAGCGTAAAACGTAAAATGTGAAGCGCCATTACGTTTTAGTCTTTACGTTTTACGCTTGCGTCTGAACCAGCGGAATCTTCGTCTCGGCTTCTTCGGCTTGGGCGGCTTCTTCTCGCGCCTGACGATGGCGGCCAGCAGAACACTGAGCAGATACAGCCCGAACAACGGCAGCATGACCAGGCCCATGTTGACCGGATCGGCGGTCGGCGTGACCAGTGCGGCGACGAGGGCGATGCCGACGAGGGCCACGCGCCACGCGGCGAGTAGCTGCCGCGCGGTGACCAAGCCCACGCGCGCCAGCGCGGCCAGCACCAGCGGCATCTCGAAACTCATGCCGACCCAGAACAAGAGCCGCGTCACGTCGGAGACGTAATCGGTCAGGCGCAGGAGTTTCCCCACCTCGGGCAGGATGTTGAGCAGGAACGGGATCGCCGCCGGCAGCATGACGAAGTAAGCGAACGCCACGCCGGTGATGAAGAGGACTGTCGCGCCGGGCACGAACCAGTACACGTAACGGCGCTCGTTCGGCTTCAGGCCTTGCGCGATGAAGATCCAGGCTTGTGTGGCGATGAACGGCACCGCCAGCGCGAAGCCCGCCGTCAGCGCGATACGCATGAACATGCCCAACTGATCGGTCAATGCCGCGCCGATCAGTTGAGCATCCTGGGGCAGCGGCGCGCGTAGCGCGTCGAGCAGGCGCGGCGTGTAAGTGAAGCTCACGGCCGTCGTGAGCGCCAGAAAGAGAATGGAATAGAACAACCGGTTGCGCAGCTCGGTCAGGTGCGGCAAGAGCACGCGCCAGTTCTGGCTGACCATGTCGAACGCGCCGGCCACGTTGCCGTCGTCTTCCGGCGTATCTTTGCTAATGGCGCGCAGATTGCGCAGGACGGCCAGCAGCGAGCACAGGAAACTGAAAGCGAGGAGCGCCAGCGCGACCAGCGCCGGATTATTCGGTAGGGTCATTGGGTTGTGAGTCGGCGGCAGGATCGGCGGGTGCGGGCGGCGTGACGATCCGATCGGCCCCGGCATCGGGCGCGGAACCCGGATCGGCATCCTGGCGCATCTGCGCCTCGGCGGCGTGGAGCGATTCGGCGGCCAGTTTCGCCGCCGGATCGATCACCTTCTTGAGATCGCTGATTTCGTCGTTCAGGTTTTTCTGAATCTCTTCGAGCTCGGCCAGCCGGGCCAGCGCCGCAGGCAGATCGTTGATCTGTTTGCGAATCTTCAGACCCTCTTTGTACAGCGGCGAGCGGAACAGTCGGTTGAGCAGCAGACCCACTCTGCGCGCGGCGTGGGGGAGGCTTTCCGGCCCGAAGAGCAGCGCGACCAGGATGCCGATGAAGATCAACTCTTCGATGCCGATGCCAAAAATCTCACCCATGTCAGACACCGGCGCTGCTGGAGTTGGACTGGGGGGTATCGGGCCGGGACGCCACCGCGCCCAGGACACCGTTCACGAATCGCGACGCGCTGTCCGAACCGTACTCCTTGGCCAGTTCGATGGCCTCGTTAATAGCGACGCGCGTCGGTGTCATCTCAGCGATGCGGAATTCGTAAATGGCGATGCGCAGCACGTTGCGATCGACGACGGCGAGTTGCTCGATGGGCCACTCCGGCGCGTGTTGCCGGATCGCGGCGTCGAGCTCCTGACGGTGCTTCAGAACGCCGCTCACCAGCGTGCGGGCGAAAGCCTCGGCGTCGGGCTTCAATTGCGCTTCGGCCAGGCGCTGAGTCAACACGGTGCCCGGCGGATGCGTCGTGCAATCGACTTCGTAAAGAACCTGCAGGGCCACGCTGCGCGCGCGGCGTCGTTCTTTCATAGGCCTGTGCAGCGACCGGCGCTCACGGGCCGGCCACGGCTTCCACGTCTTGAATGTGCACGTTGACGATCGTGACTTCCATCCCGACGATCTCTTTCATGGCCCGCGCGATCTCGGCCTGGATCGTCTTGCCCACCTCGTACATGTTGACATCGGGCAGCACGACCACGTACACGTCGACGTTGACCTGATGCTCCACGACCTCGACGTGTATCCCGTCCTTGCTCCGCCGGAACGCGCTGCGCGCGCCCA
Organism: Anaerolineae bacterium; assembly: GCA_036514635.1. Lineage (GTDB taxonomy): Bacteria > Chloroflexota > Anaerolineae > Fen-1058 > Fen-1058 > DASSFZ01. The sequence goes on along the minus strand of DATBWU010000105.1, from coordinate 343 downwards.
GCCGCGCCACGCCCGGCACGTTGAGCGTCGTCAGTTGAACGATCGTGTCGAGCACGTTTTGCGCAATCGTGACGCGCCCTTGAGACTCAGACATGGTTTTGCTCCAGGCGTGTTATATGTTGCGTGCTGCGTGATAGAGCGCACACCACGCAGCGCGGTCTACTGCATCACCATCCCGCCATCGACGGACAGGGTCTGCCCGGTGATGAACGCGGCTTCATCGGACGCCAGGAAGGCGACGGCATACGCGACCTCTGCGCACGTGCCCCAGCGACCCAGCGGCGTGATCTGAATAGCGGCTTGTTTCAGATCCGCCGGCAAGTCTCGGGTCAGGTCGGTCTCG
>DATBWU010000104.1:0-15970 GCA_036514635.1 Anaerolineae bacterium | reverse complement strand
TGAATCGGGCGGCCCAGCAGCGCATCGCGCACCGGCCCGCCGACGAGCCAGGCGCGCACGCCGCGCGCCGCGCAGGCCTCGATCGCTGCGCGCACGAGCGGTGAATCGAGAAGGGTTCGGAGTGAAGCCATGATGTGGTCTCCTGCCGCAACTCAAGTTCAGTCCGCGAATCTTCGCGAATAACCGCGAATCAATTTGCGCAGATTCGTGGAGACGGGAGCACTGCACCCGCCGAAGGCGTGTGTTCGCGGATAAAGAATTGCACTGTCGGCGCAATGGTTGCGGGGTAATGCGATGGCGCAATCTTAGAAGCAATCCGCCGCAAAGTCAACGCAGAATTGCCCCGCTCCCCAGGGCATGATACAATCTCACATCGAACATCGTCCATTGTCCATTGATAACCATGTCCTCAGCCCAAGAAACGCAAGTCTTCCCCATCGTCAAAGTGGTCGTCGCCGGTGATGGCGCGGTCGGCAAGACCAGTTTGATTCGCCGCTATTGCACCGGCATGTTCGAAGCGTCGCGCGTCTTGACCATCGGCGTCGATTTTCAGGTGAAGATCGTCGAGGTGGATCATCGGCCGATCAAATTGTCGATCTGGGACATCGCGGGACAGGAGCGGTTTGGATCGTTCCGCGACACGTTCTATCGGGGCGCGCAGGCGGTGGCGCTGGTCTTCGACGTGACCGACATCCTGTCGCTGAACAACCTCGCCAACTGGCACCGCGAGATCGCCCGGGTCGCGCCGAAGGCGGGCTTTTGCGTCGTCGGCAACAAGATCGATTTGCACCGCGTCATCCCGCGCGAGGCCGCCGAGCGTTGGGCCAGGTCGCTCGGCTTTCCGTATATCGAGACCAGCGCCAAGTCCACCGAAGGCGTGGAGGATTTTTTCTTCACGCTCGCGCGGCTGGCCGTGCGACCCGTTTGACACTCGTCAGTGCGGTGGATATAATCCCTTACTAGAAACCCGGTTTCGACCTATGCCACTCAAGACTCAACTGCAAGACGATCTCAAAACCGCAATGCGCGATCACGACGAGGTGCGCAAGTCGGCGCTGCGCCTCCTCCTCGCGGCGATCAAGAATGCGGAAGTCGCCAAGATCGGCGAGCTGACCGACGAAGAAACGCTGGCCGTTCTCCGCACGGAGGTCAAGCGCCGCAACGAAACGATCGCCGAACTGGAGGGAGCCGACCGGCCAGAGCTGCTGAAGGAAGAACGGGCCAAGCTGGACGTGGTGACTCGCTATCTGCCCCAGCAGATGAGCCGCGAGCAAATCGCCGAAGTCGCCAGGGCCGTGCTGGCGCGCATGGCTCCCCCCGATGCCAGGCAGGTGGGGCCAGTGATGAAACAGATGATGGCCGAACTGAAAGGCAAGGCCGACGGCAAACTGGTTCAGGAAGTTGTGCGCGAACTGATGGCGTAATCGGGAAGGCGCACATCGCCCTCCCGCAGGCGCAGCCGGACAACGACATTTCACTGCGAGGGAGCCACCGGCTCCCTCATTTGTTACCTCACCCTCTCCCCCAACCCCTCTCCCTCTCCTGAGCTCTGTTCAGGAGAGGGAGAAGGGAGGCCGACAGGCCGGGGTGAGGGTGAGGTGCAAACCACCATGACTACAAGTTTTACCTCTACTCCCACCCGCAAAGCCTGGCGCGACTGGCGCTTTTGGGTGATGGGCATTCTGTTCACCGCCGGCACGGCAGCGATTCTGATCGTTCCACTGCTGACCGCCGATCAGGTTTCGCTGCAAGTCGGCGGCCTCGCGCCGCGCGACATCAAAGCCCCGCGCGCCGTGTCGTACACGAGCGATATCGCGACCGACGCCCTGCGTGACGAAGCCGAGCGGCGCGTCGCGCCGGTGTACGCGCTGATGGATGTCGGCATCTCACGCCAGCAGGTGGCCCGCACCCGGCAGGTGATGGATTTCATCCGCGCCGTGCGCGCCGATACGATCACACCGATCGAGCCGCGCCGCGAGACACTTCAAGCCGCGCCCGATCTGGCACTCACGCCGGCGCAGATCGACAACATCCTCGTCTTGCCCGATGCGACGTGGGGCATCGTCGCTGAAGAGACGATCGCCGTCGTCGATCTGACCATGCGGGAGACGATCCGCGACATCGATCTGGGCGAGAAGAAAGCACGCCTGCCCGCGCTGGTCGGCATTTCGCTGAACGAAGAGCAGGCGGCGCTGGTCAGTGCGCTGGCGCAGGGCTTCATCATCCCCAACTCGCTGCGCGACGACGCCGCCACGGCGCAGCGCCGCCTCGAAGCACGCCAGGCCGTCGAGCCGAAGCAGGTGTCGTACCTGGCCGGGCAGGTCGTCATCCGCGAGGGCGCGGTCGTCACGCCGGAAGTGATCGAAGCGCTGCAGCACATGGGGTTGGCGACGCCGCTGGTCGATTGGGGGGACATCGCGGGGCTGGCGATCTTCGCGCTGTTGGTGGCGTTGATTATAGGGTTATACCTGTGGCGCTATGAGAAAGCACTCATTCAGAGGCCGCGCAGCCTCTTCCTGCTCGCCGTGCTGCTGCTCGGCTTTGTGATCGTCGCCAAGTTGATGGTGCCCGGGCGCACCGTGCTGCCCTACATTTTCCCGGCCAGTGCGCTGGCGATGCTGTTGACCGTCCTGATGGGGCCGGGGCTGGCACTGGCGGCGTCGGCGGTGCTGGCCATGATGGTGGGCGTGATGACCGATGGCTCACTCGAATTCGCGATCTACGTCGCCGCCGGCAGCGCCGTGGCGACGCTCGCCCTGGGCCGCATCGAGCGGTTGAGCATGTTCTTCGCTGCCGGCCTGTATGCCAGCCTGACCGATATCGCCGTCGTCCTCGCCTTTCGCCTTCCGCCGGGCAATCTCGATTCGATCGGGCTGGTGACGCTGATCGGTGCGGCGCTGGTCAATGGCGGCTTGTCGGCATCGATCACGCTGGCCGGGCTGTTCACCGTCGGCAACCTGCTCGATCTGGCAACGACGGTGCAGCTGATCGAGCTCGCCCGGCCCACGCACCCGCTCCTCAACGAGTTGATGCACAAAGCGCCCGGCACCTACCACCACACCCTGATGGTCGCCAATCTGGCCGAGCAGGCCGCCGTGCGCATCGGGGCCGACGCGCTGCTCACCCGCGTCGGCGCGTTCTATCACGACATCGGCAAAGCGGCGCGACCGTATATGTTCGTCGAAAACCAGCTCGACGGCGCGAACGTGCACAACCAGCTCGATCCGCAGACCAGCGCCGAGATCATCATCAGCCACGTCACAGACGGGATGGAGTTGGCGCGCAAGTATCGCCTGCCGTCGCGCGTGCGCGCGTTTATCCCGGAGCATCACGGCACGATGCGCGCCAGTTTCCTGTACAACAAGGCGCTGGAGCGCGTCGGCGGCGACGCCGGCAAGCTCGACGAGAGTTCCTTCCGTTATCCCGGCCCGAAGCCGCGCAGCAAAGAAACCGCGCTGCTCATGCTGGCCGATGGCGCGGAAGCGGCGGCCCGCGCGTCGCGGCCCTCCTCGCCGGAGCAGGTGGCCGAGATCGTCAAGAAGGTGATCGACGACCGCCTGGCGCAGGGGCAGCTCGACGAGTGCCCGCTGACGCTGAACGATCTGCGCCTGGCGCGCGAGTCGCTCGTCACGACGCTGCAAGGCGTGTTCCATCCTCGCCTGCAATATCCCGAAATGAAGAAGGTCGATGCCCCCGCCACCCCATCTACCGACTCGAACGCCCGCGACAAGATCGACGCGGCGCGCACCCGGCAGGCGCGTGCGGATTGACGTGCACGTCGCGCTGCGCCAGGCGGAAACGATCCGTGCGGCGGCGTTGAAGCAGGCTGCCCTCGCCGCGCTCGACGTGGCGCGTGTGCGGCGCGCGGCGGCGCTGACGATTGTCATCGCGGGCGATGCCACACTGCGGAAACTTAACCGTGAGTTCCTCGGCATCGACGCGCCGACAGACGTCTTGTCGTTTCCCACGGCCCGATCGGGAACCTCTGCCGAGCAAAAAGAGTATCTTGGCGATGTGATCCTCTCGCTGGCGCGGGCGAAGGCACAGGCGAAGCAGGGCGGCCATCCGCTCGTCGACGAGTTGCGCCTGCTGGTGATTCACGGCGTGCTGCACCTGTTAGGATACGATCACGACACGCCGGAACGCCAGCGGCGCATGTGGTCGGCGCAGGCCAGGGCGCTCCGTAAAGTGAATGCCTCGATCGAAGGCCCTGCCACTTTGAGCATCGAAATTCGGGCGCACACTCTCAATCTGACACTTTAACTCGCGCAAGCGTTTGAGGTAGAATTGCATGAGGGAGGTGATATGACTCAGACAGAAATCCTGGAGGAATTGAAAAGGCTCTCCACCGCCGAGCGATTGGAGATCATCGAAGTGGTGCTTCGTCTCGTGCGCGAGGACCTTCAGCACACAGAACCGGCGTTGCTTTATAAGCAGAAGAAGCAGCATCTCTCTGCGGCAGCTGAAATCCTTCGTCCCGATTATGTGACAGACAGCGAGTTGACTACCTTCATCGCACTCGATGGCGAGGACTTCGATGCTCAGGGGTGAGGTCTGGCTGATCAATCTTGATCCAACCATTGGCGCAGAGATCAAGAAGACTCGCCCTGCAGTGATTGTAAATGACGACGCGATAGGCGTGTTGCCATTGCGAGTCATCGTGCCGATCACCGACTGGAAAGACCGGTACGCCATAGCGCCGTGGATGGTTCGGCTGGACCCCGACGCCGCCAACGGCTTATCCAAGACCTCATCCGCAGATGCATTTCAGGTGCGATCGGTTTCACAGGCGAGATTCGTCCGGCGCCTGGGACGACTATCGGGCAGAGCAATGCACGACATTACCAGTGCGCTGGCCGTCGTCTTGAGCGTCGAGCCATAATCCCCAACTGTTTAGTGCCTGATGTAGCACCTCTGCCTTCTTTCCACACTCCAATGCGCCGCTTCCTCTCCTTCAAGTACGCCTTCGAGGGTATCCTCTACGTTCTGAAGACGCAGCCGAACGCGCGGGTGCATCTAATCATCAGCGTCGCCGTTGTGCTGGCCGGGTTGTGGCTGGGATTGAGCCGGATCGAGTGGGCGATCCTCGTCGTGACGATGGCCGTGGTGTGGGCAGCCGAGTTCGTCAACACAGCGGTCGAAGCGGTCGTCGATCTGGCGACAGGCGAGCGCCACCCGCTGGCAAAGATCGCGAAAGACACGGCGGCGGGCGGCGTGCTGATCGCAGCGTTCCTGGCCGTCCTCGTGGGATTGCTGATCCTCGGCCCGCCGCTGTGGGCGCGGTTGTTTGGACAGTAATAAAAGGGACACGGATAAACACGGATTTCACGGATAGCAATCATCCGTGTTTTCAGTGTTCACACCGCACCTGCGAACACCGCACGCCCTTTCCGGCGCGGAGCGCCGGGGGCGCGCAGGCGGGGTGGGTGCAGATGTCCGTGTTCAATTTCCTATGGTGTGACTGTCACCTGCGTCAGCATCAGCGCATCCCCCACATCGACCGTGCCGTTGACGACGCGCAGGCGCGCGCCGTCTCCTTCGATCGTGTACATCCCCACTTCAATCGGATAGCGACCCGGCGGGAGTTCGGCCGGCAGCGCCACGCCATAGCGATCGACGATCGGCTCGCCGGGTTTCCAGATCGTCGTGGGAACCAGATCGCCGCCCGGCTCGCGATCGGTCTGGGCAACGATCTGGCCGCCCGCGTCGAGGATGTGGACGAAGACTTTGTAGCGCTGCTCGATCGCCTTCTCGCATCGCCAGAACAGCGCGATCTGGACGATGTCGCCCGGCGCGACGGTCGGCGTGAGTAACGAGTAGCCATAGAGCCGGATGCGATCGCCCAGCTGCGCGTCGAGCAGCGCCTCCGGCGCATCGGCCACCTGCCCCGGCACGGCATACGTCGCCAGGCGGACGCGGCCGTACCACTTCTCGGCGGCCTTGTACGTGTTCCGATCCAGCCACTTCTCGACCACGCGCTCCGGGTCCGGCTCGACCTCCGCCCAGTACAACACGAACAACCGCCGGTGCGTCACGGCAATGTCATTCAGTTCTCGCTCGGTCGCCGTCACATCGATCGGCCGCTGCCGGACGAGTGGGTAGACGTTCGGACCGCCGGAGAAATAATACGTGAACACTTCCCACTGGTTCGCCGAATGCAAGAGCACCGCATCGCCGTCGCGCCAGTCGGCTGTGATGCGGTGCGCAATGCTGCGGTAGTCGTCGCGGGCATACGCCGGATCGAAATACAGTCCGCGCAGCGAGATGAGCGTCGCCCCCAGGATCAGCGCGACGAGGACGATCATGACCGCCACCCATCCGAAGGCGACCTCGCGCGGGCCGCTTAGCGCGGACGGCATCGACATCGCGCCGCGCGCGATCTGCCAGCCGTTGTCGATGCCGCGCGCCAGCAGCAGGCAGAACGCGGGCGACCCGACGAGCAGGAACTTGAGATAGGCATCGCGGAAGAGGCCGAACGCGAAGATCAGCGCGATGGGGAGCAGCAGGTAAATGGCGATTGTCCCGAAGCGCAACGCGCGCGGCGCGGTCGTGTCCCAGTCGGGTTCCGGCTCGTCGAACGAATCGGGTGCCCACAGGCTCACCACCAGAAAGGACGCGGCGATGACCAGTGCGACGGCGGCTTCTTCAGCCGGGATCGTTCCGCCCAGCAGATAGGACTGGAAGGTCTGGCGCAGGGCCTCGCCGGCCGGCAGCGACGCAGTCTGCGCCGGCCAGCCGGCGATTTGTCGAAGCGCGATCGGCAGCCAGGGCAAGAACAAGACGCCGGCCCCGATCGCCAGGGCCAGCCAGCTGCCGATGAACGTCAACGCCCGGCCCGGCCGGTAAAACGACCACGCCAGCACGATGGCGAAGTGCGCGGCGAAGACGAAAGGGAAGGCATAGTGCGTGTACAGCCCGGCGACCATCGCCACGCTGTATAGCACGTAATAGCGGCGGTGCGGAACATAGATGCGCGGGCGCAGGCTCCAGAAGTCGAGCAGGCGCACCAGCAGGTACGTCGCCACGACGCCAATCGCCGCCAGCATCATGTACATCCGCGCTTCTTGCGAGTAGTAAATCTGGAAGGGGTTGATCGCCGCCAGGAACGCGCCGATCAGACCGACGCGCGCCTCGAACAGGCGGCGACCCAGGAAGAAGACGGCCAGGACGGTGATCAGTCCGAAGGCAGCCGACAGCCCGCGCAGCGCGGCTTCGCTGTCGCCGAAGATGGACCGCCACACTTGTAGCGTGAGGTAATACAGCGGCGGGTGAATATCGCCGGCCGCGCCCTCGATGATGAGCAGGGTGCTGCGCTCGGCCAGGCGCGCGCTGTTGCCCTCGTCATTCCAGAACGATTGCGCGTCGATGCGAAAGAAGCGCAGCCCGGCGGCGAAGACGAGGATGACGATCAGGACGAGTAGAGTGAAACGGCGAGCGTGCATGTCAGAGCGAGTTGATCAGTGGTCAGTGAACAGTGGTCAGTGATTACTGATTACTGACTACTGCTCACTGATGTACTGCTTCATCGCCTCGTACACCGGCAGCGGCGTGAAGTCGGGATTGAGCAAACGGAAGTAATACTTGGGTTGATCTTTCTCGTGGTCGTCTGCATCTTTGAGATACCACACGTTCGCCACGCCGACCCACGGCCACTCGCGCCGAACGCGATCGAACGCCAGCGCCAGATAACGCGCCTGCTGTTCAAGTGTCACCTGGCCGAAGGCTTTGTTGGGAATCTCGTCCGGGACGGCGTTCCAGTTCATCTCGCTGATCCAGATCGGCTTGGCGGCATCGCCGTTGGCGACCATGATGTCGCGAATGTACTGCGGGCGGCCGAAGTTGATCACGCGCGGGCGCAGGCGGCGGTCGGTCGGCCCGGAGAACAGTCCGTAGCCCTGCGCCGACATGATGTCGAAGCACTCACGCGCGCCCGCGTTGTACATCCGCTGCAAGTAGATGAAGTCGTTGAGTGCCGTGCCGGGGCCGGGACCGGGATCGAGTGAGCTGGTCGGCGTGAGCGCCGGCGCGAGGATGACGGCCTCCGGCGCCGCCTGCTTGATGCGCCGGTACGCTGCACACAGCAAGCGCGTGAAGGCTTCGGGATCGACCGGCTGCTCGCCCCACTCAGGATAATTGTTCGGCTCGTTCCAGATTTGGAAGAAGCGCACGCGGCCTCGATAACGCTCGGCCAGCATCGCCGCGAAATCGGTGTAGTCGTCGAAGTTGGCGGGCGGCGCGAAATCGCCCGGCCCGCCGCGCGCCCACTCCGGCGGCGCGTCGATGCGCGCGATGATCTGTACGCCGTACTGCTCGGCCAGATCGACGATGCCGTCGTACTTCTTCCAGGCATCGATACACTCGCCCTCTCGGCAATCACGGAAATCGCCCTTGCCGCCGATCTCGATGTCGTACCACGGAAACGGCTGGCGAATCCACTGGAAGCCTGCCTCGGCCACCCTCTGCATCTGGCGCTCGCGTTTCGCCGGTTCAACCTCTTGATGCAGAAACGTGTTGATGCCAAAGGGCGAGACATCGGCTAAGGCGACGGCTATATCGGGCGCGGTATTCGGCATCGGGCGCGTGAACTGCGTCGCCAGATCGATCAACCCGCGCGCCTGCCCCAGCACTGAATCCTCGCCGGTCACATCAAACAGCGCAGACCGGATCGAATCGCGCGCGACGAAGATCGCTCCGCCGAAGAGGAGAACGGCTATGGCAATCACAACCAGGGTGCGCGCGTGCATTGAGGGGTGAATGTAGGAGACATCTCTAGATATCGAGACAAACAATACCCGCGACGCGCGGGCAAGTAGGCGTCATCATACCACACTCGATGTGCCTCGTATGGCAGGGACAGGGGGTAAAAAGATGACCGGCACTTCCGAAGGTCCCCGTCGCGAAGCAGAGGGGATGAAAGTGCCCGTCGTCTGAGGTTACTTCTTGGCCTTCTTCCCGCCGTTTTGACCGAAGTACGCGCTGACTTCCTTGCGCGCCTCGTTGAACTTCTTAATCAGCGCTTTGTCCGGGCCTTTGAACCCGGCTACCGTGCGCTTAGAGCACGTGGCGCAGCCAAGCGACGCGCGGTACGAGTCCAGATCGCAGGTCAGGCAGCCGCCCAGCCGGATCATCATCAGCGAGAAGCCGAGCGTGTCCTCGTGGTCTTCCGAGCGATTCATCACGCGTTGGACCAGGTCACGCCACTCGCCGCCGCGCAGATCGCGCAGAACGGGGATACACCGGGTTGGGAAGAGGATTTCACTGTCAGGGTACATAGCCAACACTCTGCCTGGAGATGGCCGAAACTATAACACATCAGGAAACCGGATTCAAGGGTCAGGCCCCAAAAGTGCCCTTTTTTCCGGCCAAATTCGGGCATTTTCCAGCCTGTTTCTGTGCTAGAATGTCGGCGACCCCGCCTTCAGGAGATGCTATGCGCCGACTTGCCCTGCTCGGATTGGCACTGGCCGTGTTCGCCCTGCCCTGGGCGGCCCTCGCCCAATCGGTCGACGTCGATCTGGTCGTTCTGGTCGACACGTCGGCCTCGGTTCGCGACGACGTGGATCGCCTGTGCACGGAGTTACCCAAGGTCATTCAGTCAATCGGTGGCGATGGCCTGGCCGTTCGCTGGCGAGTCTTCAGCATCAAGGACACGTACAACTGCGCGAAGGATACCGTTCAGGCGACGATCCCCGGCTCCGCCGTCGCCGATGATGAGGATTGGGGCATCGCCATCGCCGAGCTGGCCGCCGGATACGCCTGGCAGCCTTCGGCAAGCCGATTGATCATCCCGCTGTCTGATTCCGGCCCGGCCAGCGGCAATCCCGTGAGCGACCCCGGTCCCGACCGCGATGTGACGACGCTGGCGATCCGCGCCGCCATCGCCAACAAAGTGATCCTCTCGCCACTGCTCAGCGGGCCGGCCCCCGATACGTCTGCGGACGACCGCGCCCGGCTGGAGGCGCTGGCGCAAGACATGGCCTCCAAGACCGGCGGGCGCGTCTTTCTCAGCCCTGCGCCAGATAATCTGGTGAGGGGCATTCAGCAGTTGATCGTCGCTTCGGTCGAAGCCAAGGCCGGGTTGACGGCCATCGCCGCGGCCATCCCCACACCGGGCAAAGTCTCGCTCGACACCGGCATCCTGCTGACGAATGCCATTTTGGCGGCATTGTGCGCGGCACTGCTCGGCCTGACGGCGACGCTGGCGCGAGAAAGCTTCGGCACGCGCCCCAGCCTGCCTCCCAATCGCGTGACCGACGCGGTGCGCTCCGCGCGAAGCCGGATCGGCACGGCACTGAACCTCGCCACCACGCCGACCGCCTGGCGGATCGGCAACCTGCGCATTCGCCGCGCGCTGACCATCGTGGTTTTGACGGCGTTCCTCGCACTGACCGCGCTCATTGCCTCGTTCCTGGATCCAAACTTCCAGCCCAACACCCCGGCCGGTATCGCCACCTTCGTGACGCTGCTGGCGGCGCTGACACTGGCCGATCTGGCGGCGGCTTTCGGCGGCAACGTGGCCGCTCGATCGATGCGGCTTGCGTCCGGCTTGCAGGTGCGTCCGGGCGCTGTGCTATGGATTGCGGCCGGTGTGGCGATCTCTCGCAGCATCGGGTTCTTGCCCGGTTATGTGCTCGGCCTGCCGGCCGGCCTGGCACTGATCGCCGCTGAGTCCAACCGCGATCAAGATGCTGCGGTGGGCCGCGCCTCGATGATCGCAGCGATCGCCGCCGGCGCGATCGCGTGGCTGATCGCGTGGCCGCTCGAATCGCTGTCGGCGAGTTTGTCCGGCAGTGCAGGGTCGGGCGCGGCCTCGCTGGCCTTAACGATCACCGGCGGGATACAGTCGGCGCTGTTGACGATCTTCCTCGTCGCCGTTCAGTTCGCGTTGATCGAGCTGCTGCCGCTCGGCTCGACGGCCGGGCACGCATGGTTTTCGCGGAGCAGGATCGTATGGGGCGGGGTTTTCGGCGTAGCGATGTTCGCCGCGCTGCACACGCTGTTCAACCCCAACCGCGCCGGCCTCGACGCGCTGCGCAACCCCGGCCTGCTGCCGCTCGGCGCGTTCGTCGCGGCGTACTCCGGCATCACGCTCGTCGCCTGGCTGCTGACGAACGAAGCGCGCATCCGCCAGCCGGGCAACCTCAACCGGCGATCGGCGCTGATCGCGGGCGTGTTAATCGTGACGTGGCTGGCCGGTATCGCGTGCGTCGCACTCGCCGAGGCGGCGAGCACGTTCAACCCGACGACGATCGTGATTGTAGCGGGAGTCATTGTATTGGTGGGGCTGGGGGTATGGAGGTTGATGCGAGTGAGGGCAGGGCGGGTATCGCCGCCGGAAGCGTAGGCAGCATTGGACTAATCCCACTCTAATTTCACAGCCACAGAACCTTAACTTCACTTTCTAGCTGTTTGAATTCTCGATCTCCTGTTACCAGTTCCGTTTTCTTGAGTTTAGCCAAGGCTGCCGCGAAGCAATCCCCATATGCGAGTCGGAACCTTGCCTTGAATGCTGCAGCCTGACGAGCCAATTCCCAGTCAGCATCGATGACCTCGAATCCGAGCCGGACAAGATGTGCGGCGGCCATATCAGCATCCGCTTCCGATCGCGTGCGTGCCAAGCTGTACCACACTTCTCCCAGGTTCACAGTTGTGACTAGCAGAGGCGCTTCCACTTCATGCGCTTGGGCAATGAGTTCCTCGACGCTCTCCGCGGATGGCTCGTCTTCAAGAAAAGCCATCAGCGCCCAGCTGTCAAATACGCGCGGACGCTTAGACATCCTAGAGCTCCCTTTCGCGTTTGCGCTCTTCCATCAAAACCTTCATCGCCCCTGAGCCCTTGAAAGCGCCGCGCACTCTCCGGATATACTCTCGCGTTATCGGCTGGAGAACGATTCGTCCGTTATCCTCGTAAATCTGGATCTTGGTTCCAGCTTTGATGCCATACTTTCGACGTAGGGTTGACGGGATGACGATTTGTCCCTTGACTGTCGTATAAGTTTCCATGGCGACTCTCCTAATGTTACACCGTCTACGGTATGTTATACCGCAACCACGATAGTAAGTCAAGATATACTTGGTTAAACAAAACTGATAATGTTTTACGAGCGAGCATTTCGTATAACCAGAAGCAAAACCGCCGACCCTCAGCGGGCCGGCGGCCTTTTGTCCTTCGTCGTTCGTCCGTTATATCAACAGCCTCAGCGGCTCTTCTAGCAACTGTTTCACCATCTGCATGAAGCGCGCGGCCTCCACGCCATCCGTCACGCGATGATCGGCTGAGATCGTCGCTTTCATCCGCTTGCCGATAGCCAACTGTCCATCCTTCACCACCGGCACGTCCAGCACCGAGCCGACGGCCAGGATCGCCGCTTCGGGCGGATTGATGATGGCGACGAAGCTATCCACTTCGCCGAACATGCCCAGGTTGCTGATGGTGAACGTGCTGCCCTGCAATTCCTCCGGGCGCGCCTTGCCGTTTCGAGCGCGGGTCACGCTGTCCCGCATCTCACGCGCGATCTGCGCCAGCGGCTTGCGATCGGCATCTTTCACGACGACGGTGATCAATCCCTCGTCCAACGCCACGGCATTGCCAATGTTCACCTCGCCGTGGCGCTGGATCGCCGTTTCGGCGTAGGACGCATTGAGATTGGGGAAGTGCGTCAGCGTCAGCGCGACCGCCTTGACGATCAGATCGTTCACGCTGATCTTGCCCGCTTCATCGACCAGCGCGTTAAGCTCGGCGCGCAGCGCCATCGGTTTAGCCATGTCGATCTCGACAGTGACGTAGAAGTGCGGCGCCTGCTGCTTGCTGGCCGTCATACGCCGGGCGATGGTCTGGCGCAGCTTGTTCGGTGCAACGGCTTCGGCCCGGAGAACAGCCGGGCCGAGGATGGCGGGCGCAGGCACACGCGGCGCAGGCGCGGGCGCGGCCACGCGAGCAGCGCCGATCGCGGCATCGACATCGCGCTTGACGATGCGACCGCCCGGGCCAGTGCCTTTGACCTCGGCGATGTTCAGGCCGGCTTCTTGCGCCATGCGCCGCGCGAGCGGCGATGCCTTGATACGACCATCGCCTGCGGCCGGCGCAGGCGCGGCGGCTGCGGCGGGCTGTGCAGCGGCAACCGGAGCGGGCGCGGCACTCGCCGCTGGAGCAGAGGCTCCCAATGCTTTGCGGCGATACGCCTCAACGTCGATGTCTTCACCGGCGGCGGCCAGCACACCGATCGGCGTGCCAACCGGAACCGTCTGCCCCGGCTCGATGAGCGTCGCGCGCAGAACACCGTCGGCGGGCGCTTCGGCCTCGATGTTGACCTTATCCGTCTCGATCTCGGCGATCGGCTCGCCGCGCTTCACCGGGTCGCCGACCTTCTTCAGCCACTGGGCCAGCTTCCCCTCAGTCATGTCGAAGCCCATTTTGGGCATGGTGATCTCGGTTGCCATATCCAACTCCGTGATCAGTGAACAGTGGGTCAGTCATCAGTGGTCACTGATAACTGATTCACTGACAACTGGTCTCACGCCATAGCCGTCTTCACCGCCGCAATAATGTCCTTGGCCCACGGCAGTGCTTCCTGCTCGACGTTCCTGGCGTACGGCAGCGGCACTTCCTCCGCGCCGACGCGGGTCACGGGCGCGTCGAGCCAGTCGAAGCAGTCTTCGCCGATGCGCGCGGCGATCTCGGCTCCCGCGCCGAAACTGCGCCACTCTTCCGTCACGATGACGGCGCGGTTCGTCTTGCGCACCGATTCGTACACCGGCTCCATGTCCAGCGGGCGCAGCGTGCGCAGATCGATGATTTCCGCATCGACGCCGTCCTTCGCCAGCGCCTCCGCCGCCTCGAACGTCGTTTGCAACATGCGCCCGTAGGTGACGAGGGTCACGTCTTTGCCTTTGCGCTTCACATCGCTCTTGCCCAGCGGAACCAGATAGTCGCCGTCCGGCACTTCGCCTTTCACGCCGTAGATGGCAGTATGCTCTAAGAAGATCACCGGATCAGGATCACGGATGGCCGACTTGAGCAGGCCCTTCGCGTCGTAGGGCGTCCCGGCGAAGGTCACCTTCAGGCCGGGGATGTGCGCGTACATCACTTCCAGCGTCTGCGAGTGCGTGGCGCTCAACTGGCCCCAGCCGCAGGCCATGCGCACGACCAGCGGCACGCTCCACTGCCCGCCGAACATGTGGTGCATCTTGGCTGCGTGATTGACGATCTGATCGAGCGCAAGGAGGCTGAAGTTGATCGTCATCAGTTCGGCGACGGGGCGCTGACCGCCGATCGCCGCGCCCATCGCCAGTCCGACGATCGAGCCTTCGGCGATGGGCGTGTCACGGATGCGATCCTCGCCGAATTCTTCGAGCAGGCCGCGCGTGACGGCGTATGCGCCGCCGTACGCGCCGATGTCTTCGCCCATGACGAACACGCGCTCGTCGCGCAACATCTCTTCGCGCAGAGCTTGCTTGAGAGCTTCGCGGATGGTGATGACAGCCATGGAATTCCTCACGCTGAGCAAAACGTAAAGCGTAAAACGTAATTACGTTTCACGCTTTAGAGTGGTTGCGCGTACACGTGCTCGAACATCGTCGCCGGGTCGGGCGCGGGCGAGGCATCCGCAAAGGCCACTACCTCGTCCATCTCGCGTTCCACATCCGCCTCGATCGCCTCGACCTCGGATGCAGCGACCTCGTGATCGTTGAGCAGCAGGCGCTTCACGCGCTCGATCGCGTCGCGCTTCTTCCATTCTTCGATCTGCTCGCGGCTGCGATACTGATCCGGGTCGGCCACCGAGTGCCCCTGGTAGCGAAACGTCTTGGCTTCGACGAACTGCGGCCCGCTCCCGGCGCGGACTTCCTCGACCACCTTGCTCATCAGGTTGTGCACGGCGACCACGTCCATTCCATCCACCTGATGCGTGGGCATATCGGCCATGCACGCTTTCTTATACACGTCGGTCACCGCCGAGGCTTTCTCGATCGCCACGCCCATGCCGAACATGTTATTCTCGCATAGGAAGACGCACGGCAGGTTCCACACCTTAGAGAAGTTGAGCACTTCATAGAACGTGCCGTTGTCCGTCGCGCCATCGCCGAAGATCGCCAGCGCCACCGCATCGGACTTGGATCGCTTGGCGGCCAGCGCCAGGCCGGCGGCGATCGTCAAGTGCCCGGCGACGATCGCGTAGCCGCCCCAGAAGTTCTTGGTCGCGTCGGCGAAGTGCATCGACCCGCCGCGTCCCTTGCCGTAGCCGTCGACGCGCCCGAACAGTTCGGCCATCAGTCGTTTCGGATCGAGACCGCGCGCGATGGCGTGACCGTGGTCGCGGTAGTGGGTGACGATATGGTCTTGCGGCTTGAGCGCGTGGATCGCGCCGGCGGCAATCGCTTCTTCGCCGATGTACAGATGAAGGAAGCCGCCGATCTTGCCCTGCTGGTAAGCCTGGCGAGCGCGCTCTTCAAAACGGCGGACGAGCAACATCTCGCGATACCAGGCCCGCAACGTGCCGGTATCCGGTTGCATGAGAACGCCCTCCTTGGGAGGAGATGTGAGTGTACGTAACGAGCGCCCGTCGGCGGGCTGGCGCGAACGGGCGCTGGTCGTGGATCGAGTTGCCATATTCCCTTCCTTGACTGGCCCAATTATAGCCGATTTTGCTGCTTTTTGTGGCTAAGACCTCATCCTTTCCCCGGGGGTGAGTGTGTGATTCGGGGTGTAGAACCCCGACAAGAAAGAAAAGTCACGTAGGAATAACGGCTCTTCCGGGTTGACCGGGAAAAGCCTCACCGCAAAGGGCGCAACCCCGCAAACAACATCCGGGGCAGGCGAGCGCAAAGCCTTAGAGAGTGTCTTAAAACTCTCTGGTGATGTCATTCTGAGCGAGCGCAGCGAGCGAAGAATCTCGTTTTTCGGCGCAAACATGGAGATTCTTCGGCGCTTCGCGCCTCAGAATGACGGCGAAATGGACTTTTAAGACGCTCT
>DATBWU010000103.1:0-2419 GCA_036514635.1 Anaerolineae bacterium | reverse complement strand
TATCGGCCCTGCTGCGACAATCCGACTCACTTCCCCGACTGCAATCACGGCATGGCGATGCTGGGTCTGCTGGAGCTGATGGCGTCGCAGGGCGCGACGACGGATGACATGCTCGCGACCGCGAAATATGCCAATGCGTTTTGGTATCCACAGCAGACACTGGAGCAGGCCGTTTTCTTCAAGGCGGCCAGGGGATTGAACTTCGATCAGGTGGAGCCGCGCGAAATTGTCGGTGCGCGCTATTCGTCCGCATCCGGTTTTCAGGCGGTGCACAAACTGCTGGCCGACAACGGCATGTTGAAGCCATCCGCTGGCGGCGGCGGCAGTTGTGGCGTCCAGCCATAGCCACCGACGACGAGCATGTTGTTAGCCCTCAAGACCCTCGCAGCGTCTGCGCGATGTTCAGCCGGGCTGCGCGCAGCGCCGGATACAGCCCAGCCAACACACCGATCGCCAGCGTCAGCCCCAGCCCACGCAAAATGCCCGCCTCCGTGAGCACAGGTGTGAAGGTCATCCCGGCCGCTTCCATCCGCATCAGGCGCAGGAAGACCATCGCTACAGCGAGCGCCACGCCGAACCCGGCCAGCGCGACGAACAGCGACTGGCTCAACACGTAAACGAGCACAGCCCCGCGCCCGAACCCGACGCTGCGCAAAATCGCGATCTCGCGCCGCCGCTGCTGCACGATGGTGAAGATGGTGTTCATCACGCCGAGCACAGCCGCCCCGGCCACGATGACCGAAGCCAGTTTCATCACCCCGTCCAAACTGGCAAACGTGCTGCTGAACGATTCCCACACCTCTTTCTCCTGGATGACATCCACATCCAGTCGCCGCGCGATCCGCTCAGCCAACCCCGGAGGGCCAATGACGGAGAACATCGAGACAGTGCCTTGCGAGCGCAGCAGGCGCTGCGCTTCGTCCAGGTCCAGCCAGACTTCACTATCGGATAGATACCCGGTCGCAAAGATACCCTTGACGATGTAGGTCTTGCCCATGATCTTGAACGCATCGCCCGGCGCGAGCGCTTTGGACATCGCTACCTCCGCGCCGACCATGATCCGGCCCCGGTCACCGCGCTCCAGCGGAGCGCCCGCGCGCATCTCGAACGCGATGATGCGCCGCAAGCCTTCCGACCCGTTATCGAGCGGCACGCCGCGCAGCAAGATCGGCTCGCCTGGCTTAGCCTGGCGGGTGGCAAAGATTTGCGGCGCGACGAGCGTGGCCCCCAGGCCGCGCAGGGTCTGTTTCAAGCGAAGCGGCATCGCGCTGCCGAAACCGATCGCATCCTTCGGAAGCACCACCAGCGCGTCGCTCTCCTGCGCGGACAAAGTGCGCGCGACCCCGGCCCACAGACCCTCAATCGCGAGAAACACGAGCAACACCACGCTCACGCCCAGGATCAGGCCCGCCGTTGCGCGACGACGCGATAACACTTCGCGCCATGCCATCTTGATCATCTCAGCCTCCAAGTCCCCTCAGCTCCTTCGGTCTCTTTCAAAAAGAGGGCTCTCCCGACTTGGGCGGGAATTGAACCGCAACCCTCTGAAGAGGGCAGGCGACGCAAAGGACGCCAAGATTTTCAAAGGCTTTGCGCTCTTCGCGCCTTCGCGGTGAGGCTTTTTCCCGTTGAACCCAGAAGAGCCAAAAAGAGCAGAGGGCTAAGGAAACTCCGGGAACTCATACGCCGCGCAGTATTTCCGCCACCGGCGCAGCGACTGCGCGTCGAGCCGCCATCCACGCCGAAGCCAGTGTCAGCGTTACAGTCAGCAGGCCGCCTACGAGCGCCATTTCGGGCGTCAGACTCAGCGTCAACGGCAACGAGAGAAACGACACCGCTGACGTCGCGTTCAGGTATACCAGGACCGATGCTCCGGCCAGCAACCCGACGGCATACCCCGCGCTGGCCTGGAGCAACCCTTCCTGCAGGTAGATGCCGATCACCTGGCGAGCCGAAAGCCCGATCGCCTTGAGCATGGCGATCTCGTGCGCCTTTTCGGCCACCGTCATCCCGACGACGTTGTATACGCCGAAGGCGATGGCGATCAGCGCCAGCGTGGAAATGGCATTCATCACACGCGCCACCTGTTGGATCGAGCGGTTCATCGTCTCGTACACTTCCGGCTCAGTGCCTACATCCGTCTCGCGCATCAGGGCGGGCGCCGCCGCCAACTTGCTGCGCAACACCTCCACGTCTGTGCCCGGCGCGGTCTGGATCACGATCGCCGAGTACGAGTTGCCACGGCTCAGCAAGCGTTGGCCGTCTGCCAGGCTCGTCCATAGTTCCGAGTTCAGCGTGCCGCTGGCGCGAAAGATGCCGACCAATTTCATTTTTTGCCCGGCTAGCTCCAGGCTATCGCCGACCTGCCAGCCGTTCAGGCGCGCCAGTTGCTCGCCGGCCAAAATCGTGTTCCCGCGTT
>DATBWU010000102.1:0-8124 GCA_036514635.1 Anaerolineae bacterium | reverse complement strand
TGAATCCGACTAGCCCGATTCATCGGGCGCAGCGGGGTAGCGCGGCGAATTCATCGCCGCGCAGGCACGCCGCGCGCAAGTTTCTTTCTTCGAGCCTATCGCCACCCGGCGCTGTGGGATTCTCAGGGTGACAGGCGGACTAATTCTTTGACGGCTCCATGAATGCGGAATGATGAATGCAATTACCGACCAACCATCTAACTACCCAACTATCTAACCATCTAGTCCTCATGCAGCCCAGGTCTTCTCTGTACGATCTCACTTTCGATGATCTTCAGGCGCTCGTCGCCGGCTGGAACGAGCCGGCTTTTCGCGCGCGGCAGATTTGGGAATGGCTGTATCATCGCCTGGCCGATTCGTTCGATGCGATGACCGACCTGCCGCGCCGTCTGCGCGAGCGGCTGGCGGCGGAGTTCGCCGTCACGCGCCTGTCGCCGCGCATCGATTTGCTCTCGGAAGATGGTTGGACGCGCAAGATCCTATTTGAACTTCCCGATGGCAAACAGATCGAAACGGTGTTGATGGGCTACGAACGGCGTCGCACGGTATGTGTCAGTACGCAGGCGGGCTGTGCTATGGCTTGTCCATTCTGCGCCACCGGTCAAGGCGGCTTCCAGCGCAACCTCACTATGGGAGAGATCGTCGAACAGGTCTTGTATTTTGAGAGGATGCTGAGAAGGGATGAAGGCGGAAGGATGAAGGATGAAGAAACACGAAGGACGAAAGACGAAGGACTGAAGACTACCCGACTACCCGACTACTCGACTGTTCGACTAACCAACCTTGTTTTTATGGGCATGGGCGAGCCGTTCGCTAACTACACCGCCACGATCGAAGCACTGCGCCGGCTGAGCGATTCGAGCGGCTGGAACTTCGGCGCGCGGCGCATGACCGTCAGCACGGTCGGGCTGATCCCCGGCATTCAGAAGTTCACGCGCGACGGCGGCCAGGTGAACCTGGCTGTGTCGATCCACGCCGCGACCGACGACCTGCGCGATCAACTTGTGCCGATCAACAAACGCTATCCGTTGCGCGATCTGATCGCGGCGTGTCGCGCTTACGTCGAAGCGACGCACCGCCGCATGAGCTTCGAGTGGGCGCTGATCGACGGCGTCAACGACACGATCGAACAGGCGCGCGCGCTGGCCCAATTGGCGCAGCAACTGCCGAAGCATTTGATCCACGTCAATCTGATCCCGTTGAACCCTACGCGCGATTACCCGGGGGCCGCCTCGCGCCGGGGGCGCATCGCCGCCTTTCGCGCCGAGATTGACCGGCACGGCATTCCCAACACCCTGCGCATCCGGCGCGGCATCGACATCAACGCGGGGTGTGGACAGTTACGGCAGGCTGCCGAGAGCGCCGGCTGAAACCACACCTTGCACGGATGCCACGGATTAAGGCAAAATCCGTGTTCTCCATGCCATCCGTGGTTAGATTTGGAGATTAGATATGGTCAAGTCGAGCGATAAGAATGCCGAGGCTGACGGCATCGACCTGGACGATCCGAAGCTGTACATCAACCGCGAGCTGAGTCTGCTGGAGTTCTTCTGCCGCGTGCTGGAAGAGGCGCAGAGTGAAACCAACCCGCTGCTAGAGCGGGTCAAGTTCCTGGCGATTGTCGGATCGATCCTCGACGAGTTCTTCATGGTGCGCGTGTCCGGCCTCAAGCAGCAGATCGAGGCGGGCATCGTCGAGATGTCGCCCGACGGCATGACGCCCGCCGAGCAGCTCGCCGCCGTGCGCAAAGCGGCGGCCAGGCTGATGCTCGACCTGCGCACGTGCATGCACGACCTGCTCAAGCGGCTCGATGACGCCGGCGTCCACGTCATCGATTACGCTGACTTGAACGAAACCCAGAAGCCCAGAGTTGACGAATACTTCAACGAGGTTGTCTTCTCCGTCTTGACGCCGCTCGCCGTCGATCCCGGCCGGCCCTTTCCGCACATCTCCAACCTCAGCCTGAACCTGGCCGTGCTGATCCGGGACAAGAAAGGCCTGTCGCACTTCGCACGCATCAAAGTGCCGGGCACGCTCCCTCGCTTGGTGCCGATCAAACGCTCGTCCGGCGGCGTGCGCAAAGATGGGACGGTTCCGCACCATCATTACTTCACCTGGCTAGACCAACTGATCGCCGCGCACCTGAACAAGCTGTTCCCCGGCATGGAGATCATCGAGGCGCATCCTTTCCGTGTCACGCGCGACGCCGACATCGTGATCCAGGAACTGGAGGCTGAAGACTTGCTTCAAACGATCGAAGCCGGCGTGCGCCAGCGGCGCTTCGGATCGGTCGTGCGGCTCACGATCAACGAAGGCATGCCTCAGACTCTGCGCGACATCTTGATCGAGAACCTGGAGATCGACCGCAACGACGTGTACGTGGTGCAAGGCCCGTTGGGCCTCGCCGACTTCATGGGCTTGACCAGCGTCGATCGCTATGATCTGAAAGACCCGCCTTTCGTGCCGAGCTTGCCGCCCGCTTTCAGCGGCTCATCGTACGGCGGCGACGTCTTCGCCGCGATCCGCGAAGGCGACATCCTGTTGCACCACCCTTACGACTCATTCGTGCCGGTCGTCGATTTTCTGCGGCAGGCGGCGCACGACCCGGATGTGCTGGCGATCAAGCAGACGCTGTACCGCGTCGGCAAGAATTCGCCGGTGCTGGAGACGCTCTTGGAAGCCAGCCTGAACGGGAAGCAGGTCGCCGCGCTGGTGGAGCTCAAAGCGCGCTTCGACGAGGAAAGCAACATCGGCTGGGCGAAGGCGCTGGAAGCCGAAGGGGTGCACGTCGTGTACGGGCTGGTCGGGTTGAAGACGCATTCGAAGGTCGCGCTCGTCGTGCGCAAAGAAGGCGATAGCCTGCGCCACTACGTCCACATGTCGAGCGGCAACTACAACGCCGTCACCGCGCAGTCGTACACCGACATCGGCCTGTTCACCTGCAACGCCGACCTCGCCGCCGACGCCACCGATCTGTTCAACTACCTCACCGGCTATTCGTCCAAGACGGACTACCACAAGCTGCTCGTCGCGCCGATCAACCTGCGCGCGCGCTTTGAAGAACTCATTAGCCGTGAAATCGAGCATCAGCGCAAAGGCGAGCCGGGGCACCTGATCTTCAAGATGAATGCGCTGGTCGATAAGCCGATGAGCCGACTGCTGTACCAGGCCTCGCGCGCGGGCGTCAAGATCGATCTCCTGGTGCGTGGCATCTGCTGCCTGCGCCCCGGCTTGAAGGACATCAGCGAGAACATCCGCGTCATCAGCATCGTCGGCCGTTTCCTGGAGCACAGCCGCATCTTTTACTTCCGCAACGCCGGCAAAGAAGAAGTGTACCTGGGCAGCGCCGACTTGATGCCGCGTAACATCGATCGGCGCGTGGAGAACCTGTTCCCCGTCGAAGACCCGCGCCTGATCCGGTACATCCGCGACGAGATTCTGGAAACCTATCTCAAGGACAACGTCAAGGCGCGCCGCTTGCTGCCGGACGGGACCTACGAGCATTTGAAGCCTACAGCCAAGCAGGAACCGGTCGATTCGCAGACGTGGCTGCTCGCGCATCGACCGCCGCCGAGGAAGACGAGTCATCAACGGACTGGTAAACGGACACGCTTCGCGAGATAGAAGCGGATGCGCCCACGTTTTACGTTTCACGATTTACTGGTGACATAACCCTTGAAATCCGCGTGTCGAACGGGTATAATTGCCGCCAATGCCACGCCCGATTAAGATTGTCCCGTCCATCTTGTCCGCCGATTTTGCCCGGCTCGGCGACCAGATCGCGGAAGTCGAAGCCGCAGGCGCAGACGCCATTCAGTGCGACGTGATGGACGGCCGCTTCGTGCCGAACATCACCTTCGGCCCGCTCGTCGTCCAGGCCGTCCGCCGATCGACGCACTTGCCGATCGAAACCCACTTGATGATCGTCGAGCCGGAGCGCTACGCGGCTGACTTTGCCCGGGCCGGTTCGGACACGATCATCGTCCACGCCGAAGTCAGCCCGCACCTGCATCGGACAATCCAGCACATTCACGGGTTGAGCAAACGCGCCGGAGTCGCCATCAATCCATCCACCGCGTTATCGGCCATCGAGGAAATCATCGGCGATATCGACCTGCTGCTGGTGATGACGGTCAATCCCGGTTTCGGCGGACAGGGGCTAATCGAACGCACGCTGGACAAGATGGCTCGCGCGAGAGAAATGCTCGACGCGGCGGGGAGTGAGGCCGACCTTGAGGCCGACGGCGGCGTGAGCGCGGAAACCGTCGCGCGTATCGTGGCGGCGGGGGCGAATCACCTGGTCGCCGGGTCCGCTGTGTTCGAAGCGCCGGAGGGCGTCGGCGCGGCGATCGAACGGATTCGACGCAACGCGATGGCGTCTTTGCGGATTTCACGGTGACTCACCGCAGAGTACGCGGAGCACGCAGAGGGTCACAGATAGTTCGCTCCGCGATCTCTGCGCTCTCGGCGGTGATAAGAAACACAAAACGCCCGCTGGAGCGGGCGTTTGCTGAGGGGATTGATCGTTAATCGTTAAGCGGTGCGCGTCATCGTCCTCAGGCAGTTATTGCATACGTACATGCGGCGCTTCTGCCCGTTGATCACGACCGCCCGCCGGGTCACATTCAGATTGAATTGGCGATTCGTCTTCTTCTTGGAGAACGTGTCGTTATGACCGAACATCGGCCCTCGGCCGCAGATATTGCACTTAGCCATGATCCATCACCTTATTGAGTCGCAGATTCAAGCGGGCGTGATGTTACCACAGCCGCCTGCTTCCGTCAACCGATGTCCATTAACCACGAGTCACCAAAAGCCTGTCTGAAAAGGTCGCTGTGGTAACCACCAAGACGCCAAGGCACCAAGCCTCTCCAAGTTTTCTTTGTGTTTCGTTGTGTCGCTTGCCCCCTTCAGGGGGTGGAGTCTCCGGTGGTGAGTTTTCAGACAGCCTCTAAAACACCGAGAGGACTTTGTGCCTTCGTGGTTAACCATCGGGAGGGCTAAGTGGCTGAGCAGACCTCGCTAGGCCGGATCGAAATCTCGCCGACGGCTATCGCCCGCGTCGCCGCGCGCTGCGTGACGCAGGCCTATGGCGTCGTCGGGTTGTCCAGCAAGAACTTCGCCGACGGCGTGATGCGCTCCCTGTCCGGTGACACGCATCGCGGCGTCAGCGTGACGGTCGACGATGATCACATCGAAATCGACCTGTACGTGATCGTCGAGTATGGCACGCGGATCGCGTCGGTCGCGGCCAGCTTACAGAACCTGGTGCGCTTCAACGTGGAGAAGGCGCTCGGCGTGCCCATCGGTCCGATCAACGTCCACGTGCAGGGTCTGCGCGTCAGCAATCCGGATGCCTGAAGCCCATCGGGGCCTGCCTGAAAAGATGCCCAATCAACCACCGCTCCTGATGCTCGATGGGCCGCAACTGAAGGACATGGTGCAGGCCAGCCTGGCCTGGCTGCGCGTGAATCAACAGGCGATCAACGCGCTCAATGTGTTCCCCGTGCCCGACGGCGACACGGGCACGAACATGCTGCTCACCATGCAGGCCGCCTGGGCCGAAGTGGAAAAACTCAGTGGCGCGACGATCCATCGCATCGCACACGCTACCGCGCACGGCGCGCTGATGGGCGCGCGCGGCAATTCCGGCGTGATCCTCTCGCAGCTGTGGCGCGGCTTCGCGCGCGGGCTGGACAATCACGCCACGATGAACGCCGGCGATTTCGCCATCGCGATGCGCGAAGGCTGCACCACGGCTTACAAGGGCGTGATCAAACCGGTCGAAGGCACCATTCTGTCCGTGTCGCGGGCCGCTGCCGAGGCCGCCGAGTCCGCCGTCAAGGTCAGCAGCGACTTGATGTTCGTCTTCGACCAGGTGCTGGCGGCGGCGAAGGAAGCCCTGGACCGCACGCCCATGCAACTGGAGATTTTGCGACAGGCCGGCGTCGTCGATGCCGGCGGACAGGGCCTGGTAGTCATCCTGGAGGGCATGATGCGTCACTTACGCGGTGAGTCGGTCGAGGTCGAGCCGATTGCGGCGACGATGGCATTTACGCCCGGCGCGAAACTGGAAGGCGTCGAGGAAGGGCAAGATTACGAATTGGTCTTCGACGTGAAGCCGCACCCCGGCCTCGACTTAGACCGGATGTATCAGCAGCTCTCCCGGTTTGGCACATCGATCCAGGTCGGCGGCGGCGACGACGAGATGAAGATTCACATCCACGTTCCCACCGATAACTTCTACACGACGCAAGAATACGCCTTCACGCTGGGCACCATCACTCGAGTCGCGATCGAGAACCTGCAAGACCAGATCGCCGGACTTCAGGCAGCGCAGCTCAGGCCGCGCAGCGCGTCCACCCCACTCACCGCCGCCGACATCGGCACGATCGCCGTCGCGCCCGGCGACGGGCTGGCGCGGGTCTTCCAGAGTCTGGGAACGGCTTACGTGATCCCCGGCGGGCAAACGATGAACCCCAGCACAGAGGACTTCGTTAAGGCGCTCAACTTTCTGCCGTGCGAGCGCGTCATCCTGCTGCCGAACAATGGCAACGTCGTCATGGCCGCGCAGCAGGCCGCCGACCTGGCGCCGGGCCGGCAGGTGATCGTCGTGCCGACGAAGACTGTGCCGCAAGGCATTGCGGCGATGCTGGCCTTCAACCCGCAATCCGATTTGGCCGCGAACACCCAATCAATGGAAGCGTCGATCGGGCACGTCCGCACCGCCGAGTTGACGATCGCCACACGCTCCGTCGAGATGGACGGCGTGCGAGTGAAGGCGGGCCAGCCGATCGGGTTGCTGGATGACACGTTGGCCGCCGCCGGCGACTCGATCGAATCCGTCGCCTGGCAACTGCTGGATCAGATTGGCACGGACGAGCGCGAACTGGTGACACTTTACTACGG
Organism: Anaerolineae bacterium; assembly: GCA_036514635.1. GTDB lineage: Bacteria > Chloroflexota > Anaerolineae > Fen-1058 > Fen-1058 > DASSFZ01. Next base: position 1,215 of record DATBWU010000102.1, on the reverse strand, counting down.
CGACTCGGCGACCGCCGAAGACGCCGGGACACTGGCCGGTAAAATCCGCGAACGCTACAAGCATCTTGAAGTCGAAATCGTCGCGGGCGGCCAGCCGCACTATCCTTACATCTTGAGCGTCGAGTAAGCCTTGAGCAAGGTTCACATCATTACCGATAGCGGCGCGCACTTCGCCGATCCGGGTGTACCGGAGCGGTTGGGCCTCACCGTCGTGCCGCAGATTATCCAACTGGGCGCACAGCACTTTCGCGAAGGCGTCGAGGTCACGGCGGAGGAATTCTTCCGGCGACTGCCGCATTACACCAACATGCCGTCGGTGTATCCGCCGTCAGTCGATGAGTTCCGCGCACTCTACGCCGCGCGCATCCGGCGCAACGAGCAAATCCTGTCGATCCACACCTCGTCGCGCATGAACCAGACGATCGCGCGGGCGCGGCAGGCCGCCGACGAGTTCCTGGGGCGCGGCAAGATTGTGGTGCTGGACTCGATGCACACGTCGCTGGGGCTGGGCATCCTGGTCGAGGCCGCCGCCGAAGCCGCCGCGCGCGGCGAGTCGCTCGACGAACTGGTGCGCATCGTGCGCGGGATGGTCCCGCACATGTACGCCGTCTACTTCACCGAATCGCTGGACTACCTGGAGCGCGCCGGGCGACTGAGCAAAAGCCAGGCGATTCTGGGTGCGATGCTGGGTATCAAACCGTTTCTCACCGTCGAGGAGGGCGAGATCGTGCCGATGGAGAAAGTCCGCACGCGCGAGAAGGCGATCGAGAAACTGGTCGAGTTCGTGTCCGAGTTCTCGGCGATCGAGCGCGTGGCGATCATGCAGAGCGGCGCACAGCCCACCGACGACACGCGCCTGCTGCTGGAGCGGCTGGAGCAGACCTTCCCTGGCCAATACTTCCCGGTGATGATGTACGGCGCGTCGCTGGCCTGCATGATCGGGCCGGACAGCCTGGGCATCGTCATTTACGAAGGCAACACCCGTACATGAGCAATCGATCCACGAAGGAGCCGTCAAAGAATTAGTCCGCATGTCACCCCCGCCTCGTCGTGTCCCGCGCTCTGCGCGGGCGGCGCGCCAGGCGAGCGCGCCCCCGCTGCTGCGCAGCGAAGGGTCTTTGGCACGACTAGCGAGATTCTTCGCTGCGCTACCCAGAAACTTGGGTCGTTGCCAGGTTGTGCCCGCCCGCCGATGAACTCGGCGGGCTACACCCC
>DATBWU010000101.1:0-13019 GCA_036514635.1 Anaerolineae bacterium | reverse complement strand
GAGACACTCTCCAATACCTGAACCGCCCTGCGCAGACGGCTTCTCGGTTGTGATCTGCCGCCGTTTCGCCACAGCGGCAGGTTACAACCGGGCAGACAAATACAAAGCGAGTAGATGGGAAGACCGTTCCGCATCTACTCGCTTATCTTTTAGCCAGCCATCCAACTAACCAACGCTATTTCCGCAGTCCCAGCTTCTGGACGATGCTCCGATACCGCGCCGGGTCCTTGTGACTCAGGTACGCCAGGTGGCGGCGGCGCTGGCCGACCATCTTGAGCAGCCCGCGCCGCGAGTGCTCATCGTGCTTGTGCACCTTGAGATGTTCGGTCAACTGGTTGATGCGACTGGTGAGCAGCGCCACCTGCACTTCCGGCGAGCCGGTATCGCTCCCGTGAATATGGAACTCGCCGATGATCTTGTCCTTGTCGGGTTTCGACAGCGTCATGTCTGAACTCCCCTGCCTTTGTGACTCACGCGCGGAGCCGCTGTCCGGCCCTGCCGTGGCTTTCAATGCGACGCCGCAGATTCTACCATGCCCCGGTTGATCCGGCAAGGAGAGGGAAAAGCAAACCGCAAAGACGCCAAGCGCGCGAAGAAAATTGATAAACCTTTGCGTCCGCCTGCCCCGCTTCTTTTTGCGGGGTCGCGCCTTAGCGGTTAATCTACGGTGCTCTATCCACCGCGTCCTCGCGGTGGACGCCCGCGAGACGCGGGCTTCGAGCAACTTTTCAGACAGGCTCTTAGCGGTTAATCTTCTCGGCTTCGGCGCGATCGACGACGGTGACGAATCCGCCGAAGAGCCGGTATTCGTCCATGCGGCAGGAGTTGATCAGCTCGCCGTTCCAGTACGTCATGTCCGGGCAACTATCGCACATGTCGGCCGTGCCGTCGGGCATGATGTCGGGGGCCTGGATGACGCCGATGCTCTGCACATAGATCGATTCGAACAGGCGCAGGGGATGGCGCAGCACATCGCCGAAGTAGCGCCGCGCCGTGGCGCGCACAGTCTTGTCGACCAACGACATCCAGAACACCTTGCGGCCCACCTTCGAGCAACTGAGATAGGCCAGGTAGCGCCCCGTGAACAGGTGATGTCCCGCCTGCGCCAGTTCCATCGTCTTCGGGCCGATCGAGCCGTACATCCGCCGCTTGGTGCCGATCATCGCGCCGGCCAGCCACTTGATCGAATCGACCTTCCACGTGCCCCCCAGGTAACCCGAAGCGTCGAACTCGGGGATGTCTTGCTTGATGACATCGTGGACTTCGTACGAGGTGATGTTGCGATCGGGCTGCGTCTCGCTGGCATAACTCAAGAAGCGCGCATCGACCATCGCGTCGCCGCGCTGGTAGGTGACTTCCTCTTCGAGCGGCGCGGTGCGGAAGCAGATGAACACCAGGCCGTGCACCCGGTCGATGTTGTGCTGCGCCCAGCGCACCATCTCTGGAATGTACTGAACCGTCGAGGGATATACCGTGCTGTTGAAAACCACGTACAACCCGCCGACATCGTGGATCAGATCGGCGAAGTGCTGGCGGAGCGCGTTCGTTTCGACCTCGTTCTTCTCGCGCCAGTGAGGCCGGCCCTGGTAACTATCGATGTGGATCGTGAAGCCGGCCAGGCCGGCCTTCTTCAGCGCCACGAGCGTCTCTCGATCGAGCTTCACGCCGTTCGTCAGCATGATCGGCTTTATGCCGTTCTGCGCGATGAACGCCACCACATCCAGGATGTCGGGGTGCATCAGCGGCTCGCCGCCGGCAATGGAGATGTTATCGCAGTTGCGCCAACGCTTGAGGAACAGCACTTCCTCCTTGATCTGGTCGAGCGTCTTGTGCCCGCTGATCTTCTGCCGGTAGCAACCCAGGCACTTGAGGTTGCAGATGTCGGTGACTTCCAGCCAGCCGATCGGGTTGTCGTTCTTCGACCACGGAAGACGGTAAATGTCGCGCTTGTCGAGTGTCATGGATAACTCCTTCAAGAATAGAGCCAAGACCTGCCAGTCTTGCCAGCCTGGCAGGTCTCCGTTCTTCACCACCCTACAACACTCTGACCGGCGATACGTCACGGCGAGCCGAATTACTCAGAATATTATGAGTGAATTTGATTTATCAAAACAGCCGGCGCTGCTCGATCGAGGCCTGGCTCGCGCGCCCGTCCCACGGCAACGGATCGATCTCCACACGCGCTGCCACACGCCGATGCAGTTCCCGGCAGATCAGCGGCGATTGGGTTTCATCGGGGCAATGGCAGAAGGCGTAAACGTCCGCACCTTCCTTCATCCAACCTGCTAATCGATCGGCCCACTCGTCCAACAGCGGCGCGTTCAGGTGCACTTGCGGATGCCCGATGTAGCGCAGCATGACAAACGAGGCGGTGCGTTCCGGCAGCAGTGGAACGTCGGGCTTGCGCTGGCGCGCCTGATCCATCAACACCTTCACGCGACCATCTTCGATCGCAGCATCGGGCAAGTCGCGGATGGGTCGCGTGTCGATCAGCACGCGCGCCGCGTCACATTCGCGCAGCAGCGCATTCAGCAAGCCGTGATGGGGTTCCTTGAACCAATCGAGGTGACGCACCTCGACGGCGAGTTTCACGTCACGCGGCCAGGCGGCGAGGAAGGCGCGCAGATCGGTGGTGAACCTGGGGGAATAACGCGGCGGCAGTTGCAGGAATAACGGGCCGAGCCGCGCGCCCAGCCCGCGCATCAACTCGACAAAGCGGCGCGCGTCATCGAGATGCGGCATCAACTGTCCGGCATGGCTGATCGCGCGGGGCAATTTGGGGCAAAAGCGAAAGCCAGGCGGCGTATCTTCTCGCCAACGGGCGATGGTCGAAGGCGATGGCGTGGCGTAGAACGTGGTGTTGCCTTCGACGGCGCTGAGCCGCCGCGAGTATTCGCGCAGAAAGTCGGCCGGCTTCGAGCCTTTCGGAAAGAAGTTGCCGACCCAGCCTGTATACCCCCAGATGGCGGAGCCGGTGAAGTAGGTCATTTTGACCTCTCTCTCCCCCACGCCTTCGGCAGCCTCTCCCCCTGCCCCTCTCCTACAGAGGAGAGGGGAGCGCGTTTCCCCCTTCCCTCTGTAGGGAAGGGGGTTGGGGGGTAGGTCATTCGGGCAGAAACACGCGGTCACCGACAGAGACGACTAACGGCGAGCCATGGTCGGCTGGTGTGACGTAGTAACCGCGCGTGCCGCCGTCCAGGAATTGCAGCGCCTCTTTGATCTCGGCACTGGTCTTCTCGGCGCGCGGCATCTGCAACGAGTAACGGCTAAACTCGACGCACGGCAGCGCGACGACGACATCCGTCAGCCACAACTCGGCGCGCGCCGCACCGCAGCGAATCATCACGCCGCGCTCAAGATCAGGCGGACGAACCGACTCGCTCGTCTCGATCAGGATATTCTCACCCGCGCAGCCGTCCCATAGATGATCGCCGAAGCGCTCGCGCATCCGCGCATAGTTCGACGTGAAGCCGACGGACACACCGTTCTTGTCCGCGTGTTTCGTCTCGGGATGGCGCAGATGATGAACGTCGAGCGCAGTTTCATCGCCGGGCAGGATCGCGACAGCGCCTTCAGGCGACATGCTCAACTGCGGCACATCGGCCAGCGGCGACGTGTCGTAAGTTCGATACGGCTTCCGCCCGACTTTCAACGAAGTGCGCTGAATCTGCAAACGAGCCACACGCCCGATTTCGCGAAGTTGCATAAGTTCGACTCTCCCCCCATTCGATGCTACCGCAGAGACTTCTGTTGCTACGGCAGCTGTACTCGATAGACCATCACTTCTCGCGAATCATACGCCTGCTCCAGATAATCGACTCGTGCCGGATCGAACCCGCCCAGCACGCGCTCGGCGTCACCCTGCACGACGAATCGGACGCCGAGCCTGTTCAGCAGCTCGACCCGATCCGCGTCCGGCGTGCTGGCATTGAAGAATGCCGCCACATCCTGCTGCCGATCGGCATACGCGACGGTCTCCGCCCAGTGGCCCAGCACGACGCGATGCCCAATTCGGGCAGGGATCAGGCTGCCGGTCGATTCGGCGGCCAGCGCGGTGTCCGTCCATTCAGAGTGCCGGCCCAACCAATCGATCGCCGCGATCAGATCGCCGGGATGGAACAGCGCCACGTCGCGCAGCGCGGCCTGGGCCGTCTGACTGAGCACCATATAGGCGTTCGACATCGCCGCGAGCGCGAGCGCGAAGTTGACCGCGACAAAGCGCGCCCTCGTCGATAGGCGCTCGCCCAACGCCGTCAGCCCGTAAGCCGCGATCAAACTCAGCGGCACGTGAACCCCCTCGCTGAAGCGGCGCTGAATGCCCACGGGCAAATATACCATGACTGCGATCAGCACGATCCACGTCACCACCAGCCAGGCCCGTTCGCCGCGTTCGCGCACGAAGCGCCGGAGGCCGATGGCGGCAAACGCCAGCACCAGCCCGAAGCCAAGCACGTAGTAGATCGGCGGCGGCGAGAGCGTGACGTTCTGCTCGGCCCACTGCTTGAACACCGGCTCGCTCACGAACACGACCGCCGAATAGATCAATACCGGCGCGGCACCGATGAGCACGGCGGCGGTCAACTGCCAGAAGCGCCGCGGCGGCGCTTGGCGCCGGATCGACTGAAACACGCCAAAGGCTATGGCGGGGCCAATGATGATCGCAACAGCATAGGGGTGAATCGAGGTGAGCAGCAAGGAGTATACGGCGATGGTTATGAAGTAGGGGAGTATAGGGACGTGCGTGGAATCGTCCGCCGGGCCATTCGTGCGCAGACTATTCAGCAGGCGGGTGAAGACCTCTAGCAGAAGCGCCATCGCCGCCGTGAAATGCGGAAAGATCAGGATCGAAAAGAACGAGTTCGCGTCGATCAACCAGAAGTCGATCGGCGAGATGTCCGTGGGGCCGGCCGGCGCGACGATCTGCACGAGCCAGCCCAGGCCGGACGAAAACGCGACTAATGCGAAAGCCGTTCGCCGCACGGATGCGCCCGGCTGCAACGCGGCGATGAATCGATAAACCGCAACCAGAAACAGCGCACCGAACAACACACGCGCCACTTGGTAGACCAACGGAAGCGACAGACCGCTCAGCCGGGCGACGTGCCCCAGCGCGATAAAAAAGGTGCGCATGAGTGTGCCATCATGCCCTTCGGACGTCGATAGGACGCGGTGCAGCCACTCACCGCGTAGCCCCAACTGCATCTCGCCGAGATGCGTGTGGTAATCGTACAGATCGAACACTGCGCCGCTGAACACGCGATCCGGCGTCTGCGCCGCGTAGCCGGCCAGATACGGCACGCACGACACCAGCAGCGCGACCGCACCGAGAATCAACGCGTGTTTCGCTTCAGGAGAGAATCGAGGTGGGAAGTTGGAAGTTGGACGCCGGAAGTTGGAGCCGCGCCCGCCGTCGTTCGTCCTTTGCCCTTCGTCCTTCGTCCTTCGCCCTTCGCCCTTCGTCATTTGTCTTTCAGCCACAGCACCACTTCCACATCGCCGAACACCTGCCGTGAGCCAACCTCAAACGCCGCATCGAGCGCGAGCCAATTCGGATCATCCTGGAAACCGGCCGTGCGATAATCGCTTCGCGCGCGAGCGAAGATCACCAACCATGCGCGGTTTTGGCCAGCAATGGCTGTATCGACATCTGTCGCGATCAGACCAAGCGCTTCTTGCGTAGGGCGCGCCAGTGTGTCCGATCCGATGCCGGCCACATCGGGCAGGTACACCTGCGCGAGCGATGGATCGACAACGTGCATGGGGAAGAACGTGAGTTTGTTATCGTGAACGATCGCATCGCCTTCAGTGGTGTTGGCGCGCAGGTACGTGGCGATGTCGTTCCACGGCGCGCGCGGGAAACCGCTGTAGGTGTAATGCGAGGCCAGCGCGACGATCCACACTGCGCCGATCAGCACGCCCGCCCCGATGCGCACGGCGCGCGGCAGGCCCGACGCGGCCCACGCGGCCAACAGCAGGAACGCGATCTGCGACGGCATCAGCCCGCGAATGACATACACCGGCTTGACGGCATACGATACAACGGCCAGCGCGACGATCGGGGCGACGAACAGCGTCACCAGCAGGCCGAGGCGCGCATCGAACTCGCGCCGACGATGGATCAATTCATGCGCAATGAGCGCGACGACCAGGAGCGATCCGACCAGCATCGCTACAGCCAGCATCGGCGCGGCGGCCTGGTTGTCGGCCCAGAACCCAAACGCGATCAGCGTCTGCACAAACGTCAACGCGGTCGGCGGCGCGACCCAGTACGCCTGCGCGATCTTTCCAAACTGCGCCGGCAGCAGGCTGAGCCACGGCGCGAACAACACGGTCATGATCATCGCGCCGACGATCGCGCCGGTCAGCAACGCCGTCCGCATCACGCGCCTCAGCAGACCGTCCACAACACGCGCCAGGACGAACATCCCCAATGCCGCCAAGAACGCAAAGGCCAGGTTGTGCGAATATAACGTCGCCGCACCGCACACGCCGAACGCGATCCAGGCCTTCAGGCCGTTTGTTCGCGCGCCGCGCACGAAGGCCCACAGCGTAGCCGTGCTCCAGAAACCCAACTGCGCATACATGCGCGCCTCTTGCGAGTAGGCGATCTGAAATGGAGATAAGGCGACGAACAGCGCCGCCATCAGCCCGACGCGCCGATCGAACAGCTCGCGCATCAGCGCGTAGGCCAGCACGATCGTGCCGATGCCATACACCAGCGACAGCCAGCGCGCGGCGAGCGTCGAATCGCCGAAGACCTGCATCCACGTGTGCAGCGTCGAGTAGTAGAACAGCGGGTGCACGTCGGCGGCTGCGCCCTGCGATTGCGCGAGCGTGCCTTGCAGCATCGCGTCGTACGGCAGGCGCGCGTACAACAGCGCGAACGCCTCGTCGTACCACAGCGGCCGGCCGCCCAGGTTGATCAGGCGCATAAGCAGGCCAGCCGCTATCACGCCAACGAGGCTTCGATTTCCCCGCCACCATCGCGCGAACATGAACAGCCTCACACCTGAGAACGCGGCTGGATGAGCATCAGAGCCAGCGTCAGCGCCAGCGGCAAGATCGGGCTGATGACTTGATGTTGCCAGAGGCTATGCTCCGGTGTGTTTAGTTCGGGCGCGAAACTTGCATCCAGCCACCACAGCCCGGCGAGCAGGCCCACTTCCACCATTGCTGCAAGCCCATGCTTTGGCAACCGCGCGAAGACGACGAACAATGGGAGGAGCAACACAGCCTGATTGGCCTGCGTCGTGCGTGGCGCAATCAGCGTGCTGATCACAATCGCCGCTGCCAGCGCCCAATCGAGCGCGTCACCGCCGCGATCGGCGGCACGCCACCAGCGCCAGGTGACTCCGGCCATCAGTGTCAGAGCGATCAACCAGGCCAGCATTGGCGATCGAACCAGCAGCACCAGCAGCGGATCGAAAGAAGTGTAACCCGCATACTGGCCCAGCGCGGCCAGCCATTCGATCGGCCAATTTGGCAGCCAAAGCGCCGGTAAGAGAACCAGTGCACCCATCGTAACAGCGAAAGCGAGCACCAACTTCCAGCGCCGCTCGTACACCGCCCACGCCAGTAGTGCGGGCACGAGCAAGAATGTCATCTGCGGCTTGATCGTCGAGAGCGCAAGACACATGCCGGCGGCTCGCCAGTGCGCGGTACGTACACTCCACCATGCCAGCGCGATGAACGCCGCCACAACCAGCGACACTTGGCCTAGAATCAGCGCCCAGACATCCTGATACAGGCCCAGCGTGAAGAGCACCGTTAGAGCCAATAGCCACGCGGGTGGACGCCAGCCCACAGCGCACGATCCAGCCAGGCTTACGATCAACAGGCTCAATACGAGCAGCGACAGCCATATCGCCTGTGCCGCTGCCAACGGCAACAACGCCAGCGGGCCGATGATTACCAGAATGTGCAGCGGGTAGGCGAAAGCGTTCTGATTCTCACCGGGAACGGCAGCCCTACCCAATATCTGCGATTGGATCAATTGGGTGGCCTCCTCGCCGTAAGGGTCGATACCGTCACGCAACATCGCGCGCAAGCCGAGCCACGACGGATGAAAATCCCAGACGACGATCGGCGCGCGCGAGGTCAGCAGGCCATATATGCCGCCGGCCACAAGTGCGAACACCGCCAGCACCAGGAAGCTTGCAAGCACTGCAGGCCGGTTAATTCGAGCGCCACGCGCAAAGCTCATAGGCACCGCCAGAGTCTTGAATCAGCTCACATCCGTTGCCCATCCGCTTATCCGTTTCCCAGTCCGTTGATAGCCCATCCGTTGACAGCGCCGCACCAACTCGATGAGCAACACGATCAGCAACAACGTCCTGAGCAAGATCGTCGCCGGAACAGCCTGCCACAACCCGCGCGAGATCAGCACTGGCCACTCGGCCAGGTTGACCAATCCGAAGACCAACACGAACCCGATGCCCAATCGATCCGGCATCATCAGCAGGATCAACGGGAACAGAATCACCTGCCACTGTGGACTCCACCCTTTCGACCACAATAAAAACGCCACGTAGGTGATCGCCAGTATTCCGATCGTCTTGTAGTTGGCATCTCCAGATGCCGACCTTAATCGCCACACCAGCACCATGTACCCGACTCCAAACACAATCGCCTTCAGCCAGTCCGGCACGCGCGATGGATTTCCGACCGGCGTAGTCGCCTGCGCCTTGTCGAGGTGGATGTCGATCCCGCCTAGCGCGCCGGTGCGCAGGTTGCCATCGATCAAGGCCCACACCGTCTCCCACGATGACCAGCCCAGCGGCGACATGAACGACGCGCGGGCCGTGTCGGGTGCAGCAGCGAGCAGCGGCGCGGCGATCAACACAACGATGAGTGCAACCAGAACCGCGTAGAGAATCGTTTTGCGGATCGGGCGCGCCAGCGCGACGGCGGGCAGGATTAGAACGGGCACCAGTTTCACCATGACGCCCAGCCCGGTCGCAATCGCCGAGGAGACATCGCGCCGGTCGAGTAGCCGATCGAGCGCGAACAGGATACAGAACGCCGTGATGGCCTCGAACTGCCACCAGCCGATCACGAGCGGCACGAACAGCAGTGAATACACCCAGCCCAAACGCGCCGCAGTCGCCTCACCGTGCATACGCGCGGCGAGCCGCATCAGCACAATCAGGTTGCCCGCGCCGAATAACGTGCCGATGGCGCCAATCGCCAGCACGTAAACGTTGTATCCGCCGGATGCTGTGAGGCGATACACGACCGTCGAGAGGAAGGGGAAGATCGGCGGATACTCCATCCAGTAGTGCAGGTACGGCCACAGGCCGCGATCGGACAGGCGCGCCAGGTCGAAGTAGTATTGATAATCGCCAAAGAAGGTGAGATGCTCCGGTCTCAGCGTGATGAGCATCATCAGCCGAAAAGCGAGGAACATCAGAACAATCAAACCCGCCTCGCGCGGCAGGCCGAGCCTGGTTCGGATACCATCCATCACGGCGTCACCGATCGGGTGAAGATGACAGCCCGCGCGTCCCGGTACATATTCCGCCACGCCGGATCGCGCGACAGCGCCACGTCGAGCGCGGAATCGGTTTCGAACAGCACCCAGCCGATCCGATCTCGATCGAGGATTGTCTCAAAGCCGGGCTGCGCTCCGGCGACTTTGAGGTAGTCACGCAGGAAAGCATCATCGTACAGATCGGTCCGCCCGTCGACGTACACCGGCGCAGCCGGCCAGAGTCGCCAGATCAAGTAGCCACCCCAATTGTACGAGTTGAACATCGGCCCGGTGGGATGATTCGCCTCGATCCAATCCATCGCATCGACCGGCAGCGTCTCGCGCTCGGCCTGGTCCTGTACCGAGGGCAGCAGCGCCGCGACGACCTTCACCGCCGCCAGCGCAATGACGACGATTAAGATGATCCAGTTGATCGACACGATCCCGGCGGAAAGACGGCGCGCCCCCGGCCTGATTCGCTCCAGCGCCGCCTGTGCGTGTCTCGCCAACACCGGCGCACACACCAGCGCAAACGGCGCAATATTGCGGCCTGCCAGCAGCGCGCTGTACGCGAACCCGGCCACCAGTGCGAAATCGCCGCCGTCCAATCGCCGGCTGCTCCAGCCGACCGCCGCCAGCGTCGCGATCAGCATCCAGATGAACGGCTGCGTGAACAACGCGTGGAAATCGGGCGACGACCATTCTTGAATGAAGTCGCGCAACACGCCAATGTTGATCGTGCGCAGGGGATAGGTGTACATCGCCGTAGTGTTCGGGTTCAGCACGAGCAGCGCGTAGGACAACGCAGTGATCGCGACGAGTTTCCCCAAGCGCCGCCAGGATAGCACCTCCGGGCCGCTGTGGCGGAGGACGTGATTGATCACCTCGCCGGCGATTGTACAGGCCAGCAAGATGAAGCCCACCGCGAATCCACCGTGCAGATTCGCCCACAGCACAAACATCGGCGGCAGCAGCCACAACCGATCGACCTGTCGCCATTTGTAGAGATAGATCAGGTAGCCCAGGACCGCCGTCAGGGCAAAGGTAAACATCTGCGGGCGCGGCGCCCAGATCACCGCCGAGGTGATCGCCGCCAGCACGAGGGTGAACGCGCGCAGAAATGGTCCGCCTTCCATCTGCTTCCACACGGCGACGAACGCGATCAACACGAGCAGCGCCACCAGCAACGCCAGCGCGGGGAATCCACCGATCGCGTACGCGGTGTACAGACCAATCTGCGCGAGCCAACTGTGATTGATCCACGGCTGGCCGCTCTGCGTATGCGAAAATGGATCGGTCATCGGCAGCGTGCGCGTCTCGGCGATGTATTGCCCGGTGCGCAGGTGCCACCACATGTCCGTGTCGGCGGGCGTGCGCACAGCCATAGCGAAGAGGCTGACGAAAGAAATCGCAACGACCAGCCTGTGGAGTGTTAGCTGTCTCATGTGTAACTGCTCACAGGGTCTTGCCCGGCCATCACCCGGAGTTGCCCACTCCGCTTCGTTACGGGGTGCTGCACGAAAACTCCGGGCTAAAAAGAATTCTGGCTCTATCGGATCGAACGGGAAATGGAACCGCGAAGACGCCAAGAGCGCCAAGTTTTCTAAATCTTCGCGCCCTTCGCGCCTTTGCGGTGAGACTTTGTCCCGCCGAAGCCGGGAGAGCCAGAATTCTTAATCGCATACACGGTAAACAGATCGCCCAGGTTAATCGGGATCGGCATCTGGCTCAAGTGCAGCAAGCGGAATAGCCCACCGAGTGCACGGCCCACCGGCTGGCCGACCAGCCCGCCGACTCGCGTGGCGAGGTATCCCAGTCGCAGGTAGCGCCCTTGCGGCACGGCGCGCAGCACGTGAAAACCCGCTTTTTCCAGCATCATCTTCAGCGTCCGGCGCGAAAAGAAATAGAGGTGCATCTCCATCAGCCACGGCCAACGCGCGCCCATGACCCGCGCGAACAGGCTGTCGATGTCCATCGTGTGCAGCACCAACAGGCCCTGCGGCTTCAACAGCCGGTGCGAGCGTTGAATCGCGGCGAACGGATCGGTGAGATGCTCGATCACGTCCCACAGCGTGACCACGTCGAACGAAGCGTCGGGCAACTCGACGGATTCGAGCAGGCCCTCGCTCATCTGTAAGCCCTGCTTACGCGCTTCAGTCGCCGCCCAGTGCGACGGCTCTAGTCCCCATGCATCCCAGCCGTGCCGGGCGGCGATCTCGACGAACACGCCGGTGTATGCGCCGACATCGAGCAGGCGGCCCGGCGGCGCTTTGATTTTCTCCAGCGGTCGCAAATGGCGCTCGAAAGTCAGCACGCGCCCATCGCGCTCCTGCACATACAGCGGGTCTTCGACGGCGACGTAGGAATCGACGATGTCTTCGCCGGACAGGCGAGGATTGGTGTAAACCAGGCCGCACGTCTTGCACTGAACGATGGCGTGATGGCGCCCGTAACCGGAATGCGTGCAGCGGAAGGCATCGGGGTTCTGCGGTCGCTTGTCACCCGCGATCGTGCTGGGGAATCGGAGCCGGGTCTCGTTCGACCCGCACAGGTTGCAGGCGACGTACTGCATCACGCGCGCCGCCTTCGGGCCAGTGTATCGCGCCATCGAAACAGGCCCAGGCGCAATACGGTATAGAGCGCACGGTAGATCTCCTGCCGCGAGATCTTCGACGTGCCCCAGCGGCGATCTTCGAAGAGGATAGGCACTTCGCCGACCGTTCCGCCGTTCCTCTGCACCCGATACAGCATCTCGATCAAAAATGAGTATCCGTTTGAGAAGATCGTATCCAGGTCGATCGCGGCCAATGCTTCACGCCGATAACAGCGAAACCCGGCGGTGCAGTCCGTCGCGCGCAGGCCGAGCATCAGGCGCGCAAACAGGTTCGCGCCCTGGCTGAGCGCGCGTCGCTTCCACGTGCAGTTCAGCGTGCCGCCGCCCTTCACATATCGCGATCCGATGACCAGGTCGCGCTCGCGGCTCAACTCGATCATCGCCGGGATGAAGCGCGGGTGGTGCGAGAAGTCGGCGTCCATCGTGAGGATGTGCTCGTAGGAGTCCTTCAGCGCCCACCGGAAGCCGGCGATGTACGCCGTGCCCAGTCCCAGCTTGCCGGAGCGATGAATCACCTGCGCACGGCCGTCGCGCGCAGCCCAGGCGTCGGCCCGTTCACCCGTGCCATCCGGCGAGTTGTCGTCGACGACGATGACGCCCAGGTCGGCTGGAAGCGATAACAGATCGGTGAGGAGTGCATCGATATTGTCACTTTCGTTATAAGTGGGGACGACGACGACCGATTTCATAATCGTGATGAACTGAGAAAGTGTTTTGAAATTGCTCGAAGCCCGCGTCCTCGCGGGCGCTACCAACCGCGAGGACGCGGTTGGTAGGCATTTTCAAAACAGTCTCTGAGAGAGTGTCTTAAAACTCTCTGGTGATGTCATTCTGAGCGAGCGCAGCGAGCGAAGAATCTCGTTTTTCGGCGCAAACATGGAGATTCTTCGGCGCTTCGCGCCTCAGAATGACGGCGAAATGGACTTTTAAGACGCT
>DATBWU010000100.1:0-12465 GCA_036514635.1 Anaerolineae bacterium | reverse complement strand
CGGCGGCCTGAATTGCCGCTTCACCTGCCGATCGAGCGGCTGCCTCGGCGGCTTGAGCCACTGCGAGATCCGCATAGGCGTTCGCCCGCTCATCGGGTGCTGACTCCCGATCCGCCAAAACTATATCCCGGGCCCGGGTCTTTGCACCCACATCGGCGCTAGCCGCCTTAATGGCGCTATCTGCGTTGTCGCGTGCGGCCTGTACTTGCAGGCCGGCGGTCGCTACGGCGTCGTAGGCCGTCGATCGGTTGTTGATCGCTACGGCCAACTCCTGCTCGAGGGCGCGGATATTCGCAAGTTGATCGGCCGTCGGCCCAAACGGCTCCCACCCCGCCGAGGTATACCACTCGGCCACGGCGGCACTGGTCTGCTCATCGTAAGTTCCATCAATCGGGCCGGGATCAAACCCCAGTCGCTTGAGTCCATCCTCCAACTGCCGAACATCATCGCCAGAAATGCCGGGGACCAGGTCCCGATAAGCCGGGATCTCATCCTGGAGAACGAATACCGGGCGACCTGAAGCGGTGAGCAGCACGTCACCCTCATTCAGCTGGGTATTCCGCACAGGCAACGTGGTGATTATCCCTGTGTTAGGTTTCAAGGCGGACAGAACAAGCGAGATTGATCGTGGCCGTCCATAGCGGGCCGTGCCACGAGTCACAACGTCGGACGTTAGCACGCGCTCCTCGACCGGAACTAGAATCGGCGAGGCCGCCGGCGGAGCCGTTCGTGCGGCCGCTTCCGCCGGAGATACAATACTTGATCCGGCAATCCAACTTCCTACCGCCGCAAGGGCCATAAGCCCAAGGACAAGGAAGATCGTGAAGATCCGTCTTCTGCTCATGATGACCTCGATTGATTCGTAGTAACTGCATCAAGGGGTTGGCGAATTGGCATACAATTCTCTCTCAATCTGGGTGTAAACCGGCTCGATAATTTCGGACTCGCATTCAGTGGCGGCCACGGCAATCGCTCGTTCTTCGCCCTGGAGCTCTGTGAGGGCGGCCTGGGCGTCAGGCGACAACGCATCGAGAGGAGCGCCGCCTGTGATGGCGTCGAGACGGCTCTTGATATCGGCCTCGACCTCATTCGGGTGATTGTAGCTGAAACCCGCCTCGCGAACGCAATCGGCAAACTGTGCAAGGGCAGTAATCATTCGCGGATCCTGATCGATGAGGGCATCCTTTGGGTTGAAGTAGGTCACGCTTAACTGATCGGTAGTGAAAACCTGCTCGATAGCGGCGCGGGTGCAGCCGCCGGTGCGCGAGAAGTCCTCGGCCTCGAGCGACACCGCGAATGTCGCGTCGGTGTGCTCGCCGAAGAGCGTGCGGCTGTAGGCAACCTGATCGGCAGGCGACAGGCTGTTGAAGATTCGGATGTTCTGTTCACCCAGGCCTATTTTGGCCGGGGTGTTAGCGTCGGCAATCTGCGGGGCGAGACCGGTGTACAGCGTCGAAATCCCGTACCCGTATTGGGCCACGAAATCCTGGTCACTGACTCCCGGCAGCGATTTATCGGCGAGCATCCCTTTGCGCACTGTGTTGTAATCGACAGCGATGTACTCGAACCCGGCATCGCTCATGCATTTGGCGATCAGCGATTCTACGGCCTCGATGCTCGTCACGAGCTCCTCTTCGGACAGACCGAACTCCTCTGTCCCCGGCAGAGGAACTTGCTCTGTAGCACTGGCCTGCGTCGCAGCCGGCGTGTTGGCCGCTGGAGGCGCGTTGGTCGGTGCGGTTGGTGACGGCGAACCACTGCCACAGGCAGCCACGAAGATGCTAATGACTAGCCCAAAGGCCAGGAGACGCACTCGGCGACTCTCAAGCCTGGTGTCCAGGGTGCTGGTCTTTCGTACAACATTTTGAACAGTTCTCATAATCCTGATTCTCCTTAAAGTGAGTGGTGGTGTAATGGGGTTGGCTATTGAAGTAAAGAAATACAGGGCCAGCACGAGCCTCTTTCTTGCAGACTCCACGTCCAAGGCTTCTTCTTGTGAGGACTTGTCTCCTCTATGGCTGAAAACAGTCTACCAAATGAATCATGAAAACAGCATGAAATGAAGATGAAATTTCTCTCACGATTAACAAGGAACCTCAGTTCACCACAGCGTTTCGCTTGGAGGCCTGCGTCTTCGAGGCGACCGGAGCAAATCCCTACTTCATTACTCGAACCAGGCTATCGATTAGTGTTAGAGACTGTCTGAAAACTCACCACCAAGGCTCCACCCCCTGAAGGGGGCAAGCGACACAAAGAAACACCAAGAAAACTTGGAGAGACTTGGTGTCTTGGTGCCTCGCCTAGCGCGCCCCCGACGCGAAGCGTCGGATACGCCCTGTCCGCTGCACAGCAGCGGGGGCGCGCTGGGCGGGGGCGTGGTGGTTACCACAGCGGCCTTTTCAGACAGGCTCTTAGAGGGAGAGGAGGATGGAGAATGCGAAAGGGCGAGAGACAGCTCCGCTTGCTGCCCTGCTCTGCCTGCTAGATGCCATCCTTCCTGAGAATGATTCGCCTGAAAATCGCAAAGGGGCTTCGCTGAGAATTGAGGAGCGTCGCTCCACCGTAACCGTGGCTGGTATAGCCAAGTGTATTGTTAGGCACCTGATTAAGCACTACGCCAAGCAGGCTGGCGCCGACCTGCTGCAGGCTCAAAACGGTGCGTCGGGCTTCGTCACGACGAGACCGTCCGGCTTCAAAGACGAGCACCACCCCATCCACCAGTTTGGACAGCACGACCGTGTCGGCTAAAGCCAGCGCCGGCGGGCTATCAATCAAGATGATGTCGGCTATCTCGCCCAGGCTGGCGAGCAGGTGCTTCATGCGAGATGAGCCTAGCAGTTCTGAGGGGTTGGGCGGCAGGGTCCCACTGGAGATGACCCGCAGATTCTCGACATCAGTGTTTCTCAGATGGCTATTGAGCCGGGAGGTCGGGGAGCAGAGCAGATCGGTCAGTCCCTCTTGATCGGTGACGTGGAAAAGCTGGTGCAGTCTTGGCTGCCTCAAATCCGCGTCCACCAGAATGGTTCGCAAGCCGGCCTGCGCCATCACGACCCCCAGATTGGCCACGGTCGTGGTCTTACCCACACCGGCACTGGGGCTGGTCACCAGGATTGATCGGATCGGCCGGGTGACCGACATGAACTGGATATTGCTGCGGACGTACCGGTAATCGTCGGCCGTACGCGACAGGGGTGCACGACTGGCGGTGAGTTTGTCCTGGTAACGCTTACCGTCAATGCGGCCAACAGCGCCCAGGAACGTCATGCCTAATGACTGGCTGAGATCGTCGGCAGACTTGAGCGTGTCGTCCAGGCGTTCGCGCACGAAGATCAGGCCCAGGGCCAGCAAGAAACCGACTGTGCCGGCCAGCAGGGCATTCAACACCACGTTGGGTCGAGTGGCAGAAGGGTCGAGTTGAGCCGGCTCGATAACGGTCAGGAAGTTAGCCGATGTCTTGACCTCGGCGCGGGCCAGCAGATCAAGATAGTTCGCCAGCCAGTCGGCATTTAAGCGCTCCAAGGAGTTAATCTCAGCCTGAATGGATTGCACTTGTTCAGCAGACTGCGTCAGGCGAAAGGCATTTTGACCTGCCGGCGAGAGATCGGCGAGCATCGCTTCCAACTCTGCGACTCGCACTTGTCCTGCTTCGATTTTCGCCTGCAGGTCTTTGAGTTGTTGCTGCACAAACTGCTGGCTCTCGTCGTTTGTCCGGTTTTGCAAACCTGCCGTCGGGCTGATCCGGATCAATTGCTGGGCGATCTCGTCTGTGATCTGCTCGGCTTCGCCCGGCGAGTTGGCTTCCGCCCTGATTTCGAGCAGCTGGGTGCCGTCGATCAGCTTAATCGTCACCCGCCCTTTCAACGATCGCCAACTGTCGCTCAAGCCGAGCGTATCGATAACACCCTGCAGGACCGGCTGCCGCCGGGCGAGATCGGCGTAGGTTTGGGCTAGCTGCTGGCTGGTCAGAATATCCCGGCTATCCAGTTGGGTCGACTGGATCGATTGGCCGACAATGAGGGTCGCAACCGCCTGGTAACTGCGCGGCTGCCTTTGGCTGACTACGTAACCGATCGCTGCCGCCACGACCACAGCCAGGAGAATCAACCACCATCGCTTCGTGACAATCGCAATGTAATGGCGTAGGTCTACAAAGTCGCTCATTCTGTGCCTCACAATTCTCTATGTTGAACCGATCCGTATGTATTTTACGGAGGCTCAAGCCGCCGAAGGAGAAGGCCAGGGATAATCCGGTTCAGCCGGCCGAGTCTCAGGCGTAAGCATTGGCTTCCTCGGCAATGGCGCGCTCCGGAGTTGCGGAGCGCTGGTTGGCGTCCGCCGGATGGCGACTTGAGCTGGCTTGTGCCTAGCCAGGTTGACCAGTCGAGCCACGGTCTCGGCCTCGGCCAGATCTCCATTCGTCGCGACAAAGATTCTCTGGTGCTTGGTGTTCTGGTAGTGTTCGGTTGCCAGGAAGAGTTCCTCGCTTAGCCTTTCAACAGGGTGCATGCCGGTGAAGTTAATCTTGACATCACGCCCCGGCTCGAGGCCGAGCAACTTGATCAGGTCGGTCGCCACATCCAGAATCCGGATCGGCGAACCCATGTCTTGAACGAACACCTCGCCGCCACGGCCCCACACCACAGCCTGGAGGATCAGTTGCACCGCTTCGGAGATGGTCATGAAATAGCAACGTAGGCTGGGATGAGCGATAGTCAGCGGCTGGCTGGCCGCGATATATCTCAGAAAGACGGGGATCAGGCTGCTCCGACTATCCAGCACGTTGCCGAGGCGAACGGCCAAATAGCTCTGCTGGGAACGATGCGCAGTCTCCGCCACCAACAATTCGGCCAGCCGTTTAGTTGCTCCAATCACATTGGAAGGATCGGCGACCTTGTCGGACGAAGTCAATACAAACCGTTCGACGCCGTAGTGCTCGGCGGCCTGTAGGACATTGTGCGTACCCAGAACATTGTTAGTCATGGCCTCGTCGATATCCGCCTCCATAAAATGGGCGTGCGTGTAGGCGGCCATGTGAAATATCACATCGGGTCGATATTTCTTGACAATCGAGTTGATCCGCTCTTGGTCTCGAATGTCAGCAATAACGGGATGGGCCGTCAGAGTTGGGAAAGACAAACGCAGGTCTAGCTCAACTTCAAAGATGCTGTTCTCGCTGTGACCCAACAGAATGATCTCTTTGGGGCTAAACTGAGCGACCTGTCGACAGAGTTCACGGCCAATCGAGCCGCCCGCTCCAGTGACAAGCACTGTAGCACCGCGCAGAAACACAGCGACCTCTATCGGGTCAATGACTACCGGTTCGCGGCGTAACAGGTGGCCGAAGTCGATCTGCGACAATCGGTTGACAGTATCGGCCTCTCTGGTCGTTACGACTTCAGACGGCGCTACTTCGATAGTCGGCACTTTCTCTTCTTCATTCTTTTGGCTTGGCGCAGCCTCGTTAAGCAGCTCCGAGGCCCACCCATTCTCACACCGAATGCGGCTGGCGATGCTTTCGTCACTCAGGAATTTGACGTTGCTGTATTGGGCATCTCGGTAATCCTTGACCTTCCCGCTCTGGATGGCCTCGATCACTTCCTGGACACCATCCGCCACGCTCCTCTGGGGAACGAACCCCAGAACATTGCGGATCTTGCCGAAGCTGACTCGATAGTTCCGTTGATCGGTATCTGACCCCTTGCAGATCAGTGCGCTCGTCGGCACTTGGTGATGGACGATCTCGCCTATCTGCTGGATGGTGTAGTTCTGCTCGTCGCTGCCGACATTGAAGATCTGGTTGTACACCACCGCTCGCGGCGCCTCCAATGCCTTAAGAACGGCCAGAGCGGCGTCGTCTACGTGCACGAACGGGCGCCACTGCTCGCCGCCAAAAACCGGAATTTGGCCGTCCACCACCGCCTTGGCGGCAAGCAGGTTAACGACTAAGTCGAAGCGGGTCCGGCCGGAAAGGCCATAGATGGTGCCGAAGCGTAGAATGACTGGAGTGAAGTGGCCGGCCATCTTCCGCAGTACTTTTTCTGAAGCAATCTTGCTGCGCGCATAGAGGGACACGGGGTTAAGGGCTGAGTGTTCGTCCAATAGCTGATCGCTGGCGCCATAAACCGAGCAGGTGCTCGCGAAGATCAGGCGATGCACTCCGCTGCCCTTGGCCACTTCCGCAATCATCCGCGTGGCGATCAAATTGACCTCGATCGTTAACTCTTCGTCCAGGGCACAAGCCGGGTCACCGACGATGGCGCCCAGGTGAATGACCGCGTCGATGTCGCGCATGGCATCCACAACTTTTTCCACTTGCCGGAAATCGGCTTGAACGATTTCTAACTCCGGATGGCCGATCACGTCGGCAATGGGTTCAGTGCCGAAAAGCAGCAAGTCCAACAGCCGGACATGGTATCCCTTGTCCAGCAGCTTGGGGAGCAGCGCTGAGCCGATATAGCCGGCGCCCCCGATGACGAGAACGTTTTTGATTTTGCCGTCCACAACTTCGTGGCTATAAAGATACTGTTCAACCCTTTTGATTACCTTCCAACCCATGGGCCACAGGCGTGCGACGCCCGTAAACACCAGGGTCAAGAGCCAGGCCAGAACCAGCGTAGCACGCGGCAATACGGGCATTTGGGGGAAAATGAAAGCCCATAACACGAACAGCACATAGCTCACGCTCACGGCGCGCATAATCACCTTCGCCTTGTAATGTCGGCGATAGGTACGCCCACCGGTATAGAACCCGCTCCACGCGTACACGCCCAGGCTGATCAGCACGAGCGCCCAGAGACTGCTCAGGTAGACATGCAGGAGGCCGGCCAGCAGCGCCTGTTGCGGGAGCGCGCGGCCTTCAACCAGCGTCATCCACAGGAACTGTGCAGTTAAGCTTACCAACAAGGCCATACCAACTATGATCGCATCAGCCACGATACGGACTGCCGTCGCCCTAGATAGTCGTCGCATGCTTAGGCGGAACATGGTCATCCTCTTGTCGATTCGATACAACGGCACTTTGTCGATTCTGGACAGCGTCACCGGCAGGACTGTTGATACGATGTCGAGCAATGATCTGCCGGACCGCTCGAATGACATCGTGCACATCTATCTCGGTCATGCGCGGATAGAGCGGCAACGACACGATGCGGTCGTAGGTCGCCTCAGCCTGTGGGAAATCGCCTCGCCGATAACCAAAGCGTTCTTGATAGAAGGGATGGAGATGAACGGGAATGAAATGCACACTGGCGCCGATGTTGTGTGACCTGAGTTCATCCATGAACTGCGCTCGATCAATTGCCAATCGCTCCAGGCAAAGTCGAATGACGTAAATGTGGTAGACATGATTGCGATCCGGATGATTGACAGGCGTTGCAACCTCGCCCAGATCGGCGAAAGCCTTATCATACAGGCGCGCGTAGCGCTGACGGGCTTCGATGAAACTATCCAGCCGACGCAGCTGATGGATGCCCAGGGCCGCCTGGATGTCTGTCATGTTGTCCTTATAGCCCGGCAGGACCACTTCGTAGTACCAAGAGCCGGCGCTGGTGTAGCGCTTCCAGGCATCCCGGCTCATACCGTGTAGCGTAAGCACGCGCATGTGCTCGGCTAGGTCGTCATCGTTCGTGGTGATCATCCCCCCTTCGCCAGTCGTCATGTTCTTGGTGGCGTAGAAAGAGAAGGCGGTGATGTACGTGACTCGCCGGCCCTGCCTGTCGACTAAGGCACGCGCCAAGGTGTCCGAGCCGATCTTGTGGTCGTGATAAGCAGCGCCCACCGCGTGAGCGGCATCGACTACAATGGGGAGCGCATGGCTACCGGCAACTTCATGGATTGCTGCGAGATCGCAGGCCTGACCGCTGAAGTGAACCAACACGATCGCCTTGGTGCGGGGCGTAATCGCCGCTGCAATGGCTTCCGATGTGACATTGAAGTCCTGGCCGACATCGACCAGCACCGGCCGGGCGCCCAGGTGAACGACGACATTGGCAGTCGAACAGAAGGTGAGGGCCGGCACGATCACCTCGTCCCCCGGACCAATCCCTAAACCGGTCAGGGCGATGTGCAAGCCAGCCGTGCAGGAGCTGACCGCGATAGCGTGTTTGGCGCCAATGTATTCGGCGAAATCAGCTTCAAAACGCTTCACCTTGGGGCCAGTCGTGATCCAGCCCGAACGTAACGAGTCCACGACTTCAGCAATCTCTTCATCCCCGATGGAAGGTAAAGCGAAAGGCAAGAAAGCTTCGCGTATCGTTTGTACAGCAGCGTTCATCGGTCTCCTCGACTCCCTTTACACTTTGACGAGTTCTCTTACCAGAACAAATGCTTCAGCCGCCTGCATTCCGACAGCGATCCCCCTGTGTTGAGCATAAACCTGAATCGCTTCAGGTGATCGCGGGTGAGGATAAGGCTTAACCTCGCTTTCGAAGGTTTCTCGATAGGCTTCAATCGCCGCCAATTTGGCTTCCAGCGTGGCGCTGATGTCGACAAAGACGTTCGGGAGAAACGCCCAGTCCGCAAAGGACGGCGCCCACTCAGTCGACGAAGCGACTTCATAGCACAGTAACCGCTCGATGGGGTTTTCGCCAAAAGGGCGCGCCGCCACAAGCGTGGCCGAAAAAACGGTGCGATGATCCTGGTTGGCGTCGCCGCGATGATGAGTGTACACAACCTGCGGGTGTAGTTCTTTGACCCAATCAGAGATGGGCCTAATTACTTCCAGCAGAGGCAGAGCGTCCAAGCGCTGATCGGGCAGATCGCCAAAGTGTACGTCCTGTACGCCCAGCACGCGGCAGGCTTTATGAGCCGCTTCTTTCTGTGGTTCGGTAACCGCATGGCGAGCCGTGACGCCATCGGTGAGGACAAGCACCGATACATGATCACCCTGCTGAACATGGCGGGCGATTGTGCCCCCGACGCCTAAGACTTCGTCGTCAGGATGTGCGGCAATGACTAGAACTTGTTTTGACATGGATCGGTCCTCGTTCAATCGCGCTTCAGTGGCTCTGGCAGAAGCGTCAGTCGTTTGGGAGGCAATAGCCACGAGCGCACGAGCACACAGAAAGCCGTCTGTGCGATTACTTTCAAGTCAAGCAGCACACCCTTCTGCTCTACATAGCGTAGGGCTTCGGCCAATTGAACCGGCATGTGTCGCTTGAGATACCATTCCTGCAAGGACACACCGGCGGGGGGCGGGTCGTGATAGGTGATATCCGGATACCAGTGAACATCAACCGGCGAAACGATGCCCGGTCGAATTTCGAGCGTCCGGCGCTGCTCAGGCGTGTAATACTGTTCGACAATATCCCAATCTTCCGGGCGCGGGCCGACGATCGCCATATCTCCCCGTAGCACGTTCCAAAACTGCGGCAGCTCGTCGATTTCAAACTTGCGCAGCAGCCTTCCAACCGGCGTGATGCGATCATCGCCCTCCGCAGTGATCTTGCGGCCGGGGGTATCGCTGCCGACACGCATCGTGCGGAGCTTCAGCATCTCGAACGGCTTGCCCCCTAAGCCGGCGCGTTGCGCCCGATAAAAAACTGGTCCTGGAGACGTGAACTTCACCGCCAGGCCGCCGATCAGGATTAGCGGCCACGTCACCCACAGGATGCCCATAGCGAACACCACATCGAATAGGCGGTTGATCAGCATATGTATCAAGCCTCCGTAGCCGGCAACGACGCCCGACGCGCCAGCAGTTGCTGATACACCGAACGCGTCTGCTGCACAATGAGGGAGAGGTCGAAGCGCGCCACAACGCGTTGCCGAGAGGCCTGTCCGAAGCGCCGGCGAAGTTCTGGTTGCGCAATCAATTGCACCATGGCCTGGCTAATCGCTGCCGAGTCATGCGCAGGCACCCAGAAACCGTTGACGCCGTTTTCAACCACTTCGTTACAGCCGGGTGCATCGGTGGTGATAATCGGCAGTCCCATCGAAGCCGCTTCCAGCAAAACGCGGGGAATACCTTCCCGATAGGCGGACGGGAAAACAAAAATGTCGGATATAGCCAACACAGTCGGAATATCTCGTCTGGGCCCTGGCCAGGTGACCACCTGCTTCAATTGAGCCAGTTCGGCCTCACTCAGCCGATCAAGGCTTTGATCATCGTCAGGCCCAATCAGCAAAAAGCGCAGATGGGGGTGGCTCGCGCCCACCTCTCGAGCGGCGGCCATAAACTCCAGAACGCCCTTTGAGCGAATGACCCGAGAGATCATGGTCACAACGATCTCGTCAGGTTGGATACCCAGTTCATCCCTCAAGCGCATGCGCGCGGTGTGAGAAACTCGAGCAGGGGCAAATACCTCGGTGGCTACACCTGAGCCGGGAATAACCATCGCTTTTCGTTCTGGCACCACCCCGGCGGCGATGAACTGGCGCGCATCATCGCCATTTTGGAAGATGGTCAAGTCGGAGACGTGGCTCGACCATTTCTGCAGCGGCTGATAAATTGTCCGCATCAAGCGCGTGGACAAATTATCATTCGCGTACAGCGAGCCCAGGCCGGGGAGCGTCCCGATCACCACGGGCACGCCTGCCCAGCGCGCCGCTAAACGCCCCCAGACCCCCGGCTTGGCGTCAAAGGTATGTATGATGTGCGGTCGCAACGTGCGGCACATCCGCCAGATGTAACCGATCGAATAGAGATCGGCAACGGGGCTGATGGTGCGGCCGAGCGGATAAGGATAGTACCTGAAACCAGCCGACACGAATCTCGGCTGAAGCTCGATGGCGGTGCCAGCGGCGAGCATTTCAAAATCCGCCTGCAGATGCCCCATGAGTTCCAGGCGGAGATCAACATCGGGGCCACCCATGATCAGAACAGTTGCTTTAGTGATGGCCGGACGCACGTGATTCCGAAGCATAAGCTGAACCTCCCAACCGCGTTGAATCCGAGCGAAGTGGCATCGAATTGCACGATGTCAGCATCGACCAGCAAGCCCAACCCGCCGGCCTGAAAGGCGTCGCCGAGATAGTGCATCAGCTCCAGCCGCGCATCGACGTCCGGGCCACCGACCATGAAGACCGCCGGTTGGGCTAGCGTTGGCTGCAGTGGATTCTGATTTCGCGATCATACTGAACACTTCCTTTCACCCGGCCCGTTGCGTTACGGCCCGGTGCTGGGGGTATAGGTGATGACCAATCTGGGTGCTGTCGCCGGCGAGCCATTCCAGCTCGTGATGAACTTCCGGCCCCAGGTGCTGCCTGTGCCTCTCAAGATGATCGACAGACTATTCCCACTCTGCCAATCCGGCCGATCGATCACCTCTTGAATCACCGCTGCCATCTCGTCCAGCGAGTACCAGGTGTTTGCTTGCCATTGCACATTCGAGTTGTGGCTCACCGTATGTGTGGTGAGAGTGCGCTGAGAGGGCAGGTTGTTCGACGAGAAGGTTGGGCTATTGCCGGAAGCCTCTGCCGCAATGCTGAAACCGATACTGATCCACTGGGACTGGCTCGAGAAGACTTCCAGGCGCGCGGAGTTGATGGTCGCCCCCGGAGGGAGGCTGAGATTAGTGAACCGAAGGCCGGAATAGCTTGACGTCGTAGATGAAGCGTTGCCCAGCCACACAGTCGTCGACGTACTCTCTAGTGCGGTTCCATCCTGGTTGACATCGTCGGATGAAGCCGCTACCTGAAGGGTGACGGTCGTGGGCACCGGCGCGCCCGGTGTGGCCGTGTTTGTGGGAGTGGCCGTGTTGTTCGGCGTCGGCGTGAATGTCGAGGTCGGCCCCGGCGGTGTATTCGTTGGTGTCGGAGTGAGGGTAGGCGTATTCGTCACCCCGCTGCCGCCGGTGTACGTAATGCGCACGGGAACCCAATCGAGGAAGAAGTCCCGCGCGGTGCTGCTGGACACATTGGTGATGCGCACGCGGAAGGTCGTGCTGGTCAACTCACTGGTGTTCCACGTGCGACCCCAGGTATCCGTCGCGCTGCCCAGAATGTCGGTGCGCTCGGTCGTGAGCAGATTAGGATTCTGCTTGACCGCCGTCCACGAGGTGCCGTTGTTCCACGAGATCTCGACGCACATGTGCGGTGCGCCGCCGGTGTTATCCGCACGCGCGTCGAGACGTACTTCGATGCCGTTGATCGTCGCGCCTGCGGGCAGCGTGATCGGATAATCGAAGAAGGCGTGGCGGTCTTTGCCGGCGTTGCCGCAGTTCGTGTTGGTGTTGGTGCCGCTGTTGACGTCGCTGGCGACGCCGCCGCCGTCGGCGAAGGCGTTGGCCGGCGAGGTCTGATAGCCGTTGCCATCACCACCCGATTGCGCAGCTTGCGCCCGCGGGCTGATCCAGCCGGTGTTGTTCGCGCCGAGTTGCGTTGCCGTCGGCGTCGGCGTGTTGCTCGGCGTCGGCGTGTTGCTCGGCGTGTTGGTCAGCGTCGGTGTGTTGCTCGGCGTCGGCGTGTTGCTCGGCGTCGGCGTGCCGCTCGGCGTGTTGCTCGGCGTCGGCGTGTTGCTCGGCGTGT
>DATBWU010000099.1:0-6355 GCA_036514635.1 Anaerolineae bacterium | reverse complement strand
TCGGCCTGACTACTTTTCCAGCAGGCGCTTCAATTCCTCCAGCCGCTCCTTCCAGTGTCTCTTCATCCGCTCGGCTTTCGTCGCGTTGGGTAGATAGCCGTGTTGAATGGTCACCTGGGTTTTTGTGTCGCCCTTTGGATAGGAGGCTACGGCCTGTTCATCCTGGAATCTCAACGAACTTCACGTCGTCGGTGGCGAGATCGATCAGACAGCCGGAGCGCGGCTGGTAGCGGGGGCCGCTCAGCGCGCCGGGGTTGATGATGCGCGTCCGGCCCTGGCGCTCGTCGCGGCGGCGCAGCGTGTGGCCGTGGAAGATGTAGTCGAACTCGCGCGACTTGGCCCACTGGTTGACCAGAGCCATATCCTCGCCCCGGCACAGGCCGATGCGCTTGGCTTCGAGCATCACCGTCATGTGCGTCGGCAGCGACGACTGGAGCCGCGCTTTTTGCAGCGCCTGCTCGATGATCGGCCAGTCGCGCTCGCGCTCGCCGCGCACGATGTACACCTGCCACGGCTTGAGCAGCTCGACCATCTCGACCGCGCCGAGGCCGCCGCAGTGGAACAGCCAGCGCGCCCCGCCAACCAACAGCCTATCGAGCAAGAGTTTGAGGCCTTCGCGGTTGTCGCGCGTGTCGGACACGACGCCGATTTTCATATTCGCGCCTCATCCCTCCTGATTTGCTCTGGTCCAAAGCTCCGGAAAGTATGAAGTTACCTTATCATGTAAACCGTAGTTCCGATTATCGCGGAGAGGCTCCAAACGAAAACGCTCTGATGACCAAAGCGCTGCCCGTGCCAAAGGGTAATGCTTCAGTTGACCGCCGGACTCGCCATACCATTCAAAGAGGATGCCGTTGGAATCATAACCTGCCAAGTGTCTGGCTCTTGACTGGTAACCTCTCTTGTCGACTTGTGGAAAACTCCATGCCAATTCACCTCGCCTGGGCATTTCCAGCGAAAACTGATGCAACTGATACTCGCCGGCTTTGTTCCATGACAGTGTCAGATATGAGCTGTGAGTTAGATCGACGTTGCCACCCTGAGCAAGACTGACCTCGTTGTGCCATTGCTTAACCAACTCGATCAGCGCATCTCCGACATCCTGTGGGCGGCTCTTGTAGTTTCGCTGATGTATCCCTTTGGTTCTGAGATGATCCCAGAACTTCCCCGCCGAGTTTGACAACTCCAGTGTGACGCGACCGTCCCTCTCGATTCGGTCCAGTTCGCGCCGCATCTTGCATGATAATCCGTACTTCACATCAAGCCGATCCGGGCTTGGCAACAATACATCGAAGATGGCCTTGTTCTCCTGAGCCTGGCCGCCGAGAGCAAGAGCAACAGCGCGTTCAAAATCACGCCAGCCCGGTAGCGCTCTGCCGCCTTTGAGGGCGAGCATTCCCGAGCCGTCCTGGTACGTACTCAAGATAAGACGGAGCCTTTCCACTTCGCGCGGTGTCGGATGCTTAACCTTTTGATCCATCGTCCAGGTCCAACTTATCCTTCAATAACTGGTCTGTGGTAACGCCGAACAGGTTCGCCACCTTGAGTACGAACTCCACTGTAGGCATTTTCTTTCCAGCCTCCAATTCGCTTATGTGCCCATGTGCAATGTACCCCAATGCAGCAGCCAGTTCTTTCAATGTCAAACCTCGCCTGGTTCGCAGCTTGCGTAGTTTCTCACCGAAGCGCTGTATGTTCTGTTCTTGTGATCGTGGAGTTGACAGCTTTCGGGTCATGTGTTATAATGTCTCTAGTAGAGACAGGGTTATGGCACCTAGCCGACTGATACTTGGGAAACTCACATGGCGACCACGAGCAAAAAAGATACCGCCTACAAGATGCTGAACAGCCCTTTCAAGTGGGTCGGCGGCAAATCGCGCCTTCGCAAGCCGATTATTGACTTGTTGCCTCCGCACACTTGCTATGTCGAGCCATTCGCCGGGGCTGCCTGGGTCCTGTTCGGAAAGCCGCCCAGCGATGTTGAAATCCTGAACGACATCGATCAAGAATTGATCGCTTTTTTCCGGGTAGTCAAAGAAAAGCCGGAAGAGCTAATCGCTTCTTTCGAGTGGGAACTGGCCTCACGTGCGGAATTCAACCGTCTTGCGAATCTAGATTCATCGCAACTCACCGATGTGCAGCGTGCCCATCGTTTCTACTACCTGATTATGGCTGGGTGGGGCGGTGAACTCAACTACCCTCGCTTCCAAACCAGCATCACCGATGGCGGGCACGGTAACCGACTGATTGGGGCCTTGAAAACGCTGCGCGAGCGTCTTCAGCCGGTTCACGAGCGTCTGCGTACAGTGATCATTGAGAACCTGAATTGGCAAGAATGCCTTGATCGGTATGATCGATCTGGCACAGCGATGTATCTCGACCCGCCATATCCCGACAATGGAGCCAACTATGCGCATAACATGCGTGAGTGGGCAGCACACCGCGAATTAGCAGAACGGCTTAAGCATACGCAATGCAAGTGGATTCTGTCTTCTTACGACATCCCTGAAATACGCGAGATGTTTGGGAAGCACTTCATCATCTCTGTACAATCGTCATCAGGCATGAGCGTGAAGAAGAATGACAACTCACGTGTGCCGAATAAGGAAGTCCTTGTCACTAACTTCGCCCCGCCCAAGCATCTCCCTCATGGGCAAATCAGACCTTATCAACTTGCGCTGGATTTGGAACACCCCGTCAAAGAACGCAGGTTAGTCTATAAGCGGAATCCATAGCCCTTCATCCGCGCCCTATGTCTCCCTGCTCCAACTTAATGACACGCAATCGATCAGTAGCCAGATCGAGGATGGCGAACGAGCGCGATTCGTGGCGCACACCGCCCAGCGCGCCGGGGTTGATCACGCGCGTCTTGCCGATGCGCTCGTCGCGGCGGCGATGCGTGTGGCCGTGAAAGACGTAGTCGTATAAACCGCTGTGAATGGTCTCGATCAGCCGGTCGGTGAGATGGCCGTGCAGCATGGCGATGGACTTGCCGTCGATCGTGGCCGCGTACTCCAGCCCGAACGTGCTGCCGTTGCCCAACCGCTCGACGGCGCGGCGCAGGTCACCGGGATCGGGATCGACGTTGCCTTCCACCAGGTGCACTTCTAACCCGCTGAGCAGCGGGATCAGCGCGGCATCGGTCACGTCGCCGCAAAACATCACCACGCGGATCGATTCCTTCTCCAGAATCTTCAGCGCTTCGATCAGCCTGTCCCGGTCGGTGTGTGTATCGGAGAGAATGGCGATGTTCATGTTCGCTATCGCCGCGCGCTGGGTTTCCGTTTACCTCGACCGGCCGCCTTGCGCTTAGCCTTCGGCGAGGCGCGCTTGGGCGATGCGAGCCTGCCTGGCCGGGCCGGGGCCGGCCGCGCCTTCGCCTGCTCGCTCAGCCACTCGACCGCGCCCGGCGTGCGCCGCCAGTGGTTCAGGAAGTCGGCGGCATACGCGATCGCTTCGTTCTCGTCGCCCAGGCCGATGTAAGCGGGCAGGCGATTGGGGATACGCTTCTTGCCGGTCAGGTACGCCGGCACGTGTGGATTCTGTTCGAGCGCCTCGTTCAGCGCTTTGCGCGCTTTGGCCGACGCGCCCCCACGGCGGAACTCCAGCAGTGCGCGCGTGTAGGTCCACACGGATGACCAATCGTCGCGATACTTGCGGAGCAGCTGCGCCGCTTCCTCGTCACGCTCAAGGTGCAGCAGCAGGTCGAGCAGCACGTAACGGATACCCTGATTGTCATTCGGGTTCAGGCCCAGCAGTTCGCGGTAGTGCTCGATCGCTTCTTCTCGGCGGTTCAACCGCCACAGGGTATCGGCCAGCCCGTGGCGCGCGCGCATGTACGGGCGCGTTTCCAGCAGGCCCCAGAACTCACCGGCAAAGCGGCGAAAGTATTCCGGGCCGAGCGCGCGCTCTCCGGCGGCCACGGCCTGCTGGTACAATTCCAGGGCGCGGCCCACCGAGCCGGCTTCCTCCTCGGCCAACAGCACGTAAGCATCGGCGCAGTTGGCCGAGATTGACAGGGCCTTGTGTGCCAGCGCGATGCGCTTGGCCGGATTGGATTCTTCCCACGCCTTGTACATCAATTCTTGTGCCCGGTCGAGTTCGGGATCAGGCGATCCGGTTTCGCCACCCATTTGCCCTGCGATCTGCGCCATCATGCCTTCCATCGCCCGGCGATCGAAGAAGGGAGCCTCTTCCTCCTCGTCCTCCTCATCGGACCAGTCAATGTCTTGAACCGGACGTTGGGCCAAAGGCAATTCGCCGGCGGGGTACTTCACGTCGACCCTGAGCGGGCCGGTGTGCGTCGTGATTTCGATCGACATTTCGACCGGCAGGTAGTCGCCGCGCCCATCCGGCTTGAGATACTCGCGCACGAGCCAGGGAATCACTCGCAGCGCAGCCTCGTACCACAGCATGTCGATCAATTCCGGGCGGCGCGCACCGGTCTTCTTGTCGATGACGATCGGGATCGGGTAGGCTTCTTCACCGGCTACGTCCCAGCCGTATTTCTCCATTGCCTCGACATCGTCGAATGCCATCCGGCTGATTCGGTCATAGAACAGTGAATGTGCGCCCACATCGGGGAGGGCCTCCATCGGGTTGTCGGCCTCCATGTGCGATCGGACGACGTCCTCCCAGCGCAGGTAAGTCGCCAGCCCGTACTCGACGCCGCCGTTTCCCATCACCACGGCGTAGCGATGTTTCGGCTCGGCCGGGTGGCGTATGGCGATCACCTGCGAGTTGTTCAAGTATATCCACGGCGCGGCGCGATAGTAATCGGCGGCGGCGGCAAAGACACTCCCGACCACCGCTGGCGTCACGCCGGTCACCGATAGAAGGCCGGGCTGCTCCGGCCCCTCGCCGCGCAAGTGCGATTCGAGATCGTGGACGATGTTCCAGAACTCGTCGGGTGGTTCCCGTTCGATGATCGCCATCTCCAGGTTGGTCTCGGCCAGCGACTGGACCAGTCCCAGGGCCAGGGCGGGCGGGACGATGAGGGTTTCGGGCCGGCGCGGTGGGCCGGCTTCGCGAGCCGGTTTAGATATGGCTCTGAACAGCGCATCACGCACCCGCTCTGGCGTGGGTGCAGACTCGACCAGGTCCGCGTTCAAGATCGCGCCGTCGTCCATGTTTAAGATAAAGATGGCGTATGGGCGGTATGGGGTTTCATCCGGCTGTGTGATCCAGGTGCGGAGTTGAGCGATGGCGATGAGCCAGGTCTCGGACGTTTGAGGCAGCCTGGCGATCGAGCGCGACGATGGAATGCGCGGCATAGACAACCCTTTCTATTGGGGTCTGAATCGGCGGCGCTATGATTATAAGCCATCCGGGATGACTTGTCATCTGAGTGGATGGGCCTTAGAGGGGGATGCCGGGCGACAGAGATGCTATAATCACACTATGGAACTCTCCCGCTTCATCCAAATTGCGCGCGGCGACGCGCCTGCCGACCTGGTGCTCAAGGGTGGCAAGGTCGTGAATGTCTTCAGCGGCGAAGTGTACGAGGCCGACGTCGCCATCGCCGACGGCCACATTGTTGGCCTGGGAACGTACGCTGCCCAAGAGACGATTGATGTGTCGGGCAAATTCCTCGCGCCCGGTTTCATCGACGCGCACGTCCACATCGAATCGAGCATGGTGCCGCCGCCGCAGTTCGCGCGGGCGGTCGTGCCACGCGGGACGACGACGGT
Source organism: Anaerolineae bacterium (assembly GCA_036514635.1). Lineage (GTDB taxonomy): Bacteria > Chloroflexota > Anaerolineae > Fen-1058 > Fen-1058 > DASSFZ01. Next base: position 665 of record DATBWU010000099.1, on the reverse strand, counting down.
GGTCATCGACCCACACGAGATCGGCAACGTGCTCGGCCTCGACGGTATCCGCTACATGTTCGACACGGCCAAGTACAACCCGCTCAGTATCTTTGTGATGATGCCATCGTGCGTGCCGGCGACGGGCATGGAGACGGCGGGCGCGGTGCTGCACTGGTACGACATCGCGCCGTACCAGAACGATCCGTGGGTGCTGGGTCTGGCCGAGATGATGAACTTCCCCGGCGTGGTGCACGGCGCGGAAGACGTGCTCGACAAGCTGCGTGCGTTCGAGAAGAGTGTGCGCGATGGGCACGCGCCCGGCCTGAGAGGGCACACGCTGAATGCCTACGTCGCAGCAGGCATCGGCTCTGACCACGAGAGCACCACCGTCGAAGAGGCGCGAGAGAAACTACGGCTGGGCATGGTCGTCTTCATCCGCGAGGCGACGAACGCGCGCAACCTGGAGACACTGCTGCCCTTGATCACGCCTGCGAACGTGCGCCGCATCTGCTGGTGCACCGACGACCGCCAGCCTGCCGACCTGCTCGATCAAGGCCACATCGATTATCTGATCCGCCGCGCGATCGCGCTCGGCCTCGATCCGATCACGGCCATCCGCATCGGCACGCTCAATCCCGCCGAATACTTCCGCCTGCACGATCGCGGCGCGATCGCGCCGGGCC
>DATBWU010000098.1:0-2195 GCA_036514635.1 Anaerolineae bacterium | reverse complement strand
CCTTCATCCCTCAGCCTTTCAGCCATGCCCCCCGAAGACAAGCATACCATTCTGGTCGTCGATGACGAGCCGCGCATGATCCAGTTCATTCGTATGAACCTGGAGCTGGAAGGCTTTCGCGTCATCCAGGCCGGCAATGGGTTGGACGCGCTGAACAAGGTGCGCGACGAGCTGCCGGACCTGGTGGTGCTGGATGTGATGATGCCGGAGCTGGACGGCTTCGAGACGCTGCGATTGTTGCGCGAAGTCTCGACGGTGCCGGTGATCATGCTGACCGTCAAGGACGACGAAGACGACAAAGTCAAGGGGCTGGGGCTGGGCGCGGACGATTATGTGACCAAGCCGTTCAGCCCGCGCGAACTGACCAGCCGCGTGAAGGCTGCGCTGCGCCGCGCCGAGATGCCCGCGCTGCCGGAGAAATCGATCGTCAAGGTGGACGACTACTTACAGATCGATTTTGCGAATCGGCGCGTGCTGGCGGGCGGGCAGGAAGTGAAATTGCGCCCGACGGAATATCGACTGCTGTATCATCTGGTCAGCAACGCGGGGCGCATCGTGCCGCACGACGTGCTGCTCTCGAAAGTGTGGGGCTACGAGTATCGCGACGAGACGCACTATCTGCGGCTGTACATCACGTACCTGCGCCAGAAGATCGAGCCTGACCTGGCAAACCCGCGCTACATCCTGACCGAGCGAGGCGTGGGGTATCGATTTGTGGATTTCAAAGCCCTCATCCCCTGACCCCTTCTCCCGAAGGAAAGCCGCTTCGGGAGAAGGGGGAGCCTGTCCGCTTTCTGAGTTGGCGAGGCATCTAATCGAGTGGACTGCGAACAGCCAAGCCTCCTCGATTCAGGACGTGCGTGTAGATCATCGTCGTCTTCACATCTTTGTGACCGAGGAGTTCCTGGACGGTGCGGATATCGTAGCCTGATTGGAGCAGGTGTGTGGCGAAGCTATGCCTGAACGTGTGGCAACTGACGCGCTTCTGAATGCCGACGCGACGGGCGGCTTCTTTGACGACTTTTTGCAGCGTGCTCGGCTCGACGTGGTGGCGGCGCTCGACGCCCGTGCGGGGATCGACCGAGCGCCGGCCGGAGGGGAAGACATACTGCCAGATCCAATCGCGCTCGGCGCTAGGAAATTTCCGCTCCAGCGCTTCGGGCAGATACACCCCGCCGAAACCATTGGCCAGATCGTCGTTGTGCAAGCGTCGCACCCGCTGAAGATGCTCCTGCAGAGGGACGACGAGTGTGTTGGGCAACACCGTGATACGATCCTGCATGCCCTTGCCATCACGCACCACGATCAAGTATTGAGCGAAGTCGACGTCCTTCACGCGCAGCCGGGCACATTCCATCAAGCGCAGGCCGCTGCCGTAGAGCAGTTTTGCCATCAATTGGTACACCCCCGTCAGATCGCCGATGACAGCCGTCACCTCTTCTTTGGCCAACACAGTGGGCAGACGCGCCGGTCTCTGCGCGCGCATAGCGTTGATCGGGAGATTCAACTCCCGACCGAGGACATTTCGATACAAGAACAGCAGAGCGCTAAGGGCCTGATTCTGCGTCGAGGCGGCGACGTTCTGATCGAGGGCGAGGTGCGTGAGAAAGGTGCGAATCTCGTCCGTGTCCATATCGGCGGGATGGCGCTTGTTGTGAAAGAGGACGTAGCGCCGGACCCAATCGAGGTAGGCGGTTTCGGTGCGGATGGAGTAGTGCTTCAGGCGCAGAGCGTCGCGCACTTGATCGAGCAGCCGGCCTTGGCGCTGCAACATGTGACACCTCACACTTGACCTGCAAGAAGGGTTGGCGTAAACTAGCGTTGGACGGTGTGTATACCAATGGATGAGCTGCCATTCATGCAGGCTTGGCAGCGGATCCCGCAAAATAGCGGCACGAGGTGTTTAGGCTGAAACGTTTCCGTGTAAAACCCGTCACCGTGTATTATACGGAAAAGTTTCCGGAAAACATCCCCCAGCGGGTGGATATACGGCAAAAAAGCCGTATAAGACTCTGGCCGGGGGATAGAGCGGCGAGGATTCCGTATACTCACTAGTTATGCGGCAACGCCCGACGCAGACCGAGCGTGCGAACAGCGCCGCCCGCGAGCAGTCGTGGGCGTGGATATACGGGCTTCTTCATGAACACCATGGCCTGGCCGTCGCCTCTCTAGCGCGGACTTCGCCTCACGGGTCG
>DATBWU010000097.1:0-18150 GCA_036514635.1 Anaerolineae bacterium | reverse complement strand
CCCCCGCCGCCGCCGGCAATCGACGCGCCGCGCGGCGAGCTCCCAAGCGGGATCGTGTCCTTCGTCGAGCAGGTACAAACCGGTCTCGGCTACGCGGCGATCGGTTGCGGGTTTCTGCTGCAATTGCCGAATGGCGACGTGATCGGCGTGACGACGGCGCACAGTCTGGGCGAAGACCGCTTCGATCCTATCGCGTTCGTGGCGGCAGGGCGCGGCGACACGGTGGCGACGTTCACGTCATTGTACGCCCCGCTGGGCAAGCCGCGCACCGGGGCCAACATGACGATCGACTACGTGCTGATGATACCGGATGCCCCGGTCGATCCCTCGATCGTCTTGCAGCCCGATCCGCGCGGCGGGCCGCAGCCGGGCGAGCGTGTGTCACTCTACAGCGGCCTGGGCGATGGGCAAGGCGGGCCGCGCGTGCTTCAGGGCACGATCGAGTCGGTGGATGAAAACGGGGCCTGGATTCGCATGGACGAGAGCTTCAATGCGGGCGGCATGAGTGGGTCCCCCATTCTCAGCCAGCATACCGGCCGGGTTGTCGGGGTCACGATCGTGATGAACTGGACGCCGGGCATGTTACGCATCGGCATCAACCCAATCGGATCGATCGTAGACAAGGCCCTATCGAAGTGAAGAACAATAAAACGGACTACCCGGGCCAGAGACCGGGTAGTCCGATACGTTCACATCAATATTCAGTTGAGCAGGAATCGCGTCAAGAAGCCTGTCCGCGTGACGTGCGCTCTTTCGTCCGATCTCTGATCGAACTACGCGCCTGTAATCAGGCCAATGTGAGCCACACGCACGCAACTCAACGGCACTACGGCTTGTTGAGCGCCCGTGGACGGAATAAACGATACTCGATCTTTCGTGAGAAGAGGGTCGCGTCTCGCAGTCCCTGGGATACGTTCGACACACCAGGTCCGGCTATCCTTGCGCATGCCAGGCCATACCACCACCAGCAACCTGTCTACGCCGGATAAGAGACCACGTCTCTTCAGAGGGCTTTGCGGTATCGCGGGCGGCACCTCGCACAGGTGAAACTCAATCCCGCGAGATGGCCTGGTGGGGTGCCTCGAGAACTGCTTGCGCATACGCCATCGACTTACCGCATCGCGCCGGGGACCGTGTCCCGATCGAGTCATCATTAGCGGCTCGCAGCCGTAATCTCGTCGCCTGATCCCTGCGGGAAACAGGCCACACTCTCCAATATGCCTCCTTTCGCTCGTACTGCCTGGGGATGTCATGCCTCATCCTTCGAGGCGTTTTCAGACTAGCACACTTCGGCGTCGAGATCAAGGGGTTCGGCTTAAAAATGATCGCCCGCACCCCGATCCTCTACTTTCCCCCAACCCAATCTGCCTACGCTCATTCTGCCGTGTGTACGTGGTGGTATCATAGGCAACCTATGCAATGACAAGCCGTTTCAAAGCGACAGTGCGCCTATACGCTTAAACGGTTCCAAATTGAACCAATCGAACATGCTGGAAATCGATTCTTCTGACCTTCACATTAACGACGAAGTGACCATTCCGCTAGGCGAGTTGCAGTTCCGCTTCGTGCGCAGCAGCGGGCCTGGCGGGCAACACGTCAACAAAAACGCGACGCGGGTTGAACTGATGTTCGACGTCGCCCATTCGCCCAGCCTGAGCGACGCGCAGCGCGGGCGAATCTTGGTCGCACTGAAGAGCGTGATCGACGGCGAGGGCATCCTGCACATTGAATCACAATCGACGCGCAGCCAGCTCCGCAACCGTCTCGGCACGATCGAGCGTTTCCAGGCGTTGTTACGAGCTGCACTCAAGCCGCGCAAGAAGCGCCGCCCGACGCGGCCCACCGCCGCCTCGCGCGAGCGCCGCCTGGAAAAGAAGAAGCGCCGCAGCGCGATTAAGCACATGCGGCGCGACCCGGATGAATGAAGTGACCGGCATTTCCACCCCCTTCGCTCCGCTACGGGGGCCTTCGGAGTGGTGTTCACGCAAAACATGTCAGGCGGCTCAACGCCCGCGTGCTTTGCACGCGAGGGCAGGTCAGCCGCGAGGACGCGGTTGGTGAGCGTTAGATTTGCTGACAACCTTGGAGTGCACACCCGGCGTGCCGGTCACTTGCTGTTGCTACTCGTAGCGCAAGGCCTCGATGGGATTGAGGCGTGCCGCGCGCAGGGCCGGATACAACCCTGCGAACAATCCCACCAAAACCGACATGCCCGTAGACAGCGCGATCGTGATCAGCGACACCCTCGGCTGAAACTCCTGGCTCAAGCCGGCGATCGCCGTCGCGCCGGTCACGCCGATGGCGATGCCCAGCAATCCGCCCACCAGTGCCAGTGTCATCGACTCAACCAGGAACTGAAGCAGAATATCGCGTCGCTTCGCGCCGATCGCTTTGCGCAAGCCGATCTCGCGCGTGCGCTCGGTGACCGTGACGAGCATAATGTTCATAATGCCGATGCCGCCGACGACCAGCGAGATACCGGCAATTGCGCCGAGGAAGACGGTGATCGCCGCGCTGATCTGTCCGAACGTCGCCAGCAGGTCGTTCTGCGACAGGATTCGGAAATCGTCGTCGTCGCGATACGAGATGTTGTGCGTGTCGCGCAGCGTGGTGGTCGAATCGGATTTCACCGCATCCATCGACTGGGACGCCGTGGCTTGCAGCAAAATCATGCTGACGCCGGGTAGCCCGTTCAGCGCGTGTAAATCGGCCAGGCGGCCTTGTGCGGCCGTAATCGGCACCATGATCTGATTGTCGTCGTTGGCAAACTGGTTGCCGCCGCGCTCCTCGAGCGTGCCGACCACGCGAAACGGCACATCGTTGATGCGAACCGTCTTGCCCAGCGGTTCCACGTCCGGCCCGAACAGTTCATCGAGCACAGTCATTCCAATCACGGCGACGCGCGCGCGCGTCAACACATCGTCTTGACCGATCGTGCGGCCGGAGGCAGCCTGGAAACCGCGTATCGCGGCATACTCGGCCCCCACGCCGCGCACGGTCGTGATGATGTCCTGGCGGCCATAGCGCACGATCGCATCGAGGCGCACCAAGGGGGCCACATCGCTCGCGTCGGGCACGCGCAACGGGTCGCCCAAAGCGCCGGCGTCGCGCTCGGTGAGCGTCGTCTGGCTGAAGCTGGCCGGCGTGAACTGGGCGCGCTGCGAGCCGCCCAGGCGCGGCCACACGAACAGCAAGTTCGTGCCGAGCGAGGTAAATTGATCGTTGATGTACGACTCGACGCCCTGCCCCACCGACAGCAGCGTGATCACCGCGGCCGTGCCGATGACCACGCCGAGCATCGTCAGCACAGAGCGCAGCCGGTTGCTCGCCAAAGCCGACAGCGCGTTACGGACATTCTCCAATACAATCATTCATACCTCAACGCCTCGATCGGGCTTAGCCGCGAGGCACGATACGCCGGGTATAACCCGAAGAACAATCCCACGAATGCCGAGAAACCCACGGCCAACGCGATCGCGCCGGGCGAAACGACAGCAGAGAATCCTTCCAGCAGTTGACTGACGAGCAGCGCGCCCGATACACCCAGCGTGATCCCGACCATTCCGCCCGACAGCGACAGCGTCATCGCCTCGACCAGGAACTGCGCCAGAATGTCGCGCCGCTTCGCGCCGATTGCTTTGCGCAGGCCGATCTCGCGCGTGCGCTCGGTGACCGTGACGAGCATGATGTTCATGATGCCGATTCCGCCGACCAGCAGCGAGATGCCGGCAATCGCCGACAGGAACAAGGTCACCACACTGGTGATCGCGCCGAACGCAGCCAGGAAGTCGGCCTGGCTATACACCGAGAAATCGTCCTCGTCACGATAGTCGATGTTGTGCTGTTGGCGCAGAATCTCGGTGATCTGGCGCGTGGCTGCCTCGCGCTGCGAATCATCTTCGATCCGCACATAGATGAACGACACCACCGGCAAACCCGCGCGCGTGCGGAAGGAAGGCAAGTCGGCCTGCGCACTCGACAGCGGGATGACGACCTGATCGTCCACGTCGCCGAACAACGAGCCGCCCTTCTTCGCCAACACGCCGATCACGCGATAGGGTATCTGGTTGATCTTGACGATCTTCTGAAGCGGGTCTTCTCCATCCGGAAACAGGGTGTCGGCGACGGTCTGGCCCAACACGACGACGCGGGCGTTCGCAGCCAGATCGCTCTCCGTCAACGACGCGCCGAGGGCGACCGGCCACGACCGCACTTCGGTATACTCCGGCGTCGCGCCGCTGACCGCCGTGCGCCGCGACTGGCCGCTGTGTGATACGGTGGCCACTGACTGCACCTCCGGCGCGACCAGGCCCACATCGGGCGCGCGCCGGCGGTCGCGCAGCGCGTCCGCGTCGCGCTCGGTAAGCGCCGGGCCGAGCACGACATTCCCCTGCACGATCTCTCTCGGCGGCCCGCTGGATGTCTCCGTAGGCGAGCCGGGCAGCACGAAGAGCAGATTCGTGCCGATACTGCCGAACGCATCCGCGATGTATTTCTCGACGCCGCGCCCGACCGACAACAACGTGATCACCGCCGAGACGCCGATGATAATGCCTAACATCGTCAGCGCCGAGCGCAGTTTGTTCGCGCGCAGCGCGTGGTACGCTATCTTGAAATTCTCGATCAATGACGCCGATTGCATCCCACCATCCAACTATCCAACCATCCAACTACCCAACCATCCAACCATCCAACTATCCAACCAACCCACCTGCCACTTCTTTCACCACCCCATCGCCGACAATCAGGCCGTCGTGAAGCCGAATGATCCGCCGCGTGTGCGATGCGATCGTCGGATCGTGCGTGACGAACACAACCGTGATGCCCTGCTCGGCATTCAATCGTTGGAAGACCGAGAGGATTTCCTTGCCTGACTTGGAGTCCAGGTTGCCGGTCGGCTCGTCGGCCAGGATGATCGACGGATCGTTGACCAACGCGCGCGCGATCGCCACACGCTGCTGCTGCCCGCCCGACAGTTCGTTGGGCCGATGCCCGATCCGATCGCCCAGCCCCACCGCTTCCAGCGCGGCCTGCGCACGAGCGTGCCGATCTTTACCGTTAGCATAAACCAGCGGAAGCACGACGTTCTGCGCGGCGGTCATTCTGGGTAACAGGTTGAACTGCTGAAAAACGAACCCGATCTTGCGATTACGAATATCGGCCAGCGCATTGTCGTCCATGCGCTTCACGTCGACGCCATCGAGCCGATACGTGCCCGAGGTCGGCTGATCCAGGCAACCGATCAGATTCATCAGCGTCGACTTGCCGGAACCGGACGGCCCCATGATCGAAACCATCTCGCCTTCATGGATCGCCAACGAGACGCCGCGCAGCGCGTGCACCTGCACGTCGCCCATGATGTAGGTCTTGGTCAGGTTCTCAATCTCGATCACAGACTTGCCGGACAAAGTTGCCTCCTGCCTCACCCTCTTCCCCGACCCCTCTCCCTCTCCTGAAGTTCGTTCAGGAGAGGGAGAGGGGAGGCCGACAGGCCGGGGTGAGGGTGAGGTTACCCGCCAAAGAACTGGGGACTGTTCGGGAGGACGATCAACTCATCGCCTTCGTTCAGGCCCTGAAGGACTTCACTCTCGCTATCGTTGCGCAGGCCGGTGATGATCTCCACTTCTTCAACTTGATCGCCCCGTTTCACTTCGACGTAGGCCCGGCCGGTGTTGCGATCGATACGAATGAAGCGGTTGGGAATGACCAGCGCACTTTCGCGCACGTCGGTGGTGATCTCGACGATCGCGCTCATCCCGGCGCGGAGCGGTGCATCGGTTGGATCGACGGCAATCGTCACGCTGTACGATACCACACCGGCGTTCTCGCGCGCGGTTGGCGCAATGCGATCGACGACGCCGGTCACCGGCACGCCCGGCAGCGCATCGACCGAGAGCTGCACGGCCTGGCCTTCGGTCAGGCGGCCCACGTCGATCTCATCTACGCCCACGTCGATGTGGAAGGACGTCAAATCGGCCAGCACGATCGCCGGCTGCAAGCCGCCCGCCGCCGCCTGCCCGGCGACGACGTTGACTTCGGACACGGTCCCATCGAATGGCGCGACGAGGGTCGAGCGATCCAACCGGGTCTTGGCGAGTTCGAGGTTCAACTCAGCCTGGCGCAACTGCGCTTCGGCGAGCTGCCGCGTGCGCTCATCGCCCAGCAACCGATCGAGCGACGCCTGCGCCTGCGCGACTTGCGCGCGCGCTCCTGCGGTCTGCGCATCCGTGCCGCCGCGCGCGACAATCTGGTATTGCAATTCGGCGATCTCGGCCTGGAGCACCGCCTGCGCGTATTGTGACTGGAGCAGATCGCGCCCCGTTCCGCCGACCGGTGCATCCTTCACCTTATCCCACTGCAACTGCACCTGATAGCGCGTCTCATTCGCCACGTCAGCCTGATGGCGGGCAATAGCGACCTGGAGCGGATCGGGCCGGATCAACGCCCCGAGGCCGGCCTGTGCGCTGACCAGAGCCGCGCGGGCCGCATCGACATCCTGTGTGCGCGGCGCTACCGTCTGGCTGTAGGCTGACTGCTGCACGATCAGCGCCTGCTCGGCCTGCCGCACAGCCAGTTCGAGCTCGAGCGAATCGAGGCGAGCCAGCACGTCGCCCTTCTTCACGGATTGGCCCTCAACAACCATGACCTCCTGCACCGTGCCCGGCGTGTTGAAGTTCAGCAACACTTGCGCCACGGGGCTGACACTGCCGCTGGCGCTGATCGAAGCCACCAACTGCTTGCGCTGCACCGTCACCGTATCTGCATCGTTCACGGTTGTGCTGACGGCCTCGTTTTGCTGCCGGACGATCAGGATGGCGACGATCGCGACGATCGCCACCGCCAAAGCGACCCACATCCAACGACGCATACTTACACTCCTCGAGCGAGTCAACACTCGCAAGAAATCCCACAAACGGATGGATTATACCGCCGCGCGGAGGGTGAGTCAACGAAAACATAGGGAGCCTCCACGAAAGCGCCTCAAAGTTTGCGGCGGCGCGCGGATTATGGTATGATTTTCACGATTGTGATTGTACGTAACTAAGCCAAAGGAGAGGTTCCCCATGCCATCGGGAGATGTGCCCGACATTGTCGTCGGGCGGTTGCCCATTTATCTTCGGGCGCTGGCACACATGACGGCGGCCGGGCAGGAAATCACATCCTCGCACGAACTCGGACAGAAGCTCGGTATCTCCTCTGCGCAGATTCGCAAAGACTTGTCCCACTTCGGCGAGTTCGGCAAGCAGGGAACCGGCTACAGGATCAGCCACCTGCAAGAACAGATCAAGCGCATCCTCAAAGTCGATCGCGAGTGGGAAGTGGCCCTGATCGGTGTGGGCGATCTGGGGCACGCCGTGGCGCGTTACAACGGCTTCAAGAATCGAGGTTTCTCGATCGGGCTGTTGTTCGACAACGATCCCGCCAAGATCGGCACGCGCATCGGCGATCTGGAGGTTCTGGACGTGGCGCGTTTGAAGGACTTGCTGATGGAGCAGAAGATCAAGGTGGTGATGATCGCCACGCCGGCCAGCGAGGCGCAGAAGGTTGCCGATACCTGCGTCGAGGCTGGTGTGACGGCCATCTTGAACTATGCCCCGATCTCGCTGACCGTGCCCGACGGCGTGCACGTACAGCATCTCGATCCGGTGGCGTACCTGCAGCGGATGACGTATTACCTCTAACGTGTTTACGTTTTACTCTTCAGGTTTTCTGCTTGCGATGAATCGCCAGCAGGTCACACACCAGGGCGTAGCCGGTTTCTAAGCGACCCGCGCCCGGCCCGATCAGCGTCACATCTCCGAGCAGATCGGTCGTGAAAGTGATGGCATTCGTCGCGCCGCCGACATTCGCCAGCGGGTGCGCCAGCGGCAGACGCATTGGCCCGACGCTGGCGCGGGCCTGACCCTCGATCCGCTCTACGCGCCCGATCAACTTCCAGCGTTCGCCATTCGCTTTCGCCGTGGCAATGTCCTGAACGGTCAGGCCGGTGATGCCGCGCCGATCGACATCGCTCATGGTAAGCGGAACCCCCATCAGCAGATTGGCGAGAATCACCACTTTCCCCGCCGCATCGAAGCCTTCCACGTCGCCGGTCGGATCGGCTTCGGCGTAGCCACGCGCCTGCGCTTCGGCCAGCGCGTCGGCGTAAGCCATGCCCGCGTCCATCTGGGTCAGGATGTAATTCGTCGTGCCGTTGAGAATGCCCTGAATACGCCGAATGCCCGCCGCCGCCAGCAGCTCCGCGCCGAGGCGCAGCGTCGGCGTGCCGCTCATCACCGTGCCCTCCACGCCGATCTCGACGCCGCGCTCGTCGGCCAGCGCCTTCAGTTCGGCGTAATGCAAGGCGACCGGGCCTTTGTTCGTCGTGACGACGTGCTGGCCCAGCGCCAGCGCCTGGCGCAGATGCGTGTAGGCCGGCTCGCCGGTCTTGAGATCAGTGTAACTCAACTCGACGATGACATCGGCATCGGCCTCGGAAATCGTGCGCAGCGCATCCCAGCCGCGATCGGCTGCGGGAACGGAGTCGAGCTGGCCGGTCGTCTGGACGGCGTCGAGCAGCACAGCGGGATCAAGGCCAGCCGGATCATGCAGGCTGCCCTTAAGGAGGTCGCTCACGGCGACGATCTGAAATCGGACGCCGAAACGCTGCGCCAGTTCGTCGACTTTGTCACGTAGAATCTGGGCAAAGCCCTGACCGACATTGCCGAAGCCAATCAGGGCCAATCGATAAGTGTGCATGCGTCCTCGCAAACTTTATCCGCGAACACGCGCTTTCGGCGTGTGCACTATAGCCCTCGCAGCGAAGCGAAGCACCGGATGGACAACGGACACATGCGGTGCAGTGCTCCCGTAAACGAATTCACGCCCAGCGTGACGACACACAGGCCGCATTCGTTTATCCGTTGTGGATTCGTTGCACCGATCTCCCCGAAACACCTATTGAGCCTCCTCCGGCGTGCTCGCCGGGAGATGAATCTCCCGGCTCAGAGCATGGAAGCCCGGTGAACCGGGCTGAATTCTACAACCCGGGGATGGTACGCCTCAGCCGATTGTAGTCATCCAGCGCACGCGCCGCGCCAAGCGCGACGCACGCCATCGGCGCTTCGGCCACGTAACTCGGCACGCCGGTTTCCTTGGTGACGAGTGCATCGATCTTGCGCAGCAGTGCGCCGCCGCCGACGAGCACCATGCCCCGATCGATGATGTCGCTCGACAATTCCGGCGGCGTCTTCTCCAGCACGCTGCGGATCACGCCGATGATCGCGCCCAGCGGCTCTTGAATGGCTTCCGTCACTTCCGACGAGGTGATCCGGACGGTGCGCGGCAGGCCGGCGACCATGTCCCGTCCCTGCACTTCCATCTCCAGTTCTTCTTCGAGCGGCATCCCTGCTCCGATGCGGACTTTGAGCTCTTCCGCGGTCGGTTCGCCGATGACCAGATTGTACTTCTTGCGCACGTAAGCCATGATCGCCTCGTCCATGCGCACGCCGCCGACGCGCACCGAGTTCGCTGCGACAATGCCGTTCATCGACACGACGGCGGCCTCGGTCGTGCCGCCGCCGAAATCGACGATCATGTTGCCGGTGGGCGTCTCGACGGGCAAGCCCGCGCCCAGCGCCGCCGCGATCGGTTCGGGGATGAGGTGCACGTCGCGGGGTGATCCGCCGGCGGCGACGCCGGCTTCGTGCACGGCGCGGCTCTCGACGCTCGTCACGCCGTACGGCACGCTGATCATGATGCGAGGCTTGAACAAGGGGCGGAAGAAACCTCGGCCGGTGACCTTCTCGATGAAGTAGCGCAACATCGCCTCGGTCACGCGGTAATCGGCGATGACACCATCGCGCATCGGGCGGACGACTTCGATCAGATCGGGCGTGCGGCCCAGCATCGCTTTGGCTTCCTCGCCGACCGCGACGATCTTATCTTCGTCCACGGACAGTGCGACGACCGACGGCTCCTGCAAGACGATGCCGCGCCCGCGCACGTGAACGAGCACATTGACCGTACCCAGGTCAACGCCGATTTCCTTTCGAAACATTCACGTTCTCCGGCTGGATTGGATCATTCGGATCGGATGGACACGCCCTGGCGACGGCGACGCTGCTGGGCCACCCTCAGGCGAACCTGCGAGCGGCGCAGCGCGGCGAGCGCCGTATCCAGCTCGACGCCGCTGGGGCGCTCTTGCAGCAATTGCTCGGCGCGGTGGCGTGCCGCCTCAGCCCGGGCCACGTCGATCTCGTCGGAGCGCTCGGCGGCGTCGGCCATGACGATCACTTTGTCCGGCAGCACTTCCATGATCCCGCCGCCGATAGCGAAGAGTTCCTCTTCACCGCCGCGCTTGACGCGCAAGATGCCTTCCTTCAAAGAAGTCAGCAGCGGCGTATGATGCGGCAGAATACCCAGCTCGCCGTCCGTTCCCGGCGCGATCACCATATCCACATCGCCCGAGAAGATCCGGCGTTCGATCGTGACAATTTCCAGCCGAATGGGCATAGTTCACCCGTAAAACGTAAGGCGTGAAACGCAATTACGTTTTACGCTTTACGTTTTTCGCATTAGATACTCTCGCCCCGGCGCAATTTCTCCGCCGCCACAATCACGTCGTCGATCGGACCGGCCATGTAAAACGCCTGCTCCGGCAGATCGTCATACTTGCCGTCGAGAATCTCGCGGAAGCCGCGAACCGTCTCCTTCAGCGGCACGTAGCGGCCCTCGCGGCCCGTGAACTGCTGCGCGACGAACATCGGCTGCGAGAAGAAGCGCTCGATCTTGCGCGCGCGCGCCACCAGCAGCTTGTCGTCTTCGCTCAACTCCTCGACGCCGAGGATGGCGATGATGTCCTGCAAGTCCTTGTAGCGTTGGAGCACGCGCTGCACTTCTCGCGCGGTGTTGTAGTGATCCGGGCCGACGATGTTCGGGTCGAGGATGCGCGAGGTGGAGGCCAGCGGATCGACCGCCGGGTAGATGCCTTTCTCCGAGATGGCGCGATCGAGCGCGATCGTCGCGTCGAGGTGAGCGAAGGTCGCCACCGGGGCCGGATCGGAATAGTCGTCGGCGGGCACATACACCGCCTGCATCGACGTGATCGAGCCGCGCTTGGTCGACGTGATGCGCTCCTGCAATTCGCCCATCTCGTTGCCGAGCGTCGGCTGATAACCCACCGCGCTCGGCAGGCGGCCCAGCAGCGCCGACACCTCGGAACCCGACATCGAGAAGCGGAAGATGTTGTCGATGAACAACAGTACGTCGCGGCCTTCGTCGCGGAAGTACTCGGCCATCGTCAGGCCGGTCAACCCGACGCGCAGGCGCACGCCCGCCGGCTCGTTCATCTGGCCGAAGACCATCACTGTCTTGTCGATGACGCCCGATTCGTTCATCTCCTTGTACAGTTGCGTGCCTTCGCGCGTGCGCTCGCCGACGCCCGCGAACACCGAGTATCCGCCGTGCTCGGTCGCGATCGAGCGGATCAGCTCCATGATGATGATGGTCTTACCGACGCCCGCACCGCCAAACACGCCGGTCTTGCCGCCTTTGGTGAACGGCGCGATCAGGTCGATGACCTTGACGCCGGTCTCGAACACATCGGTTCGCGTGGACTGCTCTTCAAACGACGGTGCTTTGCGGTGGATCGGCATACGCGCCGTCGCGTTCACAGCCCCCTTGCCGTCGACCGGCTGGCCGAGCACGTTGAAGATGCGACCTAGCGCGGCCTGGCCGACCGGCACGCTGATCGGCGCGCCGGTATTGCGCACCAGGACGCCGCGCGCCAGTCCATCGGTGGTGTCCATCGCTACAGTGCGAACGCGATTGTTGCCCAGGTGCTGCTGCACTTCCAGAACCAGGGGCAGCCGCTTATCGCCCCGGTCGATCTCCAGTGCGTAATAAATCTCCGGCAGGTGCTCCGGCGCGAACTCGACATCGACCACGCCCCCCTGCACCTGCACGACCTTGCCCATTATCCCATTCTCAGTCATTGGCCCATCCTCCCCGAAAATCCCGTTCACGGCTCCGACGAAGGACGAACGACCAACGTCGCGCTTCGTCGTTCGTCATTAAGCCTGCGCCAGAACCTGCCTCAGCGCCTCCGCGCCGCCGGCAATGTCCAATAACTCGCTGGTGATCGACTGCTGGCGGGCCTTGTTGTAAGTCAGCGTCAACTGGCCGACGAGGTCGCGCGCGCTATCCGTCGCGTTACGCATGGCGACCATGCGCGCGGAGTGCTCGCTCGCCAGCGACTCCAGGACAGCCTGGTACACCTGCAACTCGATCAAGCGCGGAATCAGCGCGCCCAGCAGCGCCTCTGGGCCAGGCTCGTAGAGGTACTCGCGCCGCGTCAGGCGGCCCGTCTCCGCGCCCACGATCAGATCAGACGCCACGTGATCAGCCGCCTCGAGCTTGAGCGGCAGCAATCGCTTGATCGCCGGCCTCTGCGAGAGGGTGCTGACGAAGGTCGTGTAAGCCACGTAGACTTCGTCAATCTTCTCACCCAAGAAATCGTCGACGACGATCCGCCCAATCGGTGTGATTTCAAGCGCGGCCGGCGCTGCCGACAGGTTACTGAATTCCGCCACAACGTTTTGCCCGGCGCGCACCAGCAACTCGCGCCCCTTGCGACCCACCGTCACCAGGCGCGTGCTCGCCGATTGATCGCGTATCAGCTCCATCACCTTGCGGATGATATTGAAGTTGTACGCTCCGCACAGGCCGCGATCGCCGCTGACGACGATCAGGCCGATCGTCTTGACGGGACGCACGGCCAGCAATGGATGGAGGTGAGGCCCCGCGCCGGATTGTTGCGTCAGCGACGTGAGCACTTCCCAGGCCTGCTGCGCGTACGGGCGCGTCGCCAACACCTGGGCCTGCGCGCGGCGCACCTTCGAGGCGGACACCGCTTCCAGCGCGCGAGTCACCTGGGCGATGTTCTTGACGCTGCGAATGCGTCGTCGAATCTCGCGGATCGTTGCCAAGCCTTACACTCTTGCGTAAAACGTACAGCGTAAAGCGTAATTACGTTTTACGCTTCATTCCTCACGACCACGTCTTGTTGAACTCTTCACCCGCCTTGCGCAAGCCGGCGATGCAATCGTCACTCATCTTCTTCTCGCGGGCGATCTCCTCGCCAATGGCGGAATATTGCGTATCCATAAACTTGAGGAACGCCGCCTCCCACTCTCGTACCCGTCCCACTGGCACCCGATCCAGGTAGCCGTTCGTGCCGGCGAAGATGATCATGACCTGTTTCTCAAAGGAGGCCGGCGCATACTGCGGCTGCTTGAGAATCTCGGTCAGGCGCTGGCCGCGATCCAACTGGCGGCGGGTCGCCGCGTCGAGGTCGGAACCGAACTGGGCGAAGGCGGCCAGTTCGCGGAACTGGGCCATGTCGCCCTTCAAGCGGCCGGCCACCTGTCGCATGGCGCGGTATTGTGCATCGCCGCCCACGCGCGACACCGAAATGCCGACGTTGATCGCAGGCCGGATACCGGCGTTGAACAGATCGGATTCCAGGTAAATCTGGCCGTCGGTGATCGAGATCACGTTGGTCGGGATATAGGCTGAAACGTCGCCGAGCAGCGTCTCGATGATCGGCAGCGCGGTGAGTGAGCCGCCGCCGCGTGCCGCGCTGAGGCGAGCTGCGCGCTCCAGCAGGCGCGAGTGCAGATAGAACACATCGCCCGGATACGCCTCACGGGCCGGCGGGCGGCGCATCAACAGTGAGACCTGGCGATACGCCCAGGCGTGCTTGCTCAGATCGTCGTAAATCACCAGCGCGTCCTTCACCAATTGACCGCCGGCCGTCACGCCCTCTTCCATGACCTCCTCGCCCATCGCGCACCCGGCGTAAGGCGCGATGTACTGCAAGGCGGCGGGATCGGACGCGGAGGCGTCGACGACGATGGTGTACTCCATCGCGCCGAACTTTTCGAGCGTGGCGACCAGGCGCGCCACCTGAGCCTTCTTCTGCCCGATGGCAACGTAGATGCACACCATCCCCTTGCCTTTTTGGTTGATGAGCGTGTCGACACAGATCGCCGTCTTGCCGGTCTGCCGGTCGCCGATGATCAATTCGCGCTGGCCGCGCCCGATCGGGATCATCGCGTCGATGGCTTTGATGCCGGTGAGCACCGGCGTATCGACGTTCTGGCGCTCGATGACACCCGGCGCGATGCGCTCGATGTTGCGATACCGCGTCGTGGTGACCGGGCCTTTGCCATCGATCGGGCGACCCAACGGATCGACCACGCGGCCCAACAGCGCTGTGCCGACTGGGACTGAGATGATGCGATTGGTGCGGCGTACTAACTGACCCTCTTCAATGCCGCTCGATTCGCCCAGAATGATGACGCCGACCTGGTCGGTTTCCAGGTTGAAGGCGATGCCTGCCGTGCCATTCGCGAATTCGACCATCTCGCTCGACTGCACCCCCGATAGGCCCGTGCAGCGCGCGATGCCATCGCCCACCTCGCTCACCTCGCCGACATCGACCGCCGAGATTGTCGGCGTAAAGGATTCGATCTGCTTTTGCAGATCGGCTGTAATATCCTTAATGATGTCTACTGTCTGAGTCGCCATTCAGCCTCCCCAGTTGGCCCGATCAATACACGGGGGAAAACTATACTGCGCACGGTCACAAGTTGCGCTTTTTGTTGCTCACGCCCTGTCCGCCGCTGCGCGGCGGGGGCGCGCTAGGCGAAGCCCGCGTCCACGCGGGCGTCTATCCTGATCGACCGCGAGGACGCGGTCGGTGAGCAAAACCGCAGATTGTTCCCGCGTCGAGTAAACGATGCGCTCGCTGCAAAGCGCGGCGGGACTGAGCCTGTGCGCGGATTGAGTCGAGAGTATACCAGATGTTGAAGCATAAGCAACCGGCCAGCGCGTGACATACAAATAGCCCAGAAACTGGGCTGCGCTCATCGAAAAATATACCTAATGTTATCGGTTTTGTCCAGCGATTCACAATACCTTCCGACGAACTCCGTTCGTTGCGCTTCGAGGGCCGATGACGAAGGCCAAAAGGCCGCCACGCCTTCGTCCTTCGTCACTCGTCTTTCGTCACTCGCTGACACCCCGCGCAAACAACCCGACCGTGCCGAACGCCACAACACCCGACACCAGCGCCGCGACCGAGAAGCCCGCACCAGCCGCGAGCGCACTGCCGATCACCGCGCCCAGCATCCGGCCGAGTCCGGCGGCCATCACCGCCAACGCCAGCAGCGTGCCGCGTGCCTGCGGGACCTGCTCGCTCAGGATCGGAATACCCGACACGACGCTAAACTCAAAGCCTAAAAACGCAAGGCCCATTGACGCCAGCCCCAGGCGCACGTCGAGCGGGCCAACCCATGCCAGCAGCGCATAACCCAACAGCACAATCACCAGCCCGCCTGTCACGCCGCGCTTTTTGCCGATCCGATCCAGGAACAGGCTGCTGCTTCCCGATGCGACAATCTCGAAGGCCCCAAAGAGCGTTTGAGCCATGCCGCGTTCAACCGTCGTCAGCCCGAACTGCCGCTCGAACCAGCTGGCGTAGCCCACCTGGATGTTCTCGAAGGCGAAGAACACTAGCAGCCACGCCAGCAGGAGCGCGACGGCGCTACGGTTCCGCGCGATGGAAGCGATCTTCACCGGCTCGTGCCGAACTTGCGCACCGGCCGGTGGTGGGGGCAGAAACAGCGTCAGTATTGCGCTGATCGTCGTAGCGACCGCCAGGGCGACAAACGGCGCGCGCCAGCCTAGCGGCTTGATCAACCCGCCCAGCAGGGGCACGCCGGCCATCCCCGCGATGGCCCACGTCAACTCGATCGCCCCGAACACCCTGCCTCGCCGTGCATAGGGCACACACTCGCTAACATACGCTTGAAGCGAAGGAATGTAGATCGCCGTCCCGATCCCGGCAGCGATGAGGCCCAGCGACGCCGGCCCGAAGCTGTCCACCGCCCCGATAAGGCCCAAACCCACTGCGAGCACGATCAGGCCGATCGACATCGCCCGCCGGTGACCGACGCGATCCGACATCATGCCAAACAGCGGGCTGAGAATCCCAACGCCGCTGCGCAGCGACAGCGCCGCCCCGGCTTGATCCAGCGAGACGCGCAACCCTCCGGCGATTTCGGGCAGGAAGGGATACACAAAGCGATTCGACGTGTCGTGGACCAGCCGAGCGATCATCGACACGAGCATCACACGCCCGAGCGAATTGCCGATTGTGGAATGCTGATTGCTGATTCCCGCTGAAGCTGAGGAGTCCGAGGCGCTCACGAACCAACCCTTAGTTATCCATCACCTGGCCGCGAAGCGGAGAGGTTTCATCCCTCATCCTTCATCCCTCATCCTTCATCCCTCATCCTTCATTCTTCCACGCCTTTGCCCAGCCGTCTCGATTTCTGATAGGCCGCCCAGATCGAGCGCGACATCACCGTGCGTAAGCCGCCTTTCTCGATGTGATACAGCGCCTCCGCGCTCGTCCCGCCGGGCGAGGTCACTTGATTGCGCAGCGTCGCCAGGTGACGGCCTGCGTGCAGCGCGTACTCAACCGATCCGCGCACCGTCTGGAGCACTAACTGCTCGGCGACGCGGCGGCTGAAACCCAGGTGGACGCCTGCATCGACCATCGCTTCCATGAAGATGAACACGTAAGCCGGGCCGGTGCCGCTCAACGCAGTCGCCATGTCCAGGTAGCGCTCGTCTTCGACAAACAACGCCTCGCCGAACGAGGCGAACACCGCCTGCGCCTGCTCGCGATGCAACTGATTCAACCCGCCGGGGCACGTCCACACGGTCATCCCCATACCGATCTGCGCCGGCGTGTTGGGCATAGCCCGCACCACCGCCGGGTGCGGCAGCGCGTGCGAAATCGCTTCGATGCGCGCCCCGGCGACAATCGACAGCACCAGCGCTTCGCGCGCGATCCGCCCGGCGAGTTGTTCCATCACCCCGTTGAGCACCTGCGGCTTGACCGACAGCACGACGATCTGCGCGCCCTGGATGGCGGCCACGTTGTCTGTCGTGGCGTGCACACCATACTTCGACTTAAGTTCCTCGCCGCGCTCAGGTCGCGGCCCGCTCGCGATAATGCCATCGGCCGGAACGCCCGCCGTGCCGATCAGGCCTTTGATCATCGCCTCGGCCATCGTGCCTGATCCGACGAAGGCCAGTCGAACGTCGCTTAGCATGGTCACCTCTCGATAAATCCTCCCGTCAGTGCAAGCCGGCGGGAGGATGAGTTGTGAAAGTATAGCACATCCGTTGTTGAAAACCGACGCGAGAAACAAAAACCCCGCCTATACGGCAGGGTCGAGTGCGGCCAATCGTTCAGTCAGAGGCAGAGGAAGTTGGCTGCTTACCTGCCTTTGCGAGTGGGCTGGTACACGCCAGACATGTCGGTGCCCAGCATGCCTGCTCGATACGAGCGCCCGTCGATCGGCGAAAGCCGGGCGATCATCGCCCGCGTCAGCAGGCGAACTTTCCGTACTTTGCCCAATCGATCGGCAATCGCGTCGATCGCGGCATCGTCGATCAGCCAGTTTAGCCGATCGAACGCACGCAGATTGACCGGCACGGTGTAGCCGCGCAGGCTCTTCCCACGCTCGAGGTTGTAGTAATCTTCAAAGTACGACATCACTAGTTCACGCAGGTTGCGGTACACCGGCTCACGAAAGCGCAGCCCGACGAAGTTCGATTTGGCGACCGCGCCCCAATGCCCATCGCACTTGTACAGCGCGAGCAGGTGATTGTCGTCGCGCACCGGCTGCAAATCGACGACGAGCGGCGGATAGCCGAGCCGGCGCAGCGCCGCCGCCGCGAACACTCCGCCGTCGTAGCAATGCGCCCGCCGATCGCGCAATACGTTCAGGGGGCTGCGATAGCGATTCTCCGTGCTGTACGCGAGGTCGTCCAGAAATGCCTGTAGCTTGAACAGGCTGGTCAGGCCACGCCAGACTTTGAGCGCGTCTCGGCTCAAAGATTCCTCGAACGCTGTCTGCATATTCTTTCAGGCTTTCACTACTCTACTGCCGCAGCACGATCGGCAAAAACAGCCGGATCGGCCCGATCTCATTCTGGCCGCCGATCGGGCCGCCGACGGCGAGTGCATACGGTTGAGCCGCGATCGGGACGTTGTAGGCGCTGACCCGTACTGCGTACTGGCCGGCCGGC
>DATBWU010000096.1:0-16548 GCA_036514635.1 Anaerolineae bacterium | reverse complement strand
TGTTCCCCGCGCGAGTGGGGATGAACCGGTACGCATCTTTTATTTCC
Source organism: Anaerolineae bacterium (assembly GCA_036514635.1). Taxonomy (GTDB): domain Bacteria; phylum Chloroflexota; class Anaerolineae; order Fen-1058; family Fen-1058; genus DASSFZ01. Next base: position 16,501 of record DATBWU010000096.1, on the reverse strand, counting down.
CGCGTGGTCGCGATGTTCCCCGCGCGAGTGGGGATGAACCGTTCCCGCGCTGCATCCGCGTCCTCGGCGGCTTATGTTCCCCGCGCGAGTGGGGATGAACCGCGTCGAGGTGTCTGAATGAGCGCCGCGCAGAAATGTTCCCCGCGCGAGTGGGGATGAACCGAATGAGAGACAGGAGCAGAGAGATGGAAAACATGTTCCCCGCGCGAGTGGGGATGAACCGGCGTCCGGGAGTTTCGAGATTCAGGGGCCACAATGCTCCCCGCGTGAGTGGGGATGGGCCGAACGCAACGACTTGCCCTGCCCATCGATTGACGAATCTCCCACATGACTGGAGACAAGCCTTTCGTCCGCCTGCCATTGCCGGCGAACTGAGATTGTAGGGCAATCGCATTTGGATTTAACGCTCTCGGCGAGCGAGTAATTCGTTGCCCTCTTCGCCGGACGCTTCACCCGGCGGAAGCATGTGCTGGCTAAGACACTGGCCTTTTGCGTTCAAATGCGATTGCCCTGACTGAGATTGTCTCTTGATTGCAATGTGATTCTGAATATAATAGCATCAACGAGGTGTTCGCTGGCTCGGAAGGGAAAGTCCAAGAGACTCGACGCGAGGTAGTCCGGCGGAAAACTTCTCTAGCAAATGCTCCAAGATGTGGTGGCTTGACGGGCACTTTGGCTGCTCATAAGCCCTTGGTCACAGGTTCGAATCCCGTCGCCGCCACTGGCGGCTATTCGGTTGTTAATGTGCTGGCCTGTCTTCACCACTGCAAATGACAAAGACATGGCCGGCCCTGTCGGGCCGAATGGTCGCGGGCGCGGTCAGTCCGCTACGACTGGCTGCGCTTTTTTGTGTATGTGAGGACTGAGGACCTCTTGAGGAGGACAGGCATCTTGGGGCCGCCGGGGAGTTGGCGGCCTTTGATTTTGCCACCGTGGAATGCGCGCAGGATTGTGCGGCGATCGACGGTGATCCCCTGCCGCCTGAGCAGGGTGACGGCTTCCATGATGGTCACTTCACCTTGCGCCCTCCGGCGCGATGGCGATGACTTTGAGCACTTCATCGCCGTAGTGGTTGATGACTTTCTAACGTGAGTTCGGGATAACGGTTTTTCTCGACAAACGCATCGGCTCTGGCAACCGCGTCCTCGCGGCTGCCTGCGCTCCGCGTGCTGTTCGCGGAGACGCGGGCGGTGAGCCTGATCCCGAACTGACGTTTTCTAGGTAGTGCTCGACGTAGGTCAATGTTTAAGTAGCGCCAACGCCTCGGCGGCTTCGCGGCCTTTGGCCTCGATGATGGCGATGAGGTCTTCGGGCGTGCGGGTGTCCTCATCGTTCCTGGCGTGCGGGTTGACGGCTTTGAGGTCGTAGACGGCCTCTTCGATGGCTTGCGCTTTGGCATTGAGGTCGCGGGCTTCGGCTTCGAGCGTGGTGGCCTCGGTTTTGAGGGTCGCTATCTTGTCGTCGTCGCGCGAGTCGGCCTTCTCCAGTTCCTTGATCTGCTGGCGCAACTGCGCGGCTTGCGCGGCCGGCCTGGCAGCCTGAGCGCGGAGCGGATCGGCCTGCCGCTTGGCTTCGGCGCGGCGCGCGTCGATGTCAATGGTCCAACTGTGCTCGCTGTCGGCGCGCTCGGGCAGGAGGCGGTAGAACGCCTCGAAGTGCTCGTCGGTGAGTGGCTGCTTCTTGGTGACTTTGACGCCGGAGAGATCGTAATACCAGATGTTCTGGGTCGGCTCGCCTTTGGTGAAGAAGAGCAGGTTGGTCTTGACGCCGGCGCCGACGGCGGAGAAGACGCCGGAGGGCAGGCTGATGATACACCACAGGTTGCAATCGTTGAGCAATTTGCGCTTGGTCTGAACGAAGGCGATCTCGTTGGTGCGGAAGAGCACACCTTCGTCGAGGACGATGCCACACGTTCCATCACGCGCAAGGCTGTCGATGACGTGCTGCAGGAAGAGGACTTGCGTCGCGCCGGTCTTGTAGGCGAAGTGGGTCTGCGCGGGCTTGCCCTCTTTGCCGCCGAAGGGCGGGTTGGTGAGGACGATCGGATACGTGGCGGGCGCGCCCTCGAACAGGCCACCGTAGGTCTCTTGGCCGGTGAGCGTGTTGCCGTGCCAGATGTTGGGCTGGTCGATGTCGTGCAGCACCAGGTTCGCCAGCGCGATCGGGTAGATGAGGTTTTCCTTTTCGCGGCCGTAGAACGTGCGATGCTTGAGCTGATCGATCTGATCGGCGGTGAGGTTCGGTTCGTGCGCGTACATGTACTCGTAGGATTCGGCGAGCATGCCGCCGGTGCCGCAGCCGGGATCGTAGACGATCTGGCCGATGCGCGGGGCGACGGTCTTGACCATCGCGCGGATGATGACGCGCGGCGTGAAGAACTGGCCGCCGTCGTTGTTCTTCTCGCCCAATTTGAGGAGGAGGCCTTCGTAGGCTTGCGAGAGTGGGAACATGTGCGTCAGGTCGATGTTGGCGCGGCTGATGGCGTGGACGCGGTCGAGGACTTCGAGCATGTTGTATTCGGTGTCGATGCGCGTGCGCTCGACGCCGGACATGATCTGGCTGATGACTTTCTGGCGCGGCGTGGCATTGGGCCGGTCTTTGAGAGCGCGCAAGTAGGGGATGAGTTCGCCGTTGACGAAGGCGAAGAATGCGCCGAGTGCGCCGGCCTGCAATTCGCGGCGTTTCCAGCCATCGGGCGCGGCCCAGTCTTGCCAGCGATAGGGCGATTCGATCGAGGGTCGGTAGGATGCGCCGACAGCTTCGGCGTGCTCGGCTTCGGCGGCCTCTTTCTCGTCGAAGATGCGGAGGAAGAGAATCCAGGTGAGTTCGGGGATGTATTGGAGCGCGCTGGCGCAGTTGGAGCGGCGCAGGATGTCGCAGATGTTCCAGACGTAGTCGTTGAGCGACTGCTGGGTGGTGAAGGTTTTGGAGTTGTTGTTGCCGTTGCGCGATCTCGCCATGCTCGGTTTCAGAGGTTGCCCATTAGGCCGGCACGTACTGGCGAATATCCACCTGTGCGCCCGCGCGCACTGTCTGCTCGGCAGTCGCCGATGTAGATCAGGTGGCTCTACCAGCTTCGCCGGGATTCGCCCGAAGATCAATCTTCGGGCTACGATATGACGCCCGATCAATCGGGCTGAAAGCGCCGTTTACGGCGTGCTGGGTAGTAGCCCGGCGACTTTATCGCCGGGCGGATCAACCCGTTTCCCGTTAAAGTCGATAGAGCCGACCAGGTATAACCGGTCGTCCTTCACAGCGACTTCGCCTCGTCCAGCACGCGGTCGCGGATGTACCAGTGCAGCGCATCTTTGGTCACGACATGCACCTTGCGCCCCAGCGCGTCTTCGAGGTCGGCCACGAGACCGGCCGGAAACCACGCGGAGTGAATCGGTTCCACCTCGACCAGGAAGTCGACATCGCTCGCCGGACCGGCCTCGCCCCGCGCGACTGAGCCGAAGAGGCGCACGTTGCGCGCGCCATGCTTCGCGGCGATGCGCAGGATGTCGTCCCGTTTGTCTTTCAATATCGCGTCCAGGCGCATAACCCCACCTCCGGAGATGCTCCTGAATCGCAGGCTCCAGCCGCACCGATTCCTGGAATCATTCATCGAGTGCAGTGTAAGGTGTTTCAGCGGCGCGTCAAATAGCCCGGCGCCTCACAACCCTTGTGCAGGCGTGTCACGCTTCGGCGTCGCCAGGCGACCGTGAAGAATCTTCGTCACCCTCAAGCCAATAGGCGCTCAGGTCTTCCCAGCCGGGATTGACCGATTCGATCAGCGTGATCTTCTTCGCGCGCAGCCAGCCCTTGATCTGCTTCTCACGCGCAATCGCCCATCGCACATCAGGCGTGGCTTCAAAGTAGACGAGTCGCGTGATGTTGTATTTGCTGGTAAAACCGGGCACGAGTTTGTGCGCGTGCTGGTAGACGCGCCGGACAAGGTCGTTCGTCACACCCGTGTACAGTGTGCGCGACATGTTCGTCATGATGTAGACGTAGTATTGGCGATTCATCGTCGCTTTGACACCGCATGTCTGTCACCCTGAGGGAAGCGAAGGGTCTATGTTTGACAACGCCGAGATTCTTCGCCGCTGCGCGGCTCCCCGACACCGCGTGTCTGTCATCCTGAGCGAAGCGAAGGGTCTATGTTTGACAGCGCCGAGATTCTTCGCCGCTACGCGGCTCAGAATGACAGGGCGGTTACAATTCTCCGTTGAAGGCGCGGCGCAGGAGCGCGGCGGGCAGGCGGTTGATGGACTCGAGCTGGGCTTGAAGGGCAAGGCGCGCCTGGTCTGCGGCAGCCAGATTCTCTCGCATTTCTGTGACGATGCGACTCTGTTCTGACAGTGGCGGGAGCGGGGCACGCCAAGCGAATAGCTGATCACGATTGAGCTTAGGCATGCGCGCTCTGCGAGATTGTTCATCCGCGTACCACGTGAACTCCTCGGACAGAAGTAGCCTGCCCGCGAAGTGTGGGTCTAGCAATTCTCGGTTGACGCGGATCGGGTACATGTCCGCACTGCACACACCACGAAAGTCGACCACTGTGACTTTGCGGAGATAGGGTCGCAGTTTCGAGTATAGAACATCACCCGGCTCAAAGAGATACTTTCCGCTGATCATCCCATCTTGATTTGCAGTGTTCAAGTAAGTAAGGCGGCCTGTACCGCTCTCGATGTTTTCACCGTTCACGTGCGGAAGCATGCCATATTCGGGAATCTTCGGATCAACCTGACGGGCGACTATTTCGCACATGTCGCCCAGAGGCTTCCTCGGCCACTGCTGCGCCTCGGGGCTGTTGAAGACGGCGCGGAGGTAGGCGGCGGGCAAGGCCTGGGCCGCTTTGAGTTGTTCTTCGGCGGCGACGCGGGCGCGCTCGACGCCGGCGAGTTGGTCTTGCAGGATGGCGGCGATGCGGCGCTGTTCGGCGAGTGGGGGGAGAGGGATTGGGATTCGTGTGGCAACATCCTGATTGAGCTTGGCTCGTGTCGATCCCGCTACCATGTCACCGACATCAGGTCGGATTCTTAATGCGTGAAGACAATAGTTGAAATCTATACCATCACGCGGCCTCAGAACATGAGCATGGTTGTTTACCCAGTAGCGCCCCGAAACGGCATACGCTATGGGCTTGTCCTTCGAGCCGAAGAAGCCACCATCCTCAGCTAGAAGGATGAGCGGTTCATCAAAGATGTATTCATCGATCCATCCTACCTGTCCATTAGCGCCATAGTATGGATATAGTTCGGATGGCTGCTTCCCCGCAACTCGCTTGGCACGCTCGGTCTCATTGACAGGGATGCGACGCGAGTCAAGGAACTCGCAGGCATCACCGAGACTTACCCACCGCCACCCTTTGGGCAGTGGCCCTTTGTCACCCTGAGCCGCGTAGCGGCGAAGGGTCTCTTCGCCCGGCGGCAGAGATTCTTCGCCGTCACTGCGTGACGGCTCAGAATGACGTGTAACGATAGTCATGCGGCGAAAATCCTGTGCTTGGTGTCGAGCAACACATCGGCCGGGCGGCCGAGCGTCTTGAGCGCGGGCAGGCCACCGGCGCGGGTGACTTCGGGCGTCTCGAAGATGCGCGGGTTCTCCAGCCCTTCGGTGCCGGAGCGACGCTCAAGGCTGCAGGGAGACGTGAGGATACGCGCGGATTCGCTCGTCGAGCGTGACGAGCGGCAGATTGTACACGCGCGCCGTGGCGACGATCAATTGATCGGCCGGGTCGCGGTGGAACGCGCCGGGCAACTGCGTGGATTCCACGACGATGCGAGGCGTCAGATCGAGCAGGTGCATACCGGGATAGCCCAACGCTTGATCGAGCCATTCGCCAATCGGACGCGGCAGAATCAATCGCCCGCGCTCCACCAGCTTCGCCACTTCCCAGCAGGAGATGATGCTGACGCCCAGACCCTGCGATTCGCTGGCCTGAAGAGACGCGCGATGCGAATCGGGCAAGCGCGCTTCGTCGTGCGCCCACCAGACCCAGACGTGCGTGTCGAGGAGAATCACTGCGAGGCTTCCCAATCAGCCTGCGCCACCGGCTCGGTCGGGTTCAGATAGGTGATCGGCGTGCCACGCAGGGGATAGCGATCGGCATGCGCCGGGGCCTGCGGCTGGACCAGGATGATCACCTCAACTGGCGCGCCGGCCGACAGCGGCAGATTGGTCAAGGTCAGCGTGCCATCCTGCTGCAGGACGATTTCGACGCGATAGGCTTGCACGGTTGTCGTCTCCCTCCAATCAGTCTACAATGATTATACAACGGAACGGGCGACGTAGGATTCCTCACCGCCGGAGTCAGTGGTCATGCGGCAAAAATCCTGTGCTTGGTGTCGAGCAACACATCGGCCGGGCGGCCTAGCGTCTTGAGCGCGGGCAATCCGCCGGCGCGGGTGACTTCGGGCGTCTCGAAGATGCGCGGGTTCTCCAGCCCTTCGGTGCCGGAGCGGGCGAACTGCGCGGCGAGCGCCTGAATGGTACGCGCGGCCTTGTTCGGCAGGTCGGCGAGCCAGGCGGCATGCTTGTAGTTGAAGGCGTCGGCGCGCTCGACGCGGGTGCGCGGGTTGAGTCCGTAGCCCAGCTCGCCGAGCACGTCGTACAGATCGTAGTCGTTCATTTCCTCAACCGCGCGGATGAGCGTGGGCGATAGGCCCGATTGTACCAGGTGATCGATGAGGACGCGGCGCTGCGCCGGGTCGATCCAGTGAGCGCGGAACACATCGAGCGTGGGCGCGGCCTCGACGAGTTTGCCCGCGAGGCGCTCCTTGTATTCCTCGACAGTGAGCAGCACTTCGCGGCCGTCGGCGTCGGACAGGATGTAGCGGCCGGCGTCGGTGACGTGGACCTCGAAGCCTTCGACTTGAATCTGCATCGGCTGCGACACGCTGTACGGCTCAGCCGGCTCGGCCAGGCGCTTGACCGGCCTGAACTTCGTCAGAAACTCCTCGCCGAACAGGCGTGTGGCGTCCGTGTAGTCGTAGACGCGGAACATCAGTTTGTTGGTGGCGGGGTCGAGGCGCGTGCCCCGGCCGACCATCTGGTAGAAGGCGATGGGCGACCGGACGTACTTGAAAAAGACGATGTTGCGGACGTTGGGCACGTCGACGCCGGTGGTGAGCAGGTCGACGGTGCAGGCGATGTAGTGCGAGCGAGACGCGCCGCGCAGGTCGGAGAGATAGTCGCTGCCGCCGGCGGCGGTGCACTTGAAGGCGAAGTGCTCGACGGGCTGCCGGTCGTTGGCGCGGCGCCAGTCGTGATACAGGTTGTTGAGGGCGATGGCGACGGCGTCGGCGTGACGGTCGCGCACGCAGAAGATGATCGTCTTCTGCTCCGGGCCGCCGGTGGTGAGCAGGTAGTTGAAAAGGTCGCGCGTCATGGCCAGGACGCGATCGGGCAACAGGATGCGATCTTCGTAGTCGGTCTTGTGGTACAACTCTTCGAGTTCGGCGCGGGTGACCGGCTGGCCGGTGTTGGCGTTGATGGGGCGGCGGGCGAGGATATCATCGATGGTGATGCCGGTGTGGTCGAGGTTGACCGCGCTTTTCTGAACTTCGCAGGCGGCCAGGTAGCCGTCCTCGATGCCTTGCGTGATGGTGTACTCGTAGACCGGATCGCCGAAATGACGGATGTTGTCGGCAGACAGATCGCGGTCTTTCTTCGCCTCGTCTGAATCCTCTGTAAAGACGATCTGGCGCGGCGTGGCGGTCAGGCCGACCTGCACCGCGTCGGGGTTGCGCTTGAAGACGAGCGACCACTTGCCCCAGGCGGAGCGGTGGCACTCGTCGATGAAGATGTGACTGAAGTAGTTTTCGGGATAGTTGCTGATCAGGAAGTTGGCGGTGGCTTCCTCGGTGTCGATGTCGAGCGTCTGATAAGTGGCGATGAGGATGCGAGCGTTCTTCTGCGGGTTGCTGCCGGTGACGATTTGAGCATCCGATCCGAAGACGTTTTGAAACGCGCCGATGGCCTGCGTGCGCAGCTCGTCGCGGTCGCACACGAACAGAGCGCGGCGCAGCTGTCCGGCGTCGGCCAGGCGGCGCAGCAGGTAGACGGCGATGCGCGTCTTGCCCGCGCCGGTGGCCAGCGACAGGAGCGCGCGCTTGCCACCCTGGGCCATCTTCTCCAGCACGGCGCGAATGGCGGCATCCTGATAGTAGCGCCGGGCGGAGTCGCCGCCGGGGTAGGGCTGGAGCAGCGGGCGGGCGGCAGGGTCGGTGAGTTTGAAGCCTTTGCCTTGCTCGTAACGCAGGCGCAACTCGTCGGGCGTGGGGAATTCCGACATCGGCCGCGGCGGGCTGGTGTGACCGGCGAAGCTGTCGAACTCGACGAAGAGATGACCGTTGGTCGAATAGACGAAAGGCACGTTGAGGCGCTTGCACTCGGCGTAGGCTTTGGCCTGCTCGAAGCCGCGCGTGGGCGGCCATTGCTCGGCTTTGGCCTCGATGAGGGCGACGGCGACGGGTTGGGTTTGGTTGTTGACTTTGACGCGGAGTGTGTAATCGATGAAGCCTTTCGGCTGGCGGCGCGGGCGGCCGTCGACGATTCCGATGCCGCCGGCCGTCTCTTCGCGCTTGACGAGGTCTTCCGTCCAGCCACGCGCGTGGATGGCGGGGTCGATGAGTTTGGCGCGGGTGTCGGATTCGGATAAGTTCATTGACGTTGCTGCCAGTAAACGAATGGGCCGCCCGCGACAAACGCCACGAGCGGCCCAAGGTGTGCTATACTGCTCTCGCCGATGCGGTCTGGTCGCGTTGGCCATCACCCCGGATGGTTACACATCGCGGGGTGGTTTATTGTTGTAGTGCGAGTATTTTATAGGCGAACGGCGCACGAGGCAAGCGGAGTTGAGTCGCAGCGCAGCGAGGGCAGAGTTTGGCCCCTGCCCTCGCTTTTTCATGCGTGCTCTACATGTCGGTTCACGTATGCTGCAATGTCCTTGACGAGCGCGACGCCCAGCGTGATCGGCAAATGGTCGATCTTGAGGCTCGTGTACTGGTCGGCCACCTCGCCGTGGACGTCGAACCCTGGCACGTTCATGCGCAGATCGAACCGGTGATCGTGGCCGTACTGCTGACACAAGCGCGCGGCCAGGTATGGACGCCTCGCGGCTGGTCGGCCTGCGCGAACGCGCCGAACTGATCGGGCGCACCTGACTATACAATCGGCGCGCGGCAGCGGCACGACGGTCGAGTTGCGCCTACCTCTGTAGCATCCCCTTTACCCGTTTCCACAAGGCCCACCCGGCGAGGGTGGGCCTTTTCCATCAAATACATTCGCTGAACAGCCTGTGCCTATCCCCGCCAAATGGCGTGAGGCAAAACGCGCCGATTGGCGCTGGAATGGATTCTTCTGTGGGCGTATAGTGACGCGCAGAGATAGTCCATTGGCTCGATTTTCGTCATCGCTGTGTGCCCCGGTCGGCCGCCGATCGGCTGTTTTATGAAGGAAGGACAGATCAATGGCAAGCACTATTCAACCCGCTCCGCGTTCACGGTTAGGTGGGTGGGTGTATGAGCGTTTGGGACTGCAGGGTCTGGCCTACGCCGTCCCTGAGCATGCCAACTCGCTTCCTTATTTACTCGGCGGCATTACACTCACCGGCTTCATTATCCTGTTCATCACCGGTATCTATCTGGCCCAGTTCTACCATTCACATCCGGCGGATGCCCACCAGAGTGTGGTGTACCTCATCACCGGCGCGCCGCTGGGCGATATGGTGCGCTCGATCCATTTCTGGACGGCGCAGATTGTCACGGTAACCGTTCTGCTGCACATGCTCCGCGTGCTGTTCACCGGCGCGTACAAGCGTCCGCGCGAGATCAACTGGTACGTCGGGCTGGGACTGCTGGCCGTGACGCTCGGCCTGGTGTTCAGCGGCTCGGTGCTCAAGTTCGACCAGGAAGGGGTGGAGGCGCTGCAACACAACAAGGAAGCGGCTAACGTCATCGGCTCGCTCGGCGCGTGGTTCTCCGCCGAGTTTAGCCGGAGTGTGCCGCTGCTCACCCGGCTGTTCAACGGCCACATCATGATCTTGCCGCTGATCTTCGGTCTGCTCATCGCCGCGCACGTATACCTGATCAAGCAGCACGGCATCTCACCGAAGGTCACACCGGACGCAGTCTCACGTTCGACGACGGGCGACGGCGCGTCGCGCTTCAACGTTCATCTGCTGCGCATGTTAGGCTTTGGACTGTTTGTGCTCGCGCTGGCGCTGCTGCTCAGCCTGATCCTTCCCGCGCCGCTCGGCCAGCCGGGTGTGGCGGGCGCGGAAGTGACCAAGCCGTGGTGGATGTTCGTCTGGCTGTTCCCGGCCGAAGCAGCGTGGGGCGCGCAGGCGCTGGTGATCGTACCGGCGATCCTCGCCGTCCTGCTGGCGTTGGCGCCGATCCTCGATCGCAGCCCGTACATGAGTCCCGCGCGGCGCAAGGTGCTGCTGATCGTCGCCGGGCTGATCCTGGTCGTCATCGTCATCAGCGGAGTCGTGGCGACCTTGCAACCCGTCGCGGCGCACCTGGACTAGGAGGGCTGACATGAAGGCTTACTTTGTTCGTGCTATGGTCATCGTCGCCGCACTAGCGCTGACCCCGATTCGTGTTGCACTGGCGCACGGCGATCCGGTCATCGCGGTCGAACCGACCGTCGTCGCAGCCGGCGGCCAGATCACGGTGAACGGCACGGAGATGGAACCGGGCGAGGTATTCGCTATCACGCTCGAAGGTCCGGCTGGTTCGATTTCGCTCGGCGAAGCAACGGCAGCCGGCGAAGGCGAAGAGGGCGGCTTCACGGCCACATTCACAATTCCGTCTGATGTTGCGCCCGGTTCATACGCTATAAGCGCCGCGACCGAAGAGGGCGAATCGGCGCAAGCCGATCTGACCGTGACCGAGCCATCTGCTGAGGCGAGCGCTGCCCCGGCAACAACGCAAGAACCAACTGGTGAGGAGCACGTACTGGATCGGGCAAAGCCTGCCGGCGAAATCATCGCTGTCATTGCAGCGGCACTGACAAGTCTCGCGTTGGGGTTCTGGTTGATTCGCCGCCATTGAGCGGGCGTCTGTGAGTGGCCCGGCAGGCGTTCGAAGCGGAGGCACGATGTTCAGGTGGCTCGATACTCACTTCGACCAGATGGCGCTGACCATCGTGGTGTGGCTGTGCAGCCTGCCGCTGATCGTGCTCATCGTCCTCCCGCTGTTTGGCTTCCAGGTCGCCATGGTCGCCGCGCTGGTGTTATTTTTCGTCATGCTGGCCGTGTGCTGGGGCATCTGTACCTGGAAAACTTTCAAGGTTGAAAGGTGACACGATGCATCTGCACGGCGCGGGGCGGCGGAAGAAGGGGGATGGTTCGAGCTGGGTCGGGCTGTTGGCGGCGGCAGCCGTGGTGGTTGTCACCATCGCCGGCGTCGTTCAAGTCGGCTGGGCCGCGCTTGCCCCATTCGGCTTCGCGGCCTTCATTTTGGGCATCCTGCTTTGGCTGATGCGCGCGACCGATCGCGCTGCGAAATGATTCTCGATCATTGATCCATTCGACGAAAGGAGGTGAGGCTCACATGGTGAAGGATCTGGTCTGCGGCATGGAGGTCGATCCGAAGACAGCCGCCGGAAAAACCGAGTACCAGGGGCAGACCTACTACTTCTGCTCGCCCGGCTGCAAGAAGGCGTTCGATAAGGACCCGGAGAAGCACATCCACGCCTCGCACGAGCATACCGGTCACTCTCATTAGGTCGTCACCATTGGGGGCGGCTGGCTCCCGGCAGGCCGCCCCTTTCTAAACTCACTACAGGAAGGTTGAGTGAATGATCACGATCAGCATTGATCCCGTTATCTTCAGCATCGGTCATATCATGATTCGCTGGTATAGCCTCATCGTGACGCTGGCTATCGTCGTCGGCGTGGGGATCGCCTGGCGCGAGGCGAAGCGTCGCGGACTGGCCGAGAAGCATTTCAACGACGCCATCCTCTGGGTGATCATCGCCGGACTGATCGGCGCACGGCTCTTTCACGTGCTCGATCACTGGACGCACGAGTATGCTGCGAACCCGATTCGGGCGTTGTACATCTGGGAAGGTGGGCTGGCGATTTGGGGTGCGGTGATCGGCGGTGGGATCGCCGTCGCGGTATTCGCGTGGCGTCGCAAATTGCCGTTGGGGCGATTGCTCGATATCGCTGCGCCGGGCGTCGTTTTGGGGCAGGCCATCGGGCGCGTGGCTTGTGTGATCACCGGCGATGCGATGGGCAAGCCGACGACCGGCCCGTTCGGCTTTGCGTACACGAATCCCGGCGCGATGGTGCCGCAGCTGGGCGTGTACTACACCCCCATGCCGGTGTACGAGCTCATCGTCAACCTGGGCATCTTCGCACTGCTGTGGCAGTTGCGCAAGCGCAACTGGCCCGACGGCCTGCTGTTCCTCGTCTATCTCAGCCTGTACAGCGTGGAGCGCTTCTTGCTCGCGTTCACCAGCTCGTATCAGATCATCGCCTTTGGGCTGACGCAATCGCAGATCGTCGCCCTCATTTCGCTGGCTGTCGCGTTGCCCCTCATGGCGAGAATGCTGGCGCGGGCACGCCTCAAGTATCAGACCTGAGCGCCAACCTGTATGGAGTTCCCTGCATGAAGACCAAACACCTGCTCATTATGCTCGCCTGCTGTCTGGTTCCACTGGCGGCACTGGCAGCCATCACTGTGTTCAACATTCCAGCCAACACGATGATCTACTTCGGCATCCTGCTATTGTGCCCGCTGCTGCACTTTGCAATGATGCGGAATATGGGCCATGAACATCACGGCCATAGTGCGCATAGCCTGGCGGCGCATGAGTCGAGGCTGGCCGCAGGTGACCCGAAGGAGGCAGCTAAGAACGAATGACAATTGGCGACAACTCGCACGACATGGAGCAGGCCGGATACCCGACCTGCTCATCATTTACAGTACGCTTCCCAAGCTACATTCCACCCCGCCTTTTGGCCTATACCGGGCTTGACCGCCATAGGCAATTTCACGCACCTGAAAACAGGTGAAATCGCGCTACGTTTTTCCGGGCACTTGCATATAATCGCTGATGTGCTGCTCTGCCGGCATTGAACGGATTTACCTCAAGGAGTCGTTTAAGGAGGAATCAATCATGGTTAAGGATCCTGTGTGCGGGATGGAGGTTGAGCCGCAGTCGGCGGCGGCCACCCGCCAGTACAAAGGGCAGACGTTGTGCTTCTGCTCGGACAACTGCGTGAAGAAATTCGACGCTGCGCCGGAGCAGTATGCACCGGCCATTCCCTCGGCGACGACCGGCATCGCCGACGGCGCGACCGGCCCGCTGCGCATTGCGCTGCCGGTCGCCGGACTCAAACGCTCCGGCGGCCCGGCGCTCGAACGCGCCATCGCCGCCGTGCCCGGCGTGAGCAAAGCGACTGTCAATGTGAAGGAAGGTCGCGTCTTCGTCGATTACGATCCGGCGCGTGCCAAAGTGTCCGACTTGCTCGATGCGGTGCATGGCGCAGGCTTCGCGTCCGACGGCCAGGCGCTACGCCTGAAGGTGAGTGGCCTGTACTGCGCCGAGTGCGTGGTCAGAATCGAGGACGCACTCAAGGCCGTGCCCGGCGTGCTCGATGCGACGATGAATGCCGCGACGAACGAGGTGAAGGTCGAATACTCACCTGTTATTGGCGACTTGAGCCAGCTCGCCAAAGCCGTTGAGAGCGCGGGGCCATACAAAGCGACGCGCGCGGCCGAAGCGTCCGAACCCGAACTCGACAAAGAGGCGCAGGCGACCGAGAAAGAATACCGCTCGCTGATGCGCAAGTGGTGGTTTGCCGCCGCCATCGGCGTGCCGACGATGATCCTGTCCTACCCGTGGATCTTCCCTGTCCTGCGCGATCTGTTCCCGCGCGGCAGTGATAACCTGCGCTACATCTGGTACGCGATGGGCGTCGCCAGCCTGGCCGTGCTCGTGTATTCGGGCAGCCAGTTCTTCGTCGGCATGTGGGAGGGTCTCAAGCGCCGCTCGGCCAACATGCACACCTTGATCGCTGTCGGCACCGGTGTGGCCTGGATTTACTCCACCATCGCGCTGCTCTTCCCGCAGCTCTTCCCGTCGGAGGAGTTCACCGACGTGTACTACGACGTAACGGTGGTCGTCACGGCGCTGGTCGTGCTCGGCCTGGCGATGGAACTGAAAGCCAAAGGCCGCACGTCCGAGGCAATCAAGAAACTGATCGGTCTGCAGGCCAAGACCGCGCGCGTGCTGCGCAATGGAAACGAAATGGACATCCCGGTCGAAGAAGTGCTGGTCAACGACATCGTCGTCGTTCGCCCCGGCGAGAAGGTTCCGGTAGACGGTGAGGTGATCGAAGGCCAGTCGGCGGTGGACGAGTCGATGATCACTGGCGAGTCGCTGCCGGTCTCGAAGAAGGTCGGCGACGAAGTGATCGGCGCGACGATCAACAAGACCGGCGCGTTCAAGTTCCGCGCCACCAAAGTCGGCAAGGACACGGCGCTGGCGAACATCATCCGGCTGGTGCAGGACGCGCAGGGCAGCAAGGTGCCGATCCAGCGCATCGTGGACCGGGTGTCGGCCTACTTCACACCGACCGTGATGATCCTGGCGATCATCGGCTTCGTGATCTGGTACGACTTCGGTCCCGACCCGGCGCTGGCCTACGCGCTGATTGTGGCGGTGACGACGCTGATCATCGCCTGCCCGTGCGCGCTGGGCATGGCGACGCCGATGAGCCTGACGACGGGCATCGGGCTGGGGGCGCAGAACGGTATCCTGATCCGCTCCGGCGATGCGCTGCAAACGGCCGAGAGGCTCAACGCGATTATTTTAGACAAGACGGGCACGATCACCAAGGGCAAGCCGGAGTTAACGGAGATCGTGACGAACGACGAAGGACGAATGACCAATGATAGTACGCCTTCGTCCTTCGTCCTTGGCCCTTCGTCGTTGTTGTTACGGCTGGCTGCCTCGGTTGAGAAATCATCCGAACATCCGCTGGCGCTGGCGATCGTCGAGGGCGCGCAGGCGCGTGGCTTGAGCCTGAGCGAGGTGCAGGCCTTCGAGGCGATTCCCGGTCACGGTGTCGCGGCGACGGTCGAGGGCCGTCACGTCCTCATCGGCAACCTGAAACTGATGAACCGCGAAGGCATCGCGCTGGGCGGCCTCGAAGAGAAGTCGAGGGCGCTGGCCGACGATGGCAAGACGCCGATGTACATCGCGCTCGATGGCAAGGCGGCCGGCATCATCGCCGTGGCCGATACGGTCAAAGAGGACTCGAAAGCCGCCATCGCGTCGATGAAGAAGATGGGGCTGGAAGTGGTGATGATCACCGGCGACAACGAACGCACGGCCAAGGCCATCGCCCGGCAAGTGGGCGTCGAGCGGGTGCTGGCCGAAGTGCTGCCGCAAGACAAAGCCTTCAACGTTCAGAAGTTGCAGTTGGAGGGCAAGAAAGTGGCGATGGTCGGCGACGGTATCAACGACGCTCCGGCGCTGGCGCAGGCCGACATCGGCCTGGCGATCGGCACCGGCACGGATGTCGCGATCGAAGCCTCGGACATCACGCTGATCAAGGGCAGCCTGATGGGCGTGGTGACCGCGATTCAGATCAGCCGCGCGACGATGCGCAACGTCTATCAGAACCTGTTCGGCGCGTTCGTCTACAACTCGCTCGGCCTGCCCATCGCGCTGGGTGTGTTGTACCCGTTCCTGGGTATCCTGCTCTCGCCGCTGCTCGCCGCGCTGGCGATGTCGTTCAGCAGCGTGACGGTGATTAGCAACGCGAACCGACTCAAGCGATTTAGGATTGCGGATTGATGATTGCTGACTGCTGATTGGGCAGTCTCAATCAGCAATCCACAATCCGCAATCAGAAATGGAGAAATGTTATGACACCCGATAAGATTCTCGTCACCCTCGGCGGCCTGGTCGCCATCGCTATCATCGTCTGGTTCTTCTGGATGGCGAAGAAGCCCGGTGTGAAAGCGGCGTTGACCAGCGGCGGCTATCAAGAAGTGATGGTGCTGGTCAAGGGTGGCTACACGCCGGACGTGATCGTCGTCCAAAAGGGCAAGCCGGTGCGCCTGAACTTCGTGCGGGCAGAATCGGCCTCGTGCTCGGAGATGGTGCTCATCCCCGACTTCAAGAAGAGCGCCAAGTTGCCCGAAGGCGAGACGGTCCCGGTCGAGTTCATGCCCGACAAAGCCGGCGAGTTCGAGTTCCAGTGCCAGATGGGCATGCTACGCGGAAAATTGATCGTCGAGTGAGGATGCGCCAGGCCGGCTGGTCGAGGTGCTCAGTTGGCAGACCCGCTATTTGGCAGATGCCACAACAGGCCAAATGGCGCTCCCTTTTCCACGCGCCTCGATGGTAAGGAGCCGTCAAAGAATTAGTCCGCCTGTCACCCTGAGAATCCCACAGCGCCGGGTGGCGATAGGCTCGAAGAAAGAAACTTGCGCGCTGCGTGCCTGCGCGGCGATGAATTCGCCGCGCTACCCCGCTGCGCCCGATG
>DATBWU010000095.1:0-40043 GCA_036514635.1 Anaerolineae bacterium | reverse complement strand
TGCTGAAGCAGGCTGTTTGCCGCTTCAGCCGGATTGATCCGGCTTTTCTTGATTAGCCCGACGATTTTGCGAAGCACCCCGTAGCGCAGCGGAGTGGGCATCGTCGGGCGATAGGCGTGAGGCAATTGCCGAACGCTCTCCATTTTAGATCAGATGACCGGCGCTTTCAAAGTGCCGGTCATCTCCGTGCCGGTTATCTCTATGCCGATCGTTCGCCTCACCGGTGCACGAACAGTTGCTTGAAGGCCGTTTCATCCAGCGGCGGGTTTTTCGCCGTCGCGATATTCTCTTCGACGTGCCCGGCCCGACTCATGCCGACCAGCGCCGTCGTCACGCCGGGAGCCGATCGGGTGAATTGGATCGCGCGTTGTGCATCGGTCGTCAGCGGACCGAATTGTGCCCGCAGAACATCAGGGATCTTCCCCAACAATTGAGCCTGCAGCAGCGTGGCACTGCACATCACCGTCACGCCGAGGCGTTGCGAGGCTTCGAGCATGCTCATCAACTCGCTGCCGGCGCGCTGATTGCGCGCGACCAGCGCTTCCAGCATCCCCAGGTTGAAAGGCAACTGGATGAACCGGCAGTGGTGATGGATGCCGCGCACCTCGCGAGCGACGGCCAACACCTCTTCCAACGCGAGATAGCCGCCGGTCTTGGGCGACACGCGATACGCATTCCACGTCGCCGTGCCGTAGTATTGAATCCAGCCTTGATCGACTCGATCTTCCAGAAACTCAAACGCCGTGTGCAAGCGCGCGCGGAAATCGGCGCGCGAAACGGCTTCCAATTGCGCTTCGGGATTGTGCAGGTAGTAAATATCGACGCACGCGACGCCGAGGTTGCGCCGCGACTGATCGATCTGAAACCACAGATACTCCGGCGCGATGCAGTGGCCGTTGACGAAGTCTATGGCGCGCACGATCGCGGTATCGATGTATCGCTCGCGGATGGCGCGCTCGGGGTCGGCGGGGTAACCATCCTCGAAGGGCACGTAACCGCCCTTCGAGGCGACGACGATCTCATCGCGTTGCGCGCGGCCCGATTCAAATAGCGCCTGGAGCGCCGCGCCGATCGTCCGTTCGCTGCGCTGGAAGCGATAGTTGATCGCCGTGTCGATCACGTTGATGCCTGACGCGATCGCGCACTCGACCGAAGCGGAATAACCGGCGTCGGTGTCGGCGTCGGGTTCGCCCAGATACGTGCCCAGCCCGATCGAGGAAAGCCACCAGCCTTGTTGCTGGCGGAAGTGGCCGGGCAAATCCGGGAAGCGATCGCGATAGCGCTGTGTGCCTTCCGGCGTCGCGCCACAGGCTGCCGGGTCTGAGTTGGTGTCGGGCATCATGTGGTGAGAAGACCGGCCAGGAACGATGTGGATGTCAGTGCGAACAGGGCGATGCCGCCGGCGGTGAGCAGCCAGTCGCCCCGCCGATCCCGCGTGCTTCGGCGCGCAACGTAGAACACCTGCCACGCCGCCAGAGGCAGGCCGATCAATACCCAGGCCGCGATGCGCGCCTCGATCCAGCCCACCGCTACCGCCAGCCACGTCACGCCGAACGCGGAAGCCAGCAGCAGATTATGAAGTTGCGCGGAGCGGCTCTGGCCCAGGCGGACGACCAGGGTGCGCTTGCCGGTCTGTCGGTCGGCGTCGAAGTCGGGAAACTCGAAGGTGAGCACCATAGCGATGTTGATCAGCATCAGCGGCAAGGCAATGGCTACCCATCGCGCGTCGATCGGCCCGCGCTGCATGACGATGGCGCTGAGCGGCGAAAGAAACCCGACCAGTAGCGCTGTGACAATCTCGCCGAAGCCACTGGCTTCCAAGCGGAGCGGCGGGGCGGAATAAAACCAGCCACACATCAACGCCACGGCGCCGATCGCGCTCGCCGGCGGCTCGATCCACAAGGTCACCGCGATTGTGGCGGCAGCGATCAGGCCGCAACCGCGCGCTGCGATCCGGGCCACGCGCGGCGACAGGCGTCCATCGGCCAGCACGCCGCTGCCACCTGAAAACCAGGTGCGGCTCGCGCCGACGATGCGGTCTCCTTCCAGATCGAAATACTCGTTGGCGTAGTGCGTCGTCAACTGGATCGAAGTGAGCATCATCTGGCCTAGCGCGTAGCGTCCCCAGCTGATGGGATAGCCCGCCGTGGCAGTCAGTGCCGCGCCGAGGGCATACAACAACGCCCCGCCGGCGAGAAACACGGGGCGCGTCAATCGCAGGAAGCGCCAGATAACAGTGAGCATATTGAGCGCTGCTATCGCTCCAGCCCTTTCAACAATCGTGCCCGAAGTCCGATTAAAGTAAGTCCCACGACTTCCCGGCGAGCCTCGTCATAGCGAAGCACGATCCCTTCACCGATGTCCACGCCCAAGGCCGGTTGCGGTTCTCCAACGGAAAGATAAAGGACATCGGCATCTTCATCGTAGTCCCACGTGATTGATGCCGGTTTTTCGAGAATTTTCACCGCTTCCATATCGTTGCTCTCCTGGCTGATGGCCGATTCGTGAAATAAGCCGTCAAGACAAAACCGTCGTCGGAACTGATTTCTCGATATGCTACCGTAAGAAACTTGCTGGTCAGCGGTGTCTGAATATAGTAACGCACGGCCAGCACTTCTCCGTAATCCCCTTGCTGGATCAAATCGGGGTCGCCCACAGTTTCCAATACCCGATCACGCTGATCGTCTATTTCGGGATGCCGGCGAGTAATGTGTCGCCACCGCTCCTCGGTGAGGCGAATAGGCACCCCGTTACGTGATTGAAGGATTAACACACGCGATCACTTTCCCAGAGTCTGCCAGATTTCTTTTGCGTGCTCGGCTTCGTGCTCGCCGATACGGAAGCACAGCTGCTCGACGGTGACGATGTCGCCGCGCCCGTGCTGGCCCGATTTGTCGAGATCAGCCTCGCTCAGCCCGTCGATCCATGACAGCAGCGTTTGGCGGGACGCGCCCAGGTCGTTGAGCAGTTCCGCCGGCGACCAACCCTTGAGCTTTTCGACCTGACGCTGATTCCAGTAGTTCAGATCGAAGTCGTCCCGGAGCCTGGCTTCGCCGGTGAGCATACGTCGCCCGATGGCGATCTGGCCTGCCTCCGCCGTTGCCAAATGCGCCAACGCCTGTTGCGCCGTCCACGCACCTTCGCTCGATGCGACCGGTCGATTCCAGTCTTCTGCGCTCAGGCGGCTGACCACACCGAGCAGGATCGCACGAGTCGTTTCGAGATGCTTGCGGATGGCTTCCTTGCGATCGGCCATTTCACTCTTCAACCGTGCCAACATTACTTCGCGGGATCGGCCGGGCTTCTCCATTGTCCTCGCCCGGAGCCCGGAGTTCAAACTCCGGTCTGAAGGCGTGGAAATCGGCTGAAGCCGATTGTCCGGCAGCCCGGTTGACCGGGCTTCCATGCGTTCAGCCGAACGATTCACCGTCCGGCGTTCTCCGGTCAGGGACGCAACGCCCGGCTTACAGCTCCGGCCCGATCAACCGCCGCACGTCGCGCAGGTGCATCATGGTGTGCCGATAGATCAGTTTGAACATCTCGTCGATCGACATCGGCCCGAAGAACGGGTGGCGGCCGCTGCGCGCGAAATCCTCGTCGGCGATGTGCCCGACCAGGTCAATCGTCTCCCGCCGCACCGCGCGCAGGTCCTCGATCAGCTGCGCGAAGGTGCGCTCGCGCAAGCGGGCCACTTCGCGATGATTGAACGCGTTGATGTCGAAGCCTTCCGGTGCGCCTTCGCCGCCGTTCAGGATGTCGCGCCCGTAGAATAGAAAAGCCCGTTCCGCCGATACCAGATGCGCCACTAAGTCCTTGAACGTCCACTCCATCCCATCCGTGTAGATCGTCAGGGCCTGCTGCCGGGGCGATAGCCGATCAAAAGTGCGGATCAGCTTGTCGCCCTCGTCGTGCAGCCGTTTTTGGATGAGATCGCGCTGGACGCTCACCCTGCGCCTCTGGCGTGGTGATCGTCGTTGAGGTAGGCCCGGATGAACTCCATCATCTTCTGGCGATCGACCGTGTCCAGATACAGGATGCGCGTCCAGGCCGTCAGCGCGATGCGCTGGCCGCTGCTGGCCGGCGTGTTTCGAAAGCCGGAATAAGGCGCTAGGATCAAGTGCACAGTGCCGCTATTGGGATTTCGCAGCGACGAATCGGCGAGCAGCTGCGTGACGAAGTCCGTCAATTCCGCTTTGAGATCGGGGCAACTGTCGTCCGGGCAGTCGTACTGAATGATCACGCCGCCATCTTCCAGGTTGTGCACCTGCCATTCGTCGGCAATCGGCTCTTCCGAGATGCCCCATTGCCACAATCCGGACATGTGCGGCCCGGACGTGGGCGGCGTGGTGTTGTAAGGCACGTGCGGCTCGTCGACACTGCCGATGTGTTGGTTGCCCTGATCCAGCACGACCGTGCCGACTTGATTCGCCGGGTTCAGTTGCTGAAACAGAACCACGCCGATCAGGATCGTCACGAAAACGCCCCCGCCCCAAATCATCGCTCGTTTGCGAAGCGCGGCGCGCTCACGCTGTGTCTTCTCTCTCTGCCGCCGTTGGCGGCGGAGTTCTTTCTTGTTCAAGTCTTTGCCGGCCAAACGCCTCTCCTCCCATGGTTGAGTGAAGTAAGTTTACCTTAACTCACGCCCTCCGTCCAACACCAGGAGTTGCCCCGTGACGAATTCGCTGCGAACAAGGTACAACACGGCCTGGGCCACGTCGTCCGGTGTGCCCGTTCTGTTCAGCGGGACGTTTTGGGCTAACTGCTCCCATCGCGCATCGCTCCAGCCGGCCGGCTTGAGGACGGCTCCCGGCGCAATAGCGTTGACGCGGATCGAGGGAGCCAGCGCCAGCGCCAATGCCTTCGTCAGCGCGACGAGGCCGGCCTTGCTCACCGTGTGTGCCAGGTACGACGGCCACGGGTGCAGCGCGGCCAGATCGGCGATGTTGACGATGCAGCCGGGCGTGCGGTTTGCCTCCGCCGAATGCGATTCGATCATCAACCGCGCCGCCGCCTGCGCGACGAAGAAAGGGCCGCGCAGGTTCGTGTCGAGCACGCGATCCCAGTCGTCGGGGGTGATGTCGAAGACCGGCTTGCGCTCCATGATCGCCGCGCTGTTGACGAGGATGTCGAGCCGGCCGAAGCGCTCGCGCACGCGCCCGAAGAGCGCTTCGATCTGCGCCGGGTCGCGTTGGTCGAGGCGCATCGACAGGGCCTGCACGCCCAGCGCTTCGATCTCGCGCAGCGTGCGCGTCGCCTCGCCAACGGCGCTGAGATAGGTGATGATCGTGTGAGCGCCCGCGCCGGCCAGCGCCAGTGCGATCGATTTGCCCACGCGATGGGCGCCACCCGTGACCAGGGCGACTCGGTTTCGTGGCTCCATTTCACTATCGCCGTGATCGGATTGACGGAGGACGAATGACGAAGGCCGGACAGCGAACGAGCTTACCATCGTCCTTCGTCATCTGTCGTTCGTCGCGATTGAATCATCCTCGGAACAGGTTGCGCAAGATGAACCACACGTTGGCCGGGCGCTCGGCCAGGCGGCGCATGAAATACGGATACCACTCGGTTCCGTAAGGCACGTACACGCGCATTGTGTAGCCTGCCTTCACCAGTTGCTGCTGCAGATCGCGGCGGATACCATACAGCATCTGAAACTCGAACCGGGTGAGCGGCACGTGCTGCCCGGTGATGCAAGCTTTGGCCGCCTCGATCATCTTGACATCGTGCGTGGCGATGGCACTGTACGTGCCGCGCGCGAGAGATTCTGCGCGCAACAGTCTCCGGGTCAGCTTCACGAAGTTCGCATCGACGTCCGCTTTCTTCGGGAACGCGACCGAAGGCGGTTCTTGGTATGCGCCTTTGCACAGGCGGACATTCGCGCCGTGTGCACACAGTTGGGCGATGTCGGCCTCGCTGCGATAGAGATACGCCTGAATGACGATGCCGACGTTATCAAACTCCTGGCGCAGGCTGTGATGGATGGCGAGCGTGCGATCGGTGTACTCGTGCGACTCCATGTCGATGCGGATGAAAGCCCCGACCGCTTGAGCCTTCCGCACGACGCGGGTAACGTTCTCGCGGCAGAAGTCGTCGCCGATGTCGAGACCCAACTGCGTCAGCTTGATCGAGGCGTGCGACTTCACGCCTTCCCGTCCGATGCGATCGAGCACCGCTATGTAGTCGTCGGTGGCGCGGTGCGCGTCGGCTTCGGTTTCGACGTTCTCGCCCAAATGATCGACTGTGGCGAGGATACCGCTGGCGTTCAACGCGCGGATCGTGGCGATGGCCGCGTCGATCGTCTCACCAGCGACGAAGCGTCCCGCCGCCCGGCGGGCGAAGCCCAGCCGCATGATCAGGCGGCGCAGAAACTTGCTGCGAGACATCCAGAGCAAAACGGCGCGCATCATGGGTCATCTCCACGTCCCACCCCCATCCTCTGTCGTGTTGCGGCAAAAAGCGATTCTACCACTTTACCCGCGAATCTCCGCCTCGCTTCACAGCGTTGATCGGCTCCAAGCCCGCGTCCTCGCGGGCGTTGCCAACCCCGCCGAGCGGGACGCAACCCCCGCGTGCTTTGCACGCGAAGGCAGGTCAACCGCGAGGACGCGGTTGGAGAGCGTTGTAAGACAACCTCTTAGCGTCGCTTCATCGCTCTCATCAGCCGCCGCAGGCCGCGAAAGATTTTCTCCAGCAGCCGGGCGAGCCATTCGGGCCTGGGGTATGGCAGAAACATCCACTGCGGTTTGCCCATCGCCTGAAGGATGGCGTTGGCCGCCTCGATGCCGGTGACGCAGGCGCGCTCCATGAAGAGCGCCGGTGTCGGATGGCGCACCCAGTCGCCGCAGGCGGCGATGCCCGACCACGGCGTGCGCGTGCCGAGCCGATCCGCTCCACCGCCGACTTTGAACAGCGTATGCGCGGCCGCGTTGCGCTGTAGAGTGTGATGGATCACGTGCCCGCGCAGCTCCGGCCAGGCGCGATACACGTCGGTGAACATTTGCGCCAGTAGCGCAGCGTCGGGCTGCTCGATCATCGCCGGTGGGCCATACACGTGCGCTTCGAGCGCGGTGCAGCCCGTGGCGGCGTGCCACACGGCGAAATCGGTCTGGAAGCGATGCAGCCAGAAGAAGTTGTCGAGGATGAAGTCGCCGGTGAAGATGCCCGCCTCCGGCCCGAAGTGCGGCGCGGCATCGAACCATAGGCGGACGACGGCGGTAGCGACGCCGGTGGGGAACTTCATCGCGTTTGCCTGCGCAGCCGTGTCGGGGCTGTCACGCAGGATGCGCTGCGCGGACGGCGCGTCGGTCGCCAGGATGACATATCGGGCCTGCGTCGCCGTCGGATGCCCGTCGAAGTCGAAATGGATGCGCCACGCGCGTGCGTCGCCGCTGCCTGCATCTTGTCCGGCGGGGTCGCGCTCCAGTCGCGTCACTCGCGCGCCGAGGATCACTTCGCCGCCCAGCGCCTGCAAGCGCGTCACCATCGGCTCGATCAGCGCCGTGCCGGAATCGGCGGTCAGGTAATCGAAGCGCCAGGCATCGCGGCGCATCAACGTGTAGAACCGCAGGAAGGCGATGAACCCGTCGAGCGGCACTTCTTCGGGATGGGCCGAGAGACCGCTGCGCGCCAGGCCGGCGAAGAACGCGCGCAGCGACGGCGACCAGCCGTGACAGAAGTCGTGCAGCGTCAGTCCTTGCAGCGATTTGCCCTCGCGCAGCGGATCGATCGACATTGCGCCGAACAGCCGCCCGATCACGAGCGGGATCGACAGCCAGTCGCGCAGGCCCAGCAACGTCCAGAAGCGCGGTCGCAGAAACATCATGGCGTAGTGAAACGGCGCGGGGAAGATGCTGTTGCGGATCGCGCTGCCGACGGCTGCGCGCCACACCTGACCGGCCCGGGCCAGCACCCACTCCTCTTCCACCGCCGGAACGAAGCGCGGCAAAATGCCGTTGCGCCCGAGCAACGCGCGCAGGTTGTAGTATTGCGACCAGAAACCGTGAATGCCGTGCTCGCCCCGAAACGACCAGACCTCGCCGTCGCTTTCGATCTCGACGTTCGGCCCACCCGCGACGCGCCCGCCGGCGAAGTGCGGATCGGCTTCCAGGACGAGCGGCGGCAGACCGCGCTCGGCCAGGCTCAGCGCGGCGCTCAGACCGGACAGGCCCGCGCCGATGACGACGACTGAACGTTGAGGCGAAGTGAGCATGGAGTTAGAGTTCAGGATGAGAGTGTACCGGGGAGTATAGTATGAAATGCGCGGATGTCCCAGGTGGGATTGACCCCGCCCGAGGGTGGTTTTATACTGGCGGTCGGGTGTGGGGATAGGAGCGTGGGCTGAAGTGAGCGACTCGGCGACGTATACGCAAAAGGGCATAGCCGCGGTCAAGGCGGGCAACCGGCACCTGGCGAAGCAATTCCTCGACGCGGCGCTTGCCGTCAATCCGAACGACGCGCAGGCGTGGTTGTGGATGAGCGCGATCGTCAGCACGCCGATCGAGAAGCGCGACTGCCTGAAGCGTGTGCTGGCAATCGATCCGAATCACGCGGCGGCGAAGCGTGGGCTGGAGATGCTCGGCCCCGAACCGGCAACACCCTTCGTCGCCGAGACGGCTGCGCCGCCGCCTGCGACCCGGCCCATCGAGCCGGCCAAAGCGCCCGCTGCCCCGAAGGCTTCTCCTCGATCCTCGACGCCGACGCCTCGATCCACGCCGCGCCGCTCGCCCGTCGCGTGGATTGTGCTGGCGGTCGTCGCGATCGGCGCAATGGGCGTCGTCGCGGCCATCCTGATCGGGCAGAATCAATCCACGGCTGCGTCGGCGCTGAAGGCGTCGCCTGTCGTGGTAACCCGTCCGCCGACGTGGACGCCGCAGCCGACGGCGACACCTCGCCCCACCGCGACGCCCCGGCCTGCGCCGGAGCAGCTTCAGCCGTTAGTGCAAGAGGCGATTCGCATCCGCGGGCTTGAGCCGACCGGGTCGATCCATTACATCCTGTCGGCGCAGTTCGATCTCGATCTGTATTTGCGCAACGATCTCGACGCTCAGGCGACGGTGTTTGCGAACACGTTTTGGGACGAGATGCGCGCGCTGGGGCTGGTGCCGTTCGAGGCCGAATACGATCGGCAGCAGATCATCGACCTGACCAGCCAGCAGTTGGGCGGTTTCTACTCGCCCACCGATAAGACGCTGTATGCCGTCACGCGCTCCAGCCGCATCGAGCCAAGCGAATATCCGATCATCGTCCACGAGTACACGCACGCTTTGACGGACATGCACTTCGACCTGAGCCGCCTGTTTCGGCCCGGCCAGGTGACGACCGATGTCGATCTGGCGTCACGCGCGCTGGCCGAGGGCGACGCGATGCTGGTGGAGAACTCCAGCGCGTGGGGCAGTTACGGCGCGCAGGGATGGGACGAGTATGCCGGTAACGCCCGTGCTGTCGCGCCGCTGTTCCGCAGGGCGGGGGTTTCGCCGGCCCTGTTGTTCATTCAGTCGTTTCCCTATGTCGAAGGCTGGAAGTTCGTGTGGACGTTGCGTGACGCAGGCGGATGGGAGAAGGTCGATCAGGCTTATCGTGAGCTGCCTGCGTCGACCGAGCAAATCCTGCATCCCGAAAAATACTTGGCCGGCAATGACCCGCCGCGCGCGCTGACTTTGCCTGCAATCGATGCGCCGGGCGCGAGGGGCTATGAAGAAGTCGTCTCGGCGGACACGCTAGGTGAGTTCGTGCTATCGCTGATGTTGAAGGACTTCGTCGAGGACGAAGCGAATGCGGAGCAGGCCGCTGCCGGCTGGGGCGGCGATGTGCTGCGAGTCTGGCGCGACGGCGTGGGTCGACAGTCGTTCGTGTGGCTGACCGCCTGGGACAGTGAAGACGATGCACGCGAGTTTCTCTCGGCAGCGGGAACCATGTTGTCTAAGCGCTCGGGCAGCACGCCGCCCACAGGGCCGGACGTGAACTCGGTGTATTACGACGGCGACCAAGGCTCGGCTTACCTCAGCCGGAACGCGGATCAGGTGCTCATCATTTGGTGTCCCGATGCCGCGCTGCGCGACGAGATTCTCGAAGCCATCCCGGACTTTTGATAGCGCAACTCTGGCTCTTCCAGATTCAATGGGAAGAGCCTCACCGCGAAGACGCCAAGAACGCAAAGCATTTGAAAAACTTGGCGTCCTTCGCGCCTTCGCGGTTCAATTCCCGCCGTAGGCGTGTGTTTGTGGATCAGAATTTGGTTGCGGCGGAAGGTTGTTATAATATGCGTGGGTGGGCGCACGGAGGATGAATGCGCCTGTACGTCGATCAACCTGCTCGTTCGATTCACGGTGTACGCGCGTTTCTTGTACTGGCCCTGTCGCTCTCGGCCATCGCGCTGTTCTTGTTCGCGGAGCCGCACGATGCCCTGCTGAAAGCCGACCTGATCGGCTTCGCCACGTGCCATCGCATCCCGGAACGCTCTCTGCACATCGACGGGCATCAACTGCCGTTGTGCGCGCGGTGCACCGGCATATACATCGGTCTGTTGACCGGGTGGACGTTCATTATCGCGCGCCGGCGCACGCGCGCCGCTCAATTGCCGCCGCGCCTGCTGAAGCTCGTGCTGTTCGGGTTCATCGGCATCATGGGTATCGACGGCCTGAACTCGACCGCGATGCTGGTCGGCCTGCCGCACCTGTACGCGACACAGAATTGGATGCGCGTCTTCACCGGCTCGCTGTACGGTCTCGCCGTCAGCCTGTTGCTGACCCCGTACGTCACGATGACGCTGTGGCGCGAGCCGACCGGCGAGCGCACTTTGCGCAGCCCGGGCGAATTGTTGTTGCTGGTCAACATCGTCGGCGTGTTAGGCACTGTAGCGCTGTCTCAGGCATCGTTCTTGCTGTGGCCTTTGGTCGCCGTGTCGGTCGTGGGAGTGCTGGGGTTGATGGGACTGATGAACCTGTCGATTGTCAGTCTGCTGGCCGGAAAAGTGAATGCGTATGGAGGCTGGCGCGATCTGGTGCAACCCGGCCTGATCGGGGTCGCGCTGGCGTTGATCGAATTCGTCGCCATCGATGCGCTGCGGGCCTCGGTGTTGCTGGTGCCGCCGTTGTAACCGTTAGAGTCTCTTGAATGAAGAAACTCTCCGCGCGGCCCGGTGTTAGACTTCGTGTGCAATCCGAGCGATTTGCACGAATCGGCCAAGATGTATAGAATATCGTCAAACTCATCAGAGGAGGGATCATCATGCAGAGCGGGCAACAGTTCAAAGTCGATCAGCCGGGTTTGATGAAGGCAGGTCTTATCCCGGTCATTGTCGGTGCCGTGGCTGGGGCGCTGTACATCATACAAGACTTGTCCATCTGGAGCCTTGCCGGGCTCCTGGGATGGCTGGTGCCGATCTTCGGCGGCGTGTGGTATGTCATGACTGCGCGCAAATCCGGTGCGATGCCGGCTCAAATGGACGGATTGGTCAATGGAGCCATCATGGGAGCCGTCGTCGGCGTCGTGTTTGGCATCGTAGCCTGGATTGTGGGCACGATCAGTGCAACCGGGATCGGCGCAGCCCTTCTAGGTTTGGGCTTCGGTAATGTCATCGCCCGATTGATCGGCGGTGCAGTCGGAGGCGCAGTTGGCGCATTCGGTTATTCGTATTTGGTGAGCAGCGGGCAGATCAAGTAGACGTCCCTGCTCGGCCGTGCGGATTTTGAACGGCTCCCCTGGCACCCAGGGGAGCCGTTTCCTTTTCCAAGATGTGTCGAGTAACTGCCCAGGCTGCCTCACCCCCGGCCCCTCTCCTGACGACGAAGCGGCTGTCGTCAGAAGAGGGGAGTTGGTGCTCCCCTCTCCCGAAATGCGCTGCTTCACTTCGGGAGAGGGGGTTGGGGGGTGAGGCTGAGCCGAAAGTAATTTGACTTGGCGGCGCGACCTGTGCTACAGTGACGCCTGGCTATGGGGTAGGGTATCCATAACATTGTGGAGGATAGAGGATGCCTTTACTCGATCAATTCAAGCGCGGTGTCGACGTCGCTAAATTCAAAGCCGATCAGTTGATGCGCGTCAACCGGGTTCAGACTGAGATCGGCGGCCTCCGCCGCGAGATTCTCAACGCGCGGGAGAAGATCGCGACGGCCGTGGTTGACCTGCACAAGCAAGGAACGCTGACCCACCCGGAACTGCGCGAACTGTGCGCAGTGATCGATCAAGTCGAGGCACAGATCGCCGAGAAGGAAGCACACATCGCGGCGATTCGCGCCGAAGTCCCGCCTCAGCCGCAATCCCCGGCGGCCACGACCTCCGCCGCCCGACCGGCGAACCCCTGCCCGAATTGCCGCTTTGATGTTCCCGCCGGCGCAGCCTTTTGCACAAATTGCGGCCAGCCGATGCCTAAACCATCCGAACCCGCTGCATCGACCGATTCAAGAAAATGCTCCAACTGCGGACACGATGTTCCTTCCGGCGTCGCGTTCTGCTCAAACTGCGGCACACCGATGGCGTCGTCGAATCCCACCTCCGGTTAGCGGCGGGCGTGCATCTGCGCTCTGCTATCGTTTTGCGACCCATGAATTGATCAAGGAGCCATGCTATGTACTGTCCAAACTGCGGCACTCAGAATGCAGATGGCAGCCGGTTCTGCCAGAGCTGCGGCGCGAGCCTGGCAGCGGCGACCGGGACCTCGGCTTACGCGCCTGCGCGGCCGGCCACCCCTTCCGCGCCGAGCGTATCCGGCTGGCGAACCACCGGATGGATCGGGGTAGCCGGCGCGGCGGTTGCCTTGCTGGGGTTCTTCTTGCCGTACCTCACGGTTGGGACTGCGCTTACGGGAGTCTTTAGCGGGTCCGGAACATTCGGGGGTGATATTTCTGGATGGTCCATGTTCTTCTACACCATCACAGGGATTGTCCCGGCTCTGTTCGACAGTCGCACCGGCGGCTTGGGCGGGCTTAGCTTCCTGCCCGGAGGGTATGCCCTGCTGCTTATCCTGTTGATCGTCGATCTGATAGCACTGGCGCTCGTGCCGCTTGCCGGGATTAGCATCGGGGTCAACGGTTATCGGTTGGCCGAAGGTTCCGGCTCATCTGACAACCGGCAGCGCTTGCGAAGGATGAGAGGCCAGGCTATTTGGGGACTTGTCCCCGTCATCGGGCTTTTCCTCCTGATACAGGGCGTCCTGGGCTTTTCGTTCGGCGGCTCCCTGGAAAGTTTCGGCGGCGGCAGTCTGTCATTGGGACT
This sequence comes from Anaerolineae bacterium, assembly GCA_036514635.1. Classification (GTDB taxonomy): domain Bacteria; phylum Chloroflexota; class Anaerolineae; order Fen-1058; family Fen-1058; genus DASSFZ01. Next base: position 26,828 of record DATBWU010000095.1, on the reverse strand, counting down.
TAATCTAATGGGGACCGGCTTCTGGCTGACCGTCATCGGCTTTGCAGTGGTGATCTTCGCGGGGCCACTGGCCGCGCCAAGAGACACCTGATCCAGACCGGCTGGAACAGCCTGGAATCTCCGTGACCGCAGTATCGCAGCCCGACCGTGAATCGGTCGGGCTGTCGCTTTTTCGCGTTGTGTTCGCTCGTGGGCTTGAACGTCGGAGCGGAAGATACCCCTTGCCTCGCGCAGGAGTTCCTTCATCAGTACCGACACAGGAGTACTTTGCCTATTCCGCTGACTGTGCCGAAGCATCTAGAATGGTTGCTCCGACTAACTGTTCGCCTCGGTAGCGCAGCAAAACGCCCTCGCCAGTCATCTCGCTGTCTGTCGCCTTTTGGGGACGCTCGAAGCTGATGTACAGTACATCTGCTTCTTCATCATAATCCACCCAAAATCGCTTGGTGGGGAAACGTGTCAAATAGGGCGCGGCGCGAAAGATAGGGGCGGTTACCGCCGAATTCAGGTTGCTGTCCATATTGCCTTTCTCCGATCTACCTTGGAGGTGAAATATGCTGTGATGATGAACCCGTCATCCTGCGAAAGCTGCCGGTAGATTACCGCCAGGTATATTCCTTGTCCTGTGCCTCTCACTGCAATGAGTGAGCCTCGGTGACCACGTAGAATCAACTCTGGGCGCTCCACGGTATCCAATACGTCGTCGTAATGACCGGCCAGGTCATCGTGGTTCTCAACGACGTGAAACCAGCGCTCGGCCGTCAACCGATGGGTACACCATCGACAGAATACGCGATATCCATTCATGCCTCACTACTTGTATCGGCTCCAGGGTGCCTACAAAGACAGTATATGCTGCTGATGGATCCCGGTCAACTTACTCTGTGCTTATCTTTTGTTTTCATTGACCCCCTGTTCTCCACATGATACAATCTTCTCCGTCATGCCCAATGAGCACGTTGCCGAAAAGCTGAAGACCGTGCCGACAAAGCCCGGCGTCTATCTGTACCATGATGCCCGGGGCGCGATCATCTACGTCGGCAAGGCGATCAACCTGCGCAACCGCATCCGATCGTATTTCCACGCCTCCAACGACACCGCGCTCAAGACGATGCGGCTGGTCAGCGAGATCGCCGACCTGGAATGGATCATCACCGAAACCGAGCTGGAAGCGCTGGTGCTGGAAGCGAACCTGATCAAGAAGCACCGCCCGCGCTTCAACATCCGCCTGAAGGACGACAAGCGCTATCCATACATCAAGGTCGAGTGGCAGAATGATTTTCCTAAGGTATTGACCGTCCGCAAGATGGAGCAGGACGGCGCGCGGTACTTCGGCCCGTACACCAACGCGGGCGCGGTGTACGCCACGCTCGACACGCTGCGGCGCATTTTTCCGTATCTCACCTGCGACCGCGTGATCACGGGGCAGGATAAGCGCGCCTGCCTGTATTACGACATCAAGCTGTGCAATGCGCCCTGCATCGGCGCGGTGAGCCGGGACGAGTACCGCGCCACGATCAATCGGCTGTGCACCTTCCTGGAAGGCAAGACCGATCAGGTCGTCGCCGAGATCGAAAAGAAGATGCAGGCTGCCAGCGAGGCGATGCAGTTCGAGCGCGCCGCGCAATATCGCGATCAGCTCCTCGCGCTCCGGCACATCGTCGAGCGGCAGAAGGTCGTTTCGACGACGGGCAAGGATCAGGACGTGGTCGCCTTCGCTCGCGACGACAAGCGCGGCGATGCCTGCGTGCAGGTGTTCTTCATCCGGCAGGGCAAGTTGATCGGGCGTGAATACTTCGTCCTGGAGGGCGCGGAAGGCGAGGACACGCGCGAGATCATGGGCAGTTTCCTCAAGCAGTTCTACGAGGAGGCCGCCAGCGTTCCGCCGGAAATCCTGCTGCAAGTGGAAATCGAAGAGGCGCAGATCGTCGAGCAATGGCTGAAGCAGAAGCGCGGCGCGCAGGTGCTGCTCGACGTGCCGCGCGAGGGCCAGCCGGCGGAACTGGTGCAGATGGCCGCCGAGAATGCCGCCGAGACGCTCAGCGCATTGCAGGCGCAGTGGCTCGCCGACGAGCACAAGAACGAACAGGCGTTGAAGGAGTTGGCCGACGGCATCGGGTTGGACGCGCCGCCTGCGCGCGTCGAGTGCTTCGACATCAGCAACACGCAGGGAACCAACAGCGTCGCGTCGATGGTCGTGTTCGTCAAAGGCATCCCGCGCAAGAGTCACTATCGCAAGTTCAACATCAAGACGGTGGACGGCCCGAACGATTTCGAATCGATGCGCGAGGCGTTGACGCGCCGCCTGCGCCGCTATTTCGACGCGAAGGCATCCTTCGGAGAGGGCCAATCGGCTCCGGGCAAAAAGAAGGACGAGAGTTTCTGCGTGCTGCCCGACCTGCTCATCGTCGATGGCGGCAAGGGGCAGTTGGGTGTGGCCGTCGAGGTGTTGAAAGCGTTCGACCTGTTCGGGCAGGTTCCGGTGTGTGGACTCGCCAAGCAGCAAGAGGAGATTTTCCTGCCGGCCCGGCCCGATTCGGTTTTGCTGCCGCGCCGGTCGCAGGGGCTGTTCCTGATCCAGCGCATCCGCGACGAGGCGCATCGCTTCGCGATTAGCGCGCACCGCTCACTGCGGGCCAGGAAAGGCATCGCCTCGCAGCTCGACGCCATCCCCGGCGTCGGCCCGACGCGGCGCAAGGCGCTGCTCAAGCACTTCGGGTCGATCGACGCCATCCGCGCCGCCAATGTGGACTCGATCGCCGCCGTTCCGGGTATTCCACGCGAAGTAGCGATCGCCATCAAAGAGCAATTGTAAACTGCTTCACGCGACTCCAACGCACCCCCAACCCCTTGTCACCCCAAGTCCAACGCTGTGTGTTACGATTTGGGCTACATTGAACTCAGATTAGGGGAAGGGGTGGAAAAGATGAACCGGGTGGCTGTGCAGCGAATCGTATACGGAGTGGTTATCACAGCGCCGACGTGGCTGGGATTGATCAGCGGCGTGAGCCTGGACAATGTGATCCCATTGCAGAGCGTGGCGGTTCTTTTAGTGGCGGCGGGGTATCTGGTGGAATCCGGCAATCGTGTGGTTGAGGAAGTGCCGGTGACAACGCACGAAGGCTTCGTCCGTAAGAAGACCTCGCGCCGCGACGACTGATTGCGGCGGGCGCATAAAAGACAAATCCTCCCGCAGGCCCTTAACCTGCGGGAGGATTTTGGTTTAGTGGTACAATGCGCGCGGGGCGGCGGACAGCCGCCTTTGGTTTTGCCTCACCCTCTCCCCGGCTCAGGGGGTGAGGGTGAGGTCTCGACACAACATGAGCGAACTCCTCGAACCCAGTGAAGCCCCAATCGCCTCCGAAGCCCTCGGCGAGACGCTGCACATCGCGCGGGCGGCGTCGATCATCGCGCTGGGCAACGTCGCCAGCCGCGTGCTAGGACTGGCGCGCGATACCGTCAAGGCCAACCTGTTCGGCGCAACGGGCCTGGTCAGCGCGTACGAAGCGGCCGCCGTCGTCCCCACGCTGCTGTACGACTTGCTGGTCGGCGGGATGGTGTCGTCGGCGCTGGTGCCGGTGTTCAGCGAGTACGCGCAGCGCGATCGGCGCGAGCTGTGGCGGTTGGCCTCGCTGGTAATCACGCTGGCGGTGGTTACGCTGGCCGCGCTGGCGTTGATTGTCGAGCTGGCCGCGCCGCTGGCGGCGTGGTTGATCAGCGGCGGCTTCCAGGCCGACCTGCTGGCGACGACGGCGAGCCTGCTGCGTATCACCGTGATCGCGACCGTGTTCATCAGCCTATCCGGGATCATCGGCGGCTTGCAGCAGGCGCTCAAGCGATTCACGTTGCCGGCTTTCGCGGCTGCTGTGTTCAACGCGGCGATTGTCGTGTCTGCATTGCTGCTCGGATCGCGCTACGGCATCCTGAGCATGGCGATCGGCTTACTGATTGGCGCGGTGTTACAGGTTCTGCTCCAACTACCCGGCCTGCGCGATGCGCGCCTGCGGCCAGCCTGGGATGTGCGGCATCCCGGCCTGCGGCAGATCGCCAGGCTGTATTTGCCGGTGATTCTCGGACTGGCGATCAATCAACTGACAATTGTCCTGTCGTACAACCTGGCTTCCCGCGCGAACGAGGAGGGCATTGCCTGGATGCACTACGCCACGACGTTGATCCAGTTCCCGCTCGGCCTGGTGGCAACGGCGGTATCGATTGCGATCCTGCCGACGTTATCGCGGCAGGCCGGGCTGCCCAACGGCAACGGCCATGCCGCTTTCAAGACGACGCTGGCGCGCGGCATGAAGTTGGTGCTCGTGCTGATCGTCCCGGCGGCGGTGGGGCTGCTGGTGATGGCGCGCCCGATCATCGCGTTGTTGTTCGAGCACGGCCAGTTCGCACCCTCCGACACCGATTCGGTGACGCGCGTCCTGCACTTCTACCTGCCGGGCCTGGCGTTCGCGGCGGTCGATCTACCGTTGGTGTTCGCCTTCTACGCGCGCAAGGACACGCTGACGCCGGCGCTCGTCGGCCTGGTCTCCAACGTCGTCGTTTATCTCGCCGCCGCGCTCGCGCCGGGCCTCGTTTTCAACCGCCCGCTCGAAGTGGCCGATCTCGCATTTGCCAATTCCGTGCAATGGATCAGCCACGCACTGATCATGCTGTGGCTGCTGGAGCGGCGGGTCGGCGGCCTGCGCGGCTTTGGCCTGCGCGCCCTGACGCTCCGCGCGTTGATCGGCTCGGCGGTGATGGGCATCGGAACGTGGGTCGTTGTGAGTTGGTTGGAGGGTTGGCTGGGCGGCTCGTCGCTGATACACGAAGTGGCGACGGTCGGCGGCGCGGCGTTGGCCGGCGTGGGATTGTATCTCGGCGTAATGGCGCTGCTGCACGTCGATGAAGTGACGCATCTCAGCGCGCTGATCCGTCGCCGCGCTGCTTGAGGTATAATGACGAATGTAGAATGCAGAATGTAGAATGCAGAATGTAGAATGCAGAATGTAGAATGCAGAATGTAGAATGCAGAATGCAGAATGTAGAATGCAGAATGTAGAATGCAGAATGTAGAATGCAGAATGTAGAATGCAGAATGCAGAATTAGGAATTGCCGCTTCACTCACCACGGATCATGTCGCGCGAAGAGACTCGGACCCCGCTGCCCTCGACGCTGTATACGGAAGATTACTTCCTCACGGCGTGCGAGGGCTATGAGGAGTTTGTCGAAAGCCACGGCGAGCTGCTGTCACGCCGCTTGAGCGCCGCGTTTGCCGTCGCCTCGGTCGAGCCGGGCATGCGTGTGCTGGACGTGGGCTGTGGGCGAGGCGAGATCCTGCGCCACTGCGCCCGGCTGGGGGCGCGGGCTTATGGCATCGACTACGCCGAGGTCGCGGTGCGGATGAGCCGCGACATGGCGCATATCGAAGCGACGACGACCGGGCAGGCGGCCATCGGCGTATATCGATCCGATGCCAAATTTCTACCGTACCCCGATGCGGCATTCGACCGCGCCCTGATCTTCGATGTGGTCGAGCATCTCTTTCCGTGGGAGCTTGACGCGGCCCTGAGGGAAGCCCGGCGTGTGCTCAAGCCGGGAGGCATGGTTGTCATTCACACCGCGCCGAATCGCTGGTACGATACCTATGCCTACCCGGCCGTGCGGCTGGTGCGCACCCTTCAGGGAAAAGGCGCGCAGTATCCGTCGAATCCGCGTGCGCTGAACGTGGCCGCGAACGTGGATGTGCACGTCAACGAGCAAGATATGCTGAGCCTGCGGCGTTATCTGAAGCGGGCCGGTTTCCGTCGCATCAAGGTCTGGCTCGATAGCCCGCCGCAGAATCGACAGGAGAGTGCCTCGTTTCGCGTTTTGCGTCACATCGCGTTCAACGTGCCTCCGTTCCGATGGTTCTTTGAGAGAGAAGTGTTTGGGGTCGGAGTGAGAGTGGGGAGTTAGAGTTGAGAGTTAGAGTGAGGAGTTGGAGTGGGAACGGGGAGTGAGCAGGCTCTGCGGCCGGTTTTGCCGGAGCGGCGAAGTGTCAAGCAGAGCCGGAAATCCGCAATCCACAATCTGAAATCCACAATCGCCCATGTCTGATCGACGCAGTGTTGACGATCTGAGCATCGAGGAACTGGAGCAAATCCTCGCCATTAGAAAACGCCAGGCGCGCGGGGCGACGCTGCGCCGCCTGAAGGGCGAAGGCCGCGTGGTCGATCTGGATGCGGTCGAGCCGGCGACGCCCCGACCCGCGCCGAGCGCCGCCGTGACCGGCGAGGCAGCCGGGTCGCGCTACCGCACGGTCGATCTCGATTCGACGCCAGCGCCCCGTCGCCGCCTGGCGATCAACTGGCGCGCGTTGCGTGATCGGTTTCTGCTGCTGGTCGAAGTGGGCGCGCTGGCCGGGCTGGTGCTGGTGATCGTTGGCGTCGAGCAGACGCGGCAGGAACTCAATCGCGACGTTGCGGCTGCCGGCGAGGCGCAACGACCCACGCCGGAGCCGACACCGCTGCTCGGCGCGGTGGTGTTGCCCAGCGGCCACAAGCCGCCGGATGCATCCGGGCAGACGGAGCCTAATCTCGACGAGATACCGGCCCATTTGCGCGGATACGTTCAGTCCGTCACGCCCCTGCCGATCCCGACGCCCGGCCCCGCCCAGCCGGTACGGATCGTGATCCCGGCGCTCGGCGTGGACCGCGCCGTCGTGCAAGGCACGGATTGGGAATCGTTGAAGAAAGGCGTCGGCCATTATCTGGGCACGGCCAACCCTGGCGAGCGGGGCAACCTGGTGTTGGCCGCGCACAACGACGTATACGGCGAAATCTTCCGTGACCTGGATCGGCTGAAGCCCGGCGATGAAATCATCGTCTACTCGGTTGACCAGTCCTATCGCTACGTCGTCACCGAGACGCGCATCGTCGAGCCGACCGCCGTGGAAGTGATGGCTCCCACCAGTGAACCGACGGCGACGCTGATCTCGTGTTATCCTTACCGGGTGGACAACCAGCGCATCGTCGTGCTCGCGTCACTCCAATCGTGAAATCGACGAAAGACGAAGACCCACGACAAACATTCGGTCTTCGTCCTTCGGCTCTAAAAGGATAGTGTATGGCTAAGAAGACAACCCGACAACGCAAGGCGCTCGCGCAGCAGCGCGCAGTGCAGCAGGCCGTGGCGAATGTGTCGATGGTAACATCGCGCCCCAGCGCGCCGATGCCCGCTCCCTCGACTCCGAAGCTGGCGCAGCCGGCACACGACTTCAGCGCCGAATATGCGCGTGTTCGCACCGATCTGCGCCGCATTGCGATTCTGGCGATCAGTATCGTTGCGATCCTCGTCGCGCTCTCGTTTGTGATCCGCTAAGAGACTGTCTTCAAACCCTGTTGCAATGTCATTCTGAGGCGCGAAGCGCCGAAGAATCTCTCCGTTTGTGCCGAAAAACGAGATTCTTCGCTCGCTCAGAATGACAGCTGAGTGGACTTTGAAGACGCTCTCTAAGGGACCTCAGAAAAAAGTGACCGGCACATCAAACGTGCCGGTCACTTGATTCACACGATGATGTCTTCGGCATCGCCCATACGCTGGCCGGCGAAGGCGAACCCGGTGAGCGATGCGCGCACGACGATCTGAAGCACAATCGCCGCCCAGATGTTTCCGCCCGTGAGCGCGAAATACGCTGCGCTCAACGACGCCAACAACACCTCTGACAATCGAATGCGATCCGCGCCGGCGTGTGCGTGCCCGGCCAGGAGCGCTTCGAGCGCGACCGGCGCAAGTCCCACCAGTGCGGCCCAGCGCGCGTCGCCCCACAACACCATCGGCAGTGCGCGGTAGAACGACCAGTGTGTTTCCGCGTACACCGCTTCGCGAATCGCGATCGCGAGTGGCTGACGATCGATGCCGAGTATGGTAGGGGGATAGCCGTCGGCGCGGCGCACCTGGCCGATCAGCATGGCGAGCGCGATCAACGTGAACGCACCCAGGACCGCCGCGTGACCGAGTGCGCGCGTCCAGGCTTCCGGCGTCCAACCCAGAAGGAGATCGGGCGCGGGCGATCCTTGCAGGCCCACGTCGCGCGGGGCGAACACGCCGGTCAGCAGTGCCGCGTAGGGAAGGCCGATGTAGAACAGAAAACGCGCGCCTTCGAGCGCGAGTCGCCCCACCGAAGACGCGCGTGCCATCGCGCCGAAGCGTAAAGTGGATAGCCGCGCCGCGATCACGAACAGCGCCACCGAGACCAGCATCCACCCTGCCAGCGCGTCCAGATCGACCTCCCTAAGAAAGTATTTTGAAATTGCTCGAAGCCCGCGTCCTCGCGGGCGTTTCCAACCGCGAGGACGCGGTTGGTGGGCATTTTCAAAACAGTCTCTAATTGAGCGGCATCGTCAGCGTGATGCGCGTGCCCTGGCCCGGCGCGGAGGCGACCGACAGCGCGCCCTTCACCAATGTGGCGCGCTCGTTCATGTTGACCATGCCCAGGCTGCCGCGCCGATCGTATGCGGCTTGCACCATCTGCACGTCGAAACCCATGCCGTCGTCGCGGACTTCCGCGACGAACTCGTTCGAGTTCTCGTACAGCCGCACCCAGATGTGCTTCGCCTGCGAGTGCTTGCGCGCGTTGCCGACCGCCTCTTCGATGATGTAGAAGATCACGCCCTGGGTGTCCTTGCCGACCCGGTCGGACATCTTGTTGGCTTCGAGGAATATCTCGATCGAGTCGTCGGTTTCGTGCAGTTTCTGGACGTACTGCTCGAGCGCCGGAACCAGGCCCTGCGTCTCCAGCACCAGCGGACGCAGCGTGAACAGCATGTGGCGGATCTCTTTGGTCGTCTTGCGCGCCAGGTCTTCGATCTTCTCAATTTCCTCGTCGACGCGCGTGGGGTTGCGCTTGAGCAGCGTGCGGACGAAGTTCAAGCGCATGGCGATGGCGGCCACGCTCTGCGTCGGCCCATCGTGCAGGTCGCGCGCCAGTTTCTTGCGCGCGTCTTCTTCGATGTCTACGATACGGTTCTTCTCTTCCTGCAATTTCTGATACAACTGGGCATTCTGCAGCGCGATGATGGCCTGCGAGGCGACCGCTGTGAGCAGCTCCAGATGATCGGGCGTGAAGACGTTCGGTTCAGGGCTGCCGAATACGGCCACGCCGTATGACTCGAAGCCGACGCGCAGGGGCACGATCACCGCCGTGACGCAGCGGTGCATCGCGACGAACGACGCCAGATCGGGATCGGCCTTGGGATCGTCACAGATCACCGGTTCGGCACTTTTGAGCGCCTGCGCGATCACGCCGCGCGTTCCGGTGATGCGAGCGACTTCATCGCGCGCCGTCAGCCGCCGCGAGGCGCTGACCACTAACCCGTCCTGGGTGAACAGCAAGATCATGCTCACCAGCCGCTGCGCCACCGAGCCGAATTCGCGCAGGCCCATCGCGCCGACGTCCAGCACGGCATCCAGGATGCGCTCGTAAGACAGCGTGGCGCTGAGCGTCGAAGCCATCTCGAAGATCGCCCGGGCCTGCTCGCGGCGCGCGCGCAATTGGCGCAGCTCACCTTCGGCCTCGGTGCGCATCGCCTGAAGCACCAGGGTTTTCACCCGTCCCCCAATCGTTCCAGATACCAGCGCGGCCAGTCCCAGCAAGAGCAGCGTGCCCACGGCCTGACTCTGCTCTATGCTGGTGAGCGACTTGCCCAGCACGTTGAAGGCGATGTACGCACCCATGATCGCGCCGGCCGTGACGACGTTCGTGCGCCAGTCGAAGCGCAGCGCCGAGGTCAGGATGGGGAATAGGGTGTAGAAGATCAGGGGATTGCTCACGCCGTTGCCACTGGCGATCAGACCGATCGCGAGGATCGTATCGCCCAACAAGGCGATGAACGGGACCGGGCGTGGCGACATATCGACAGCCAGCGAGATCACCAGTAGTAAGTTGCCGACGCCGGCCAGGATGACGATAGACAGTAGGGGGATGGGCAGTCCCGAGCCGCTCGCTTCAGCCTGAAGGACGATGACGACTCCGGCGCCAATCAGCAGCAGCCAACGCAACGTCGTCAGCAGCCCATCGATCTGGTAGAGAGGTTTGGTCGTGCGCATAGCCTCAGGGGAAAAGACTCGTCATCAACAAAAAGGCCGCAGCGCGCCGTGTACCGGGCGCATCCGCGGCCGCTGTGGTGGGCGCGACAGGACTTGAACCTGTGACCCCACGGATGTGAACCGTGTGCTCTGACCAGCTGAGCTACGCGCCCGGACGGCCTGCATTATAACATCCTCTCATAGGCTTGGCAACCAAAATCGGACAATGGCATGGCTCACCAGTCAAGGCTCGCCGGAGCGCGTCAAGGGCCAGGGCTTTTACATTCTCCCCGGGCGCGGCCCGATCTGTCATTCTGAGCGCCAGAGGCGCGAAGAATCTCAGGGCAAAGCGCGAGATGCTTCGGCGCTGCGCGCCTCAGCATGACAGGCCGGACGACTTTGTAAAAGCCCTGGGTCAAGGGCAATTGGTCGTTGACAAATGCCTATCGGCATGGTAAACTCGCCGGCAACAATCGAAGACTTGCGATGCTCTTATCCAGAGAGGCGGAGGGACCGGCCCTGTGAAGCCTCGGCAACCAGACGTGAGTCTGGTAGTTGCGTAGTCCGGGAGTCGTGTGGTCAGCGCACTGCATGACTGCACGGCTAATCGACTACACGACTACACGACTACACGACTATGGTGCCAAGTCCGGCAGAAGAGAGTTCTGGAAGATGAGAGATCAAGCGTATGTGATCCTCTGCCTCTTCTGCTTCTGCGAAGGGGCAGTTTTATTGAGCCGCAGGTCCGAGAAATCTACTTTGGGAGATACCAGATGAGCAGTACATTTATGAAGTCCCCTCAGCTGTACTTCACCTCCGAGTCGGTGACGGAAGGCCATCCCGACAAGATGTGCGACCAGATCTCGGACGCCGTTTTGGACGCCATGCTGGAGCAGGACCCGCGATCGCGCGTGGCATGTGAGACCTCGGCCACGACCGGCCTGATCTTGGTAATCGGTGAAGTCACCACGCGCGCCCACGTCGAGGTTCAGGATGTCGTGCGCAAGACCGTGTCGGACATCGGCTACACCGATGGCGCGTCCGGCTTCGACGCGCGCACCTGTGGCGTGATCGTTTCGCTCAAGGGCCAGTCACCGGATATTGCGCTGGGCGTCGATAAAGCCGCCGAAGCCAAAAGCGGCGAAATGACCGACGAACAAATCGAAGCGGTGGGCGCAGGCGATCAGGGCATGATGATCGGCTTCGCCTGCGACGAGACATCGGAACGGATGCCCCTGCCGATCGCATTGGCGCATCGCCTGTGCCGGCAGTTGAGCCATCTGCGTAACGATGGCGCGCTCACCTGGCTGCGGCCCGATGGCAAATCGCAAGTCACGATCGAGTACGCCTACGGCAAGCCCAAGCGCGTAGACACCGTGTTGATCTCCACCCAGCATGATGCGAATGTGTCGCACGCGCAGATTCGTGAAGGGGTGATCGAAGAGGTGATTCGCAAGGTCGTCCCGGAGCACCTGCTCGACGGCAAGACGAAGTACTACGTCAATCCCACGGGTCGCTTCGTCATCGGTGGCCCGATGGGCGACGCCGGCCTGACCGGCCGCAAGATCATCGTCGATACCTACGGCGGCATGGCGCGACATGGCGGCGGCGCGTTCTCCGGCAAAGACCCGACGAAGGTCGATCGCTCGGCGGCATATTACGCGCGCTATGCAGCCAAGAACCTGGTCGCCGCAGGACTGGCCGAGCGACTGGAGATTCAGGTGTCATACGCCATCGGCATGGCTCGCCCGCTGTCGATCATGGTTGAGACGTTCGGCACAGCCAAAGTCCCGGAAGAGAAGATCGTGAGTGTGCTCAACAAGCACTTTGACTTCCGGCCCGGCGCGATCATCCAGAACCTCAATCTGCGCCGGCCAATTTACCGGGCGACAGCAGCCTACGGCCACTTTGGCCGGACCGACATTGACGCGCCGTGGGAAGCCACAGACAAGGTCGACTTGATCCGCGCCGAAGTCGGGCTGGTGCCGGAACCGGCCTACGCGGCTTAAGAACCATCCGAAAACTTGCAGGTTTCACTTGCCCACGTAGCGCGCCTAGCGGCCCACTGCCGCACAGCGGCAGACATGGGCAAGCGGTGGGGTCAGCCTGCCTCGTCTGAAGCGGACTATACTCGACGCGGGAACAATCTGCGGTTTTGCTCATCGACCGCGTCCTCGCGGTCGATCCGGATAGACGCCCGCGTGGACGCGGGCTTTGAGCAGCAAAAGGCGCAACTTGTGATCGCGCGCAGTATAAAGTCCACGCTCCGAAGGATAGGCCCTAAGAACCAGGAACCGGGTTTCTACATAGAAACCCGGTTTTCTTTTGGGCACTGTTGTTATGCGTTTGTTATGCACAGTTTGCCGGTTGTTATGGGCATATTACTGTGGTCGGGGATAATCAGAGCAAATCCGGCTCCCCAGAGTCCAAACTCGCGTCTAGCCGGATGGCGATGCCGCCTCGCTACCTAACCTATTTGAGCATCTTGGGCGGTACTAGTGAGACCTTCCTCCCCCGTGGGCCTCACTGGTCATTAAAAGCCCCGTCTTCCCCCCAGACGGGGCTTTTGCTTTCTGGCACAGACTTGACCGATTGACACACTTTTCGATCACACTTATAATCCGCCTCAGATTCGACCGCTGAGACAATCTATGCACCTGCATTTGTTGGCGCCCGCGCACCCGTGCCCAAACTCGCCAGGCGATCGGTCTGGATAGGCTTGCTGGCGCTTGCAGGGATAGTCTTTGATCGAGCCGGCCCTCTCCAGACCCACACGAGGGGCCGGTTTTTTGTTGGGATGCGAACGGTGGACATCAAACAGCTCTCGGAGGAAATGACCCGCTTCGTCTCCAGCAAAGGCTGGCTCGAAGCGAATTCGCCGCGCCCCCAAACGTCGCGCAACATCGCCGTCTCGCTGGCGATTGAGGCGGCCGAAGTGCTGGAGCATTTTCAGTGGGGTGAGGCCGATGTCGACACCCAAGAGTTGAGCAGCGAACTGGCCGATGTGTTCCTGTATTTGCTCGAGCTCGCCGCGATCAGCGGCATCGATCTGGAGCGAGCGGCGCTCGACAAGCTGAAGGTGAACTATGGTCGTAGCTGGGAATGAGCGCGCGCCGTGGCACACGCCGGATAAGGTTCACCGCCGCACGGCGGCGAACCTGGGCAAGCGGAGTGGGGTCAGCCTGCCTCGCCCTCGGGATGGTTTTCGGATAGGCTCTAAGCCACGTTGGGAACCGATCGCGGGAGTGATCGGATGAAAATCCTCGCCGTGAGCGATCAAGTGGTAGACAGCCTGTACACGGCCAATGTCAAAGATCGCTTCGGCGACGTGGATCTGATCTTAGGTTGTGGCGATCTGCCTTACTTCTATCTGGAATTCCTGGTGTCGGCGCTCGATCGCCCGTTGTACTACGTGAACGGCAATCACGATAAGTCGATTGAGTTGACGGCTGACGGCATGCGCCGCATCACTGCCGCCGGCTGCGATCCGATCGGCGGTCGAGTCGTGATGGCGAAGGGGCTGATCATCGCCGGGCTGGATGGATCGATCCGCTACAACTACGAGAGTCCCTATCAATTCACGCAGTCGCAAATGAACTTACGCGCATTACGATTGGCTGTGCATCTGATCCCGACGCGCATGCGCTATGGCCGATGGCTCGACATCCTGGTGGCGCACTCGCCGCCGTTCGGCGTGGGCGATGGCCCGGATCCGGCGCACATCGGATTCCGCGCGCTGAATGCCTTGATTCGCTATCTCAAGCCGCGCTATCTGCTGCACGGTCATCAGCACGTCTATCGTGGGCGGAAGCCGGGTGTGCGGGTGGCATCGACGATGGTCTTGAACGTGTTTCCATACCGCGTGATCGAGTGGGGGCATGACGATGCCGGATGAGATGTTCCGCGCCGATGCGGATTATCATCGCGCCCGCCGGCGTGCTTTGTTTCGCGATATCCTGGCGCGCCTGTCGGGCCGCAAAAACCGCCTGTTGTCGTTTGAAGAGGTCAAGCGATCGCTCAATCTGGGCGGACCGATCTATCGCGGCACGCGGCCCGTCCCGGTGTCGAAGATCATCGGCAGCGTCGATCGCTACCGCGATTTCGACCGCGAGTTCCTGCCCAAGCAGAACATCACCGCCGATCGGTGGAAGAGTATCGCCCACGCTTTCTACAAGGATGTCGATCTGCCGCCGGTGAAGTTGTACAAAGTGGGCGACGCTTACTTCGTGCTGGATGGTCATCATCGCGTATCGGTCGCGCGCGAGCAAGGCGTCGAGTTCGTCGACGCCGAGGTGCAGGAAGCGTACTCGCGCGTACCCGTCGGCGCCGACCTGCAGGCTGAAGATCTGAAAGTGCTGCACGAGTACCGCGAGTTTCTGGAACGCACGCGGCTCGACGAAATCCGGCCCGATCAGCGAGTGCGCCTGACGATCGCCGGCGGTTACCGGCAGCTCCTCGAGCACATTGCGACGCACCGTTACTTCATGGGGCTTGACTTGCAGCGCGACGTCAGCGAAGAGGAAGCCGTGGCGCACTGGTACGATACGGTATATGTGCCGATCGTCCAGGCGATCCGCGACTATGATGTCCTGCGTGATTTCCCGGATCGCACCGAGGCAGACCTGTACCTGTGGATAGTTGATCACTTGTATTACTTGCAGAGTGCACAACATGAAGAGGCCGATGCCGAAGATGCGGTCGAGGACTTTGCCAACCACCCGAAGAAAATCCGGCTGCGGCAAGAGGCTCGCATCGCTTCGCAGACTCAGGAAGAACAACCCGGGGCCGAGGATGACTCCGTTCCGTCGTAACAGGCTGTTTTGAAAACCAGTGAATAAGGTGGCCGGCACTTTCGTACCTGGCAAGCACGGTCAGTTTTGCGCCAGGGCTTTCCCAAAGTCATGCGCTGCGCCCTGACCGGGAACGCCGAACGGTGAACCGTCCGGCTGAAAGCGTGGAAGCCCGGTCAACCGGGCTACCGGCTAATCGGCTTCAGCCGATTTCCACGCTTTCAGCCCGGAGCGGCGACTCCCGGAGCAACTTCAAGACAGTCTACGAGGCGCGAAGAAAGATGCCCCATCCCAAAGGTCTGATCGCCAGTGTGTTCGGCAGCAATTCGCCCAGGGAGGGCGAGTCGAGCTACGCACAGGCACGCCGGTTAGGTTGCCTGCTGGCGCACGCCGGTTACGTCGTCGCCACGGGCGGATATTTTGGCACGATGGAAGCGACCAGTCGCGGCGCGAAGGAAGGCGGCGGCCACGTCATCGGCGTGACGACCTCGGTGTTTGATGGCATTCGCATGGGAACCAATCCCTACGTGGACGAGGAAATCAAGTTCCCTTCGTTGTTCCAGCGGCTGCATCATCTGGTCGCCTTCGCCGATGTGTGGGTGGCCCTGCCGGGTGGCATCGGCACGCTGAGCGAAGTTGCGCTGACGTGGAGCCTGATGCAGGTGGGCGAAGTGCCGCGCCAGCCGTTCGTCGTCGTCGGCACGCTGTGGCGCGACCTGCTGAAGAATCTCTCAAGCAGCGGTTACGTGGCCTTGCACTACCATGACTTGATTGCATACGCCGAGACGGTAGAGGACGTTGTGCCTTTGTTAAGGCGTGAAACGTAAAACGTAATCACGTTTTACTCCACCTGCACTTTTCATCAGGAGCCTCTCATGGTCGACAAACTGACTCCCCGCGGTGAAGATTTCTCGAAGTGGTACAACGAAATCGTTCAACGCGCAGAACTGGCCGATTATGCGCCGGTACGCGGCTGTATGGTTATTCGACCGAGAGGATACGCGCTGTGGGAAAACATCCAAAAGACCTTTCGCCGGGTTTCAAGTTCAACGCTTGGGAGATGCGCGGCGTGCCGCTGCGCATCGAGGTCGGGCCGAAGGATGTGGATCAGGGGCCAGGTCGTCCTGGCGCGGCGCGACGCGCTTCGCGGCAGCCAGACGGGCAAGTCGGCCGCGCCGCAGGCCGGGATACTCGATCGCGTCCGTGAGATGCTCGATACGATCCAGGCCGATATGTATCGCGCCGCGCTGGCCTTCCGCGACGCCAACATCCGCGATGTCACCAACTACGGCGACTTCAAGGCGGCGATCGAAGATGGCTTTGTCCGCGCGTGGTGGGCCGGCAGTGACGAGGACGAACTCAAGGTGAAGGAAGAGACCAAAGCCACCATCCGCTGCGTCCCGACGGATCAGCCCGGCGGCGAGGGCAAGTGCTTTTACACTGGCAAGCCGGCGACGGAGGTCGCCATCTTCGCCAGGGCCTATTAGGGATTGTTTGAACAGGGTTGAGATTCACCGCCGAGGCGCAGAGAACGCCGAGTTTTTCTAAAGACTTCTCTGCGACCTCAGCGTCTCTGCGGTGCAAACTCGGTTTTCCAAACAGTTTCTTGTCAGACTCCAGCCGGCCGTCTTGAAGCGGCCCGGCTGAATACACAAGGAGACTTTCATGCAACACGACCCGACTGCCGTTCAACAGGTGCAAGAGCAAATTCGCGCCGCCGGAATCAAGTTCATCAACCTGCAGTTCACCGACATCATGGGCATCGTCAAGACGGTCGGCATCCCCGTCGATCAGTGGGAGGGTGTGCTCAAGCATGGCCTGTGGTTCGATGGCTCGTCGATCGAGGGGTTCGCGCGCATCGCCGAGAGCGATATGCTGCTGCACCCCGACCTGAGCACGTTTGCCATCATCCCCTGGGACACCGATGTGCCGACCGCGCGCGTGATCAGCAGCGTCTACACGCCCAACGGCGAGCCGTTCGAAGGCGATCCGCGCAATGTGTTGAAGCGCGCGCTGGCCGCCGCCGCCGAAATGGGCTTCGACTACTACACCGGCCCTGAACTGGAGTTCTTCCTGTTCAAGCCGCACGCCGATGGCAGCCTGATTCCGCCAGTCCCGCACGATCAGGCCGGTTACTTCGACGTGAGCACCGACCTGGCGCACTCCGTTCGCCGCCAGATGGTCACCGCGCTGAATTCGTTCGGTATCACGGTCGAGGCTCTGCATCACGAAGTCGCTATCGGCCAACACGAAATCGACTTCCAGTACGATCGCGCGCTGCGCACGGCCGATAATGCCGTCACCCTGCGCATCACGTTGAAGGCGGTCGCGCAACGCAATGGCCTGCATTGCACCTTCATGCCCAAGCCCATCGCCGGGATCAACGGCAGCGGGATGCACACGCATCAAAGCCTGTGGCAAAACGGCAAGAACGTCTTCGCCGACCCGTCCGATCCCTACGGCCTCAGCATCCTCGCCAAGAAGTTCATCGCCGGGCAATTGGAGCACGCGCGCGGGATGTCGGCGCTCATCGCCCCGCTGGTCAACAGTTACAAGCGGCTCGTGCCCGGCTACGAAGCACCGGTGTACCTGAGCTGGGCGCGCGTCAACCGATCGGCGCTGATCCGCGTGCCGAAGGTCAGCCCGGGCCGCGTGGAGGCGGCCAGCCGCATCGAGCTGCGCTGCCCCGATCCCTCGGCTAATCCTTATCTCGCCTTCGCCGCGATGCTGATGGCCGGCCTGGATGGCATTAAGCGCGATCGGCCTGTCCCGCCGGCCAGTGAAGAGGACCTCTATCACCTCGACGCCGAGACGCGCCAGCAGATGACTTCCATGCCCGGCTCGCTGGGCGAGGCGCTGGACGAGCTCAGGCGTGATGAGCTGATGCGGCAAACACTGGGCGATCATCTCTTCGAGCGTTACCTGGAGGCCAAGCGCCAGGAATGGGACGAGTACCGCGTCCACGTCAGCCAGTGGGAACTCGAACAGTTCCTGCCCATTTACTAACCTGAGAGCATTCGGCAATTCGTGGGCAATGCCCGGTGATTCATCACCGGGCTGAAAAAGCGAAGCCTGCTGAAGCAGGCAATTTGCCGCTTCAGCCGGATTGATCCGGCTTTTCTTGATTAGCCCGACGATTCATCGTCGGGCGATAGGCGTGAGGCAATTGCCGAACGCTCTCAACCTGATAACCACCAAGAACCTTACCAGCGGGAACTCGCTGTTTGTGCAAAGATTTAACCACGGAGACAGTGCGCAGCCTCCCTGTGGGACGGAGGACACAGAGGTTTTGCCTTTCAGTTTTCTCCGTGTCTCCGTGCCTCTGTGGTTTTATTCCTGTTGGGTTCCGAACTTGCCCGGGTTAGGTCCTAATTTGTGTATCTCCGTGTCTTGGGGTCTTCGCGGTTGGCAACCGTATGCGGCGACGCGATCGGCGCTATTGGTACAACCTGATCCGGGCAGGTGTGATTGAACTTGCGGCGGTGTTGCTCTGCCTCTTCTACATCGTCCTGCCTATTGCTTACGCGGGTTACACGATCCATCCACGGCGCGCGCCTGTGTGCTGCGTCACCCCGGCCGATGCCGGTCTGGCTTATGAGGATGTGTCGTTCGAGACGAGTGACGGCCTGACGTTGCGCGGCTGGTACATCGCATCGCGCGGCGGGGCCGCCGTGATGATCGCGCATGGATTGGGTGGGAACCGGATCGGCATCGGACAACTCGATCAGGCTGCTGCGCTGGCCCGGCGCGGGTTGGGCGTGCTGCTCTTCGACCTTCGCGCTCACGGCGAAAGCGAGGGCGAGGCAATCTCATACGCCGGAACCGACGCGCTCGCCGCATTGGCTTACCTGCGAAATCGGGACGATGTCGATCCCCGTCGCATTGGCGCGGCTGGTCTTTCGCTGGGCGCGATTGTCATCACGCAGGCGGCTGCGCAGGATGATGACATCAAGGCCCTGGTCCTCGACGGGCTGGGTCATGCCGGTTTCGCCGATTTCCCCCCACCAGGGAGTGTGCAAGACCTGGCGATAGTCCCGTATCGTTGGATGACGTTTAAGTCACTCGAGGCGAGCGGCGTGTTGAGCGCGGCGATGATCGACGTAGTCGATGACATCGCGCCTCGACCGATCCTGTTCATCTCCGGCGCGGGGCAGAGTCTGGAGCGCGACACGCTGCGGCGCTATTTCGCCGCCGCCGGCGCGCCGAAGATGCTGTGGGAGATCCCCGAGGCGGGTCACGCCGGGACGTGGCTGGCCCGGCCGCGCGAGTTCGAAGCGCGCATCGTCGCGTTTTTCGAGCAGGCGCTGCTGGAGAAGTAGGCGGTTATTGAAGGCCATGCTATAATCGTGACGGGATAAGCGCGATATGCGAATCGAGGGTCTGGTTTGGGACGATTATCGGGTTGAGCATATCGCTCGACACAATGTCAGGCCAGAGGAGGTTTGGGAAGTTTGTGAGGATCCGCTGCATTTAGCCCACCGTGAGGGACGCAATCGTTATCGTCTTTACGGCCAGACGACTGCCGGCCGTTATTTGTTTGTCGTTCTAGAGCATTCTGAGGGTACGCAATTTCGACCTGTTACGGCGCGCGATATGAGCGAGGGCGAGAAGCGAGGCTATCGGAGGTTACGGCGATGACTGACTTGAGACTGCCAGAATTCAAGACTTACGAGGAAGAGGCGACCTTCTGGGACAACCTCGACACGGCTGATTGGATGGAGGATGACGGCCAATGGTTCCGTTTTGAGACGCCCGAGAAGCGCGCTGTTCGCATTGCGATTCTGCCGGAAGTTATGGATGAGATTTCGCGGCGGGCACGCACCCAGGGTGTATCGGTTGAGACGTTGGTGAACGCCTGGCTCATAGAGCATATACGCGAATCGATAGGCTCCAGCTGATGGTTGCGATCGTGTGAACTCGATTGAGTCGGTGCACGCGGGTGGACTTCATCCGCGTTTTGCTGTGTGGTCTATCTGCTTTGTTTCTTCGTGTCTTTGTGGTTAAATTGCCGCCATCATGGATCGACGTGACCTGGCGGCGATCTTCGTATTGGCCCTGCTCGCGCGCGTGGCCGTGGCTGCGTTCCAGTCACATCCCGGCTACATGGATGCGTACTACTACACCGTCGGCGCGCAGCGGCTGGTTGAAGGCTTGGGATTCACCGAGCCGTATGTGTGGAATTACCTCGACGATCCCACTTCGCTGCCGCGTCCCAGCCACCTGTACTGGATGCCTCTGCCGTCGATCCTCGCCGCTGCGTCGATGACGATCTTTGGATCGAGTTATCACGCTGCGCAAGTTCCCTTTGTCCTTCTCGCCTCGCTCGTTCCCCTGATCGCGTATACGATCGCCCGGCGCGCGACCTCGCAGCGGCGAGCGGCGTGGATCGCTGCACTGCTGGCGATCTTCAGCGGCTTTTACGTTCCCTTCTGGGGTGTGCCGGAGAGCTTCGCGCCGTACGCCGTGTTCGGGTCGCTGGCGTTGCTGCTGGCGGGCGCAGGTCGCTCGAAGCGCGCATCGTTCGCCGCCGGCGTGTGTGCCGGCCTGGCGCATCTGACGCGAGCGGACGGTGCGCTATTGCTGATTCCTGTGCTGTTATCGAATGCAGAATTGAGAATGCAGAATGCAGAATTGAGAATGAAGAATGTAGAATTGAGAATGAAGAATGTAGAATTGAGAAGGCAGAATGTAGAAAAGCGCTCCGGCTTTCTTCATTCTTCATTCTTCATTCTTCATTCCCTACTTGCCGTTTTGGCAGGATACCTCGTCATCACGCTGCCGTGGTTCGCGCGGAACGTGGCGGTCGTCGGCGCGCCGATCTCGCCCGCCGGCACACGCGCGTTGTGGCTGTGTAACTATGACGAGTTGTTCTCGTTCGGCATCTCGCTTGACGCGAGTCACTGGTTGAGTTGCGGCGTCGATCGAATTGTGGCGACGAAACTCGGCGCAGCGTGGTCGGGGCTGGTGCACCTGATCGCCGAGAACGGATTGATATTCCTGGCGCCGCTGATGGCCGTGGGGCTGTGGCGCTTGCGGCGTGAGCGGCTGTTTCGCCCGGCGATCGGATATCTCGTCCTGCTTTACCTCGCGATGACGCTCGTCTTCACCTTCGTCGGCGAGCGCGGCGGGCTATTCCATTCGAGCGCGGCGTTGACGCCGTTCCTGTGCGCCGCCGCGCCGATCGGGCTGGAGACGATCGTCGGCGTCGTCGCGCGGCGGAGGCGGACGTGGACTGCGGCGACGGCGAACCGCGTGTTCAGCGTGAGCCTCGTCGCGCTGGCCGCGATCTTCTCGGCGGCGATCGCGTGGGGCCGCGTGATCGGATCGGATTGGAGCCGGGCCGACGCCGCCTACCGCGAGGTCGGCGCGTGGCTGGTCGGGCAGGGGGACACCGATTCGATCGTCATGGCCGGCAACCCGCCCGGCTTCACCTACCACACCGGCCACCCGTCGATTATGATCCCCAACGGCGATGTCGATACGCTGCTGTTGGCCGCGCAGCGCTTCGGCGCGCAGTGGCTCGTGCTCGACTCGAACCGGCCCGTGCCGCTAGCCGTGCTGTATGCCGACCCGCAGTCGGACGCGCGGCTCAAACTTCGCGCAACCCTCGCAGGCACGTTATTGTTTGAGATTCATCAGCAGCAAACCCTCCCGCAGGTTATGACGCCAGTAGAATCTGCGGTATGGCCTCATAAGTAGTGACAATCGGCGATTGACACCCGTGACGCAATTTCCCTATACTGGTTGGCGTTATTGAGTCGTTGCTGTCTCACCGCGAGGGCGTGGCGACTTGCGCTCCGCGAACGGCGCAGAGTGGGCAAGTGTTGATGCCGGTTCGATATTATCTGCAGCATGTCCTCATCAGGCCCCACGGAGGCGAGCGATGCAGTCCCCCCAGTCCCCAACCACCCCCTTACGTTGGACGCGGCTCGCAGCGGCGATTGCCGGCGCGAGCGCCTTGATTGTGCTGCTGATGCAGGTCTTCGCGCCGATGCGGGTGGCGCGCGGCGAGACAGACGCCACCAATACCCTCCAGATCGACAAGTCCGGCCCGAACACCGCCTTCGCCGGGAGCCTGATCACGTACACCATCGAAGTGACCAATGATACAGATAGTTTCCTTGCTAACGGCGTGGTCATCACCGACTTCTGGAATACGCAGATTTACAGCGGCGACTACGCTCGGGGCGGCGACATTATCGTGGCGTCGTCGACGTTCACCACGCAAACGCTCCCCGTGTATGCGCAGTTCAACCTCCTGCCGATGAATCCCGGCGAGCGAGGCGTGATCACGCTGCACATGGTCATCTCGCCGGGCGGGCAGCCGTCGTATAATCCGTCCAACTATGTTCCGATCTTCAAGATCGAAGGCAACAGCGTCGTCGTCACTGCGCCCAATACCAGTGTGCCGGTGAACACGGATCGCGTCGATACGACGATCGTCGGGCCGGTGCTGCGACTGACTAAGACGATCACGCCGAGCGGGAGCGCCCCGAAGGTGAGAGCCGGGCGACTGGTGACGTTCACCTTCCGCCTGGACAATCTCCCCGATGTGAACACAACGCCTGCGACGGGCATTGTCATCACCGAGAAATTGCCCAACGGTGTGATGTTCTACACGGCCTCCCCGCCGGGGCTGGTCACCTTCTTTCCGGCCACCAGTACCGTGTACTGGAACCTGGTCGATCCGCTGCCGGTCAGCGGGACGACGTGGGTGACGCTGACGGCGCGCGTCACGCCGACGGTGGTCGGCAACTCGACCATCAACAACGGCACGACCAACTGCGGCGCGTGGTCAAGCGAACTCGTCCGCTTCGCGCTGTGCGACAAGAATGCCAGCTTTAACACAGACGACGCTTTCGAGAAATTCACATTCACCGAGTCGCCGCCGCCGCAGTCCGGGACGATCAGTAAGACATTCCCCGACCGCGTCGTCACGTACACCGTGTATGTCTACAACCCGTTCCCTGACCCGGTCTCCGACATGGTCGTGACCGACACGCTGCCGACCTACAACAATATCCCCACGCAGACATTTCAATACAGTGGATTGCTGTCGTGGGGCGGCGGGCCGCCGGTCGAGGTGTCGCAGACCAGCCGGATCGTCGCCTGGCAGTTGCCGGAGATTCAGGGCTGGGGCGTGTACACCTTCGCCTTCCGCGCCTACGTGCCGCCGCAGATGCGGATCGACGACAATCAGCCCGAGAAGATTTACCAGAATAAGCTGGAAGGCGGTGCCAATGGTGTGGTCATCGCCACCAACGATGGGAGCCACGACGACCCAATGAAGGTGAAGGTGGTGCCGCAGATCACCGTCATCAAGACCGTGACGCCGTCGCAGCAGACATTCAGTTACCCGGCGACCTATACGCTCAGTATCAGTAACACCGGGCCGACGACCATCCGCGACATCTACCTGACCGATACGCTGCCCACCAATGCCGATTGCGCCTTCCGGTGGGACGAGATGCTGAGCGGCACACCGCCTTACTCGACGACCACCAATCGCGCCGCGTGGGGGCCGTTCACCGTCGGCCCCTATTCGCAGCTCACGGTCGGCACGTTCCAGGTGGTCGTGTTCGGCAGGCTGAATGCCACCTGTAGAAACACAATCGAAGGCTACAGCCCGGACACGTACATCGTGAAGCGTACCGACCTCGCACCGGTCACAGTGGAAGTGCCCTTCCGCTACGACAAGACGGTGGATCGTTCCAGCGTGATTCTGGGCGGGGCGATCAACTATACCGTGAAAGAATGGAATGTTGGCTCGGTCGATGCAACGATGGATTACTTTGCAGATTTCCTGCCGCTGGGCTTCTTCTTTGGCGACAGCCCGATTTTCACCGACGATCTCGATTCGACAGGTGGCACATACGTGTTGCCCGCAAACGATTTGCTCGGCCAATCCGCATACCAAACAACCTTCCCCGTGGTCGTTTCCGAAACTTATGAGTGCGACAACCTGCCCAAGTCGTACCCACAGGCGGCGGGCACGTTTGGCATGGAGATTATCGCCCCACTCGATCCCGACCTGACCGGCTTCTGGGTGAACCCCGCACCGGCTGCCTCGGTCATGGTTCATCCGCAGGCGAGAGTCTACAAGTCTGCCAATCCGCCCAACGGCCTGCCCGGCGACGTGATCACGTACACCATCACGCTCAGCAACAACACCTCCTCGACGATCAATAATATCACGGTCAGCGACACGCTGCCGGCCGGGTTCACCTACGTGGACATTGTGCCCGGCACTCCGCTGCCGGTTTCAACTATTCCGCCCTACGTGATCTGGCAGGGCCAGTCGATCCCGGCCAACGGTACTGCGGCGCTGTCGTTCAGGGCGACGGCGGCGATCACCGTCTCTGATAATTACCCGAACAACGTAAAGGCCTTCAGCGTGCCCGGCAGCGCGCGCTTGTGCATCCCCCGGCTCAATCCGGCGCTGACCGTCAAGGTGCGGCGCGGAATCGTGGAAGTGAACAAGACGGCCTCGCCCACTAGCGTCGGCCCGTTCGGCACGTTCCTGTACAACATCAGCCTGTCGAACAAGGGGCCATACACCGTCACGGTCGGCCGCTTCACGGAGACCTTGCCCGGCGCAGACTCCGGCCAGCCGTGGACGTTCGTGTCGATGCAATCGGGCGATCCGGCGCCGGACATCAGCAATCCGCACGCGCCGGTCTGGACCAACCTGACGATCGGCCTGGATAAGACGATCAACCTGCGCTTCAACGTCCGCACTCAGACGCAGGTCGGAACCTATCCGAATTACATCTTCACGTCGCCGAATGCCGGCTACATGACGGCGACGTTGCCTGCCAGCTGGGTCCTCACCCGGCCCACTAGCTACAACGGCGCACCTGTCACCGTCGTGCCCGGCGCGGGACTGAACAAAGAAGTGGATAAACCCTCGGCGATTGCGGGCGAGGACGTAGTGTACACGATCACACTGGTGAACATCTCCGGCAACGCCATTAGTAACGTTCGCATCACCGACACGCTGCCGACCGGCTTTACCTTCAAGCAGATGGTCGGCGGCGATGTCGTCGCGCCGGCCTCGACGAATCCGCTGGTGTTCACGCTCAGCAGCGTGCCGAACGGTGCGACGCGGCGCATGATCTTCCGAGTGACCATCCCGCTCACGCAGGCATCGGGCACGTACTACAACAACGTCGCGGCCCGGGCCGACCAGTTGTCCATCGCGCCGACCGGCCCAACCGCGCCGGTGATCGTGTCCGGCCGCCCGACGCTCAACCTGAGCAAACAAGTCGATCCAACAGCCGTCATCGCCGGGCGCGACGTGACTTACACGCTCACGCTGATCAATCCCGACCTCGACGAGGCCGTGGACGCCGCGCGCATCACCGACACACTGCCCAGCAACGTCAGTTTCGTGAGCATGATCAGCGCCGATCCGAATCCGGCAGTCGTCGGCCAGCAGTTGGTGTGGGCGGGCATCACCGTCCCACCCAACTCGACCAAGACGATGATCTTCCGCGCACACGTCGCGTCGGGTGCGAGCGACGGCACGTACTACAACCAGCTGAACGGATCGACCGGCACGTTCGTTTTCGATCCGACCGGGCCGACCGCGCCGGTCGTCGTCGCGCAGCCGATCTACGACGTGCAGGTGTCCAAGAGCGATGGATCGGTGACCGGCACGATCGGCGGGACGGTGGTGTACACCATTCGTTATACGAATACGAGCAACGTGCTCGGCTTGACGGCGCGCGAAGTCGTGCTGACCGACACTTTCTCACCCGATGCGTATCTCGTCGCCGATGCGCCGGATTGGAACTTCGTCGGGCCGGGTGTGTACACGCGGCTGATCGGCGATCTGCCCGCCGGAGCCGGCGGCTTCGTCACGATCGCACTGGCGATCGACCCGGGCATCCCGGAAGAGTATCTGGGCATCACCAACACGGCGCGGATCGGCGCGCTGCCGCCGCTCGACGTGCCGGAGGCGTTCGAGCAGAACACCGCGAACAATACGGCGACCGACATCGATACGATTCGCGGCCCCGATATTGCCGTCGTCGGCCTGAACGTCTCGCCGTCCAATCCGCGCGAAGGCCAGCTGTTCAACGTCGTCGTCACGTTCAAGAACCAGGGCCTCGATCCCACTCAGGGTGCGCCCATCCCCGGTTTCAGCGATCCCGGCGGCTGGTTCGGGGCCGACTTGTACGTCAAGCCGGCGAATGCCCCACCGCCGACAGGCCCGACGGATCGCTACCTGGGTATTTGCCCGGACACGAACAACCCGTGCGGCAGTCCGCGCTTTGACCTGTATCGCATCATCAAAGCCGCGCCGGGTGTCGGCCTGGCTCCGGGCGAAACCGTGGTCGTCACCTATACCTACGCTGTGCTTGCGGGTGGCGTGAAGTGGCTGTACGTGCAGGCCGATCCGTTTTGGGGCGACGGTCAACCGTATTCCGGCTCGGCGGCGCATGGCCGTATCCTCGAAGCCGACGAACAAAACAACGTCTACGGACCGGTCAGCATCACTGTGCAGAGCAATAAGACCTACTTGCCGGTCGTGTTGAAGAACAGGTAGTCTCGAGGTGACCGGCACTCCACCCCCTTCGCTCCGCTTCGGGGGCCTTCGGAGTGCCGGTCACCTTTTTAGACTCATGCCACCTCGTCGCTTTCTGCTCTTCACCGCGCTTGCCAGTTCGAGCGTCGCCGTATACGTCGGCCTGTCGGCGCTCGGCGGAACGATCGGCTTTCCGCTCGACGATGCCTGGATACACCAGACCTACGCGCGCAGCCTGGCCGAGTCGGGCCAGCTCGCC
Organism: Anaerolineae bacterium; assembly: GCA_036514635.1. Classification (GTDB taxonomy): domain Bacteria; phylum Chloroflexota; class Anaerolineae; order Fen-1058; family Fen-1058; genus DASSFZ01. The sequence goes on along the minus strand of DATBWU010000095.1, from coordinate 195 downwards.
TACGTCCCCGGCCAGCCCTCCGCCGGATCGACCTCGCCGCTGTGGACGCTGCTCGTCGCCGCCGGCTACAAATTGAATATCGATTACCGATTGTGGACGTACGCGCTCGGCGCGCTGTCGCTGGCGTTGTGCGCCGCTTGTGTCGAGCGTCTATCGCTGCGCCTGCAGCCCGACCGTCCCCGGCTCGCCTTCGCC
>DATBWU010000094.1:0-2195 GCA_036514635.1 Anaerolineae bacterium | reverse complement strand
TGAGAGCATTCGGTAATTCGCGGGCAGCGCCCGGTGACACATGCGGTGCAGTGCTCCCGTGAATCACCGGGCTAAAAAAGCGAAGCCTGCTGAAGCAGGCTGCTTGCCGCTTCAGCCGGATTGATCCGGCTTTTCTTGATTAGCCCGACGATTTTGCGAAGCACCCCGTAGCGCAGCGGAGTGGGCATCGTCGGGCGACAGGTGCAAGGCAATTGCCGAACGCTCTCAGGGTTCAAGGCGCACGCACTTCAAAGTTGTCGAATTCGAACACAGCCGACTGCCCGTCATACGAGATGCCCGTTGCCACGCCGACGTTGCCGGAAGGCAGTTGGTCGTCGTCCGCCTCGGCAACATACTGGCCGTTGATGAAGAACGTGAAATGCGATCCTTCCGCGATGACCCTTAATTGGTTCACCTTGCCCGGCTCGATGGCGGTGGATGTGGCGCCGGGTATCAACGTCGTCCACTGGTTCTGAGACCAACGAGAAAACCCGTAGAACAAATCGCTTTGTATAGAGAACAGGTAATAACCGGCAGTATTCGCGCGGAACACCAGGCCATACTCGCTGCTTGCCGAGCCGCCGACCTGTTGTGCATCCACGGTCAGATACAGCGAAGACATCGATTCCGTATCCGCCTCGACATACCAGGTGACACCCTGTTTGGCTTGATAATCCCAGCGATACTTCCCCGCGCTGATGCTCCGGCTTCCCTTCACGTAATCATCGTTGTATTCGCCTACCAGCCAGCGATGACTGTCGGTGGAGAACGCGTCGGACAGGACGATGCGCCAACTCGATAGCGTCGGAGCCGCCGTGGGCTTCGGCGCGGGCGAAGCCGCGACCAGGCTCACGCCGCGCGCCCTGGCAACTTGCTCGTACGCATCTTGCAGCGCAGTGGCGGAGTCGCCGTTTTCATCGACGCCGGTTCGCAAAGCCTCTTCCAGCGGCCCCCAGTAATCGTTCATCGCGGTGTTGTGTGGGAACATCGTGCCGGTCGTGTGTAAAGACAGCAGGGCTTGAGCCACAAGTGGATCGTCAACCGTCACGTCCTCAAGCACCGGAAGGTACGTTGAGTTCGTCAAATCGGTCAAGCGGGCCTGCGCCTCAGGCGACAGGAGAAACTTGATGAACTCGATCGACGCTTCCCGGTCATCCCTCCGGGCATTCGCATTCAGGAACAGACTGTCTACGGTTACGTAACCGGACAACGGTTTCGGCCACGGGTCAATCGAGAGATTCGGCGCGCCAATCGCATTTGCCAGCCTGGCGAGGTTCCACGTGCCGTCGATGATGAAACCGGCGCGGTCTTGCTCAAACTGATTGAGGTCCTCGTCCGTGTAATACTCAACCGGGCCGATCTCCTTGAACGATTTGAGCAAGTCGAGCCACGCGACGCCGGCTTCCGTGTTGAAGGTCGGGTTGCCTTGATCATCCATCAACGCGCCGCCGATGCCGTTGAGGTGCGCCGCCGCGAAGAAGACGCCGTACTCCAGGTGCGCGCCGTCCACGCCGCCCTTCGTCGCGGCTTTCGCCAGCGCCGCCAGTTCCTCGAATGTCGCCGGTGCACGCGGGATGATCGCTTTGTTGCGATATAGCACTACGCCGCTCATCGAGTACGGCAGGCCGATCAGCGCGCCTTTGTATCGCAATACGGCCAAGGCCTCGGGCATGATCCGATTGAGTGTTGCGCCGTCCAGCTCCGAAGTCAAATCGGCGATCAGTCCTGTGTCGAACAGCTCGGGCGCCCAATCGGTGAAGCCGAGCACGACGGTCGGGCCTTCCCCGGCCGCCGCCGTCACTTCAAGCTGGCTTCGCATCTCGTCATATTGCATCGAGTTGACTTCAACACGCACATTTGGATACTTCCGCTCAAACGCTGAAACGATCGCGTCTAAGTTGACGGCATCAACTCCAGTCCGGATATGCCAAAAAGTGACCGTCCCCGCGAGAGGCGCCTCTGTCGCGACTGGAGCCTCAGTCACTGCCGCCAGCGTGGGAGCCTGGCGCGGGCCGCTCACTGCCGGTGAAACCGTGGGCGCGGCTGTGACAACCGGCCGGCGATCGGGGAAGAAGCCAATAGATGTCTGGTTCGGTTGTAGGGCCGCGTACACCATCCAGCCGGCAACCGCCAGCGATGCCATCGCCCAGAACCGGTAACCTTGCTGTGCGACATCCGACACCTGCCGAGGCCAG
>DATBWU010000093.1:0-29384 GCA_036514635.1 Anaerolineae bacterium | reverse complement strand
ATCGTTCTCTCGCTTCAGGGAATCTCCAAGCAGTTTGGCACGGTGCAGGCCCTGTCGGAAGTCAGCCTTGACTGCCGGGCGGGCGAGGTGCACGCCGTCGTCGGCGAGAACGGTTCCGGCAAGTCGACGCTCCTCGGAGTTGCCAGCGGTTTCGTGGCCCCCGATCGTGGCACGGTCCAGATCGGGGGCCGGGCACTGCGTAAGGACTCGCCCGCAGAGGCCCGCCACCTCGGGCTGGGAATGGCGTATCAGGAGAACTCGCAAGTCCTGGCGCTATCGGTCAAAGAAAATCTGTACCTGGCCACGCCCCCCAAACGACGCCCCCCTTACTCTAAAATGAAAACCTGGGCGAGACAGATGCTGCCCCGTTTCGAGCTCGATCTTTTTCCGGACGCGCCTGCCTTCAGCCTGACTCTGGCTCAACGGCAACTCCTCGAAGTCGCCAAAGCCTTGATCGCAGACCCGAAAGTGCTGCTGCTCGACGAGCCGACCACTGCCCTGGGGCCGGACGAGGTTGAGTTGCTGCACCGAACCATCCTCGCCTGCGCCGCGCGAGGTGTGGGCGTCGTCTACGTGAGCCATCGCTTACCGGAAGTGCTCACCGTCGCCGATCGGGTGACCGTTCTACGCGATGGGAAGAGCCAGGGCACCTATCAAGCGTCCGGCATGTCCGAGCCGGAGCTCGTGGCGCTCATGATCGGTCGTCCCTTTGGCGCGGCCTTCCCGCCGCACGTCGCCACATCCGGCGACAAAACCAACGTCCTGACGATAACCGGGTTGCAAGGCCCCAGCTTCGGGCCGATCAGCCTGGCGGTGGGTCGGGGGGAGATTCTCGGCATCGCCGGGGCCGAGGGCAATGGTCAACCGGAATTCTTCCAGTGTCTCTCGGGCAGAATCCCTCCGAAGGCCGGCTCGGTGATCTGCGCCGGAGATCAATTGGATCTGATTTCGCCCGGCGAGGTGGTGCGCGCGGGAATCCTCCTGCTGTCCGGCGAACGGAGACACGAATCACTGTTCCACGTGCTCGGCGTTCGGAGCAACGCGACGATCCAGGTGTTGAAGCGGTTCAGCCGCGCCGGCTGGGTCAACCGCCGCCTGGAGCATCATGCCGTAGCCCGGCTGGTCGAGCACCTCAAGATCCGCACCCCTTCTTTGGAGCAGCCGGTTCGATTTCTCTCCGGCGGCAACCAGCAGAAGGTAGCCCTGACGCGCACTTTCCTGCGAGGCTCTGTCAACGTCATCCTCGCCTATGAGCCGACTCAAGGCGTCGATGTGCGCGCGCGCTTCGATATCTATGAGGCGCTCCGCGCGAAGGCAGCCGAGGGCACCGCCGTGATGGTTAAGTCGAGCGATCCGATCGAGTTATCCGGTTTCTGCGACCGGGTGGTGGTGATGTCGCGTGGACAAATCATCGATGAGATTCAGAAAGCTGATCTGAGCGAACAGCGGATCATCGAGGCCATCGTCGGAGGTGTGGGCTTTGGCCTGCGATCCAGGACGCCTTCCCGTTACGACCGTCCTAACGACTCACTTGCCCCCGCAGCGCAGCGGAGTGGGGTCAGTCGTTCGAACCGGGAGGAGGCGTCCTCATGAGTGTCACTGACATCGACCTCCGCCGGAAGATACGAAACGCGATCCGGGACGCCACTGCCCGCAAGGTTTTAAAGAAGGTATTCCGGATCAGACTGTGGACGCCAATCGTTCTACAGGGGATATTGATTGTTGTCATCGCCAATTATGTGACAACGAAGTCGCCTACGTTTTTATCAGAATTCAATCTCAACAGTCTGCTGCGGGCCACACTCCCGCTGGCATTGGCGGCGATGGCCCAGGTGAACGCGCTGCTGGTGGGCTACCTGGATATTTCGGTCGGAGCGGTCATGACGGTGTGCGTCATCATCGCTTCGTTTATCGTGACCGCCGGCGCTCCACCGTTGGTGGTTGTCGCCGGTGCGATAGCCATCATCCTCACCGGATTGGCGATCGGTCTCTTCAACGCGACGTTGGTTCGTGGGATCGGGCTGCCTTCTATTATTGCGACGCTGGCGACATTGAGTATCCTGGAGGGCGTGGCGCTGGTGCTGCGCCCGACTCCCGCGGGCGTGATCGATTTCGGCGTGTTGAGGCTGTTGACCACGAGCATCGGTTTTTTGCCCGTCGCTTTCATCGGGGTCGTTGCGCTCGCCGTGGCTTGGGACATCTGGCTGTATCGGACTGCGGCTGGATTGACTTTACGCGCCGTAGGCTATGACAAACGGGCTGCACGCCGAATCGGCGCGGCGACCACCCGCATTCGAGCCGGGGCGCTGGTCACTTCCGGCCTCATGGCGGCCATCGCTTCATTTTTCCTCGCCACGCAGGTGGGGGTGGGAGACCCTAGAGCCGGATCGAGTTTCGCTCTCACCAGCATTACGGCCGCCGTGCTGGGGGGAACCAGCCTCGCCGGTGGGCGAGGGTCTTTTATTGGGGCCGTCGTGTCCGCGCTGTTCCTGTCGCTGATCGTGAACGTGCTGCCCTTCCTGGGTTGGAGTGGTGAAGTCGGTCTCATCGGTATCGGCGTGCTGCTGCTCATCGGCCTGGTGCTGTACCAGGTGGACGACATTCGAGAGTTGATCAAGCAAAACTGGAAGAAGGTCGAACGCCTGATCAAACGTGCGCGACCGGCCAAACAACACACTTTTCCAAAAGTAACCACGAGTGACACGGTAGGATTTCCACCGGCAGGAAAGAGAACCTTGCTGAAGGGCGGGACGGTGCTCACCCTCGACTCGCAGCTGGGCAACTTCACCCAGGCGGACGTGCTGATCGACGGGACAAAGATTGCCGGGGTAGGGCCTAACCTGATGGACGGCGATGCCGAGGTCATCGACGCCTCGAACATGATCGTCATGCCCGGTTTCGTCGATACGCACCGGCACATCTGGGAAGGCATCTTGCGTAACATCGGCACCGATGTTCCGCTGGAGGGTCGATCGAGCTATCTGCGGTTCATCCTGGGTAAGCTCGCCCCCGTCTATCGGCCAGAGGATGCCTACGCCGGCAATCTGATCAGCGCGCTGGGGGCGATTGACGCGGGCATCACCACGCTGCTCGACTGGTCGCATATTCAGGCTTCACCGGCGCATACCGACGCGGTTGTTACAGCCCTGCAAGATTCGGGCCTGCGCGCCGTCTTCGCTTATGGTTTTCCCTGGTGGGGTGATTGGGAACCCAGGCAACCGAGCTGGTTCATGCGGGCCGCCCGAGAGTACTTCTCCTCAAAGGACCAGCTGCTGACGCTGGCGCTGGCGGCTCCGGGGCCGGAGTTTACCGATTTTGAGGTCGCGCGGGAGCACTGGAAGCTGGCCCGCGAAGTCGGCGCGCGCATCACGGTCCATGTGGGCGTGGGCACCTATGGTCAAGAGGGCAAGGTGCAGGCGATGGGCGAGGCCGGGCTGCTTCGGGATGACACCACTTACATCCACTGCACCACGCTCAATGATACGGAAATCCAGATGATTGTGGATAGCGGTGGGACGGTGTCGCTGGCGTCGCCCGTCGAAATGATGATGGGACACGGCATGCCGCCCATCCAGAAATTCCTCGATCGCGGCCTGCGCCCTAGCCTGAGCGTTGACGTGGAAACCAACATACCGGCTGACATGTTCACCCAGATGCATTCGGTCATCTCTCTCCAGCATGCCTTAGCTTTCGAACAGATATTGGCCGGCAAGAACCACGCGCCGGACCGCATCACGACCCGCGACGTGTTGGCCTATGCCACGATCGAAGGCGCGCGCGCCAATGGTCTGGAAGATAAGGTGGGCAGCCTGACGCCGGGCAAAGAGGCCGACATCATCCTGCTGCGCACCGACCGCATCAACGTGCTGCCGATCAACGATCCGATCGGCGCGGTGGTGTGGGGCATGGACACCAGCAACGTAGACTCGGTGTTCATCGCGGGCAAGGCCATGAAGCGCCACGGCGAGCTCTTACACGTCGATTGGAACGCCGTGAAAAAGATCGTGACGGAGTCTCGCGATTACGTCATCAAGAAGTCGCGCTTCAAGCTGCCCTCAATCTGAGAGACCGTCTGAACACCTGCCACCAAGGCACCAAGACACTAAGGATTTCAAGGCTTTTCTTCGTGCCTTGGTGTCTTGGTGGTTAATGCCGTAGCCTTTTCGGCCAGACTCTGAACAAGCGATAGCGCTCTGCATAGGAGACTACTATGGAACTTGGACTCAAGGGACGCACGGCGGTCATCAGCGGCGGAAGCAAAGGGATCGGCAAAGCCATTGCCAAAGGCTTGGCGGCTGAAGGTGTAAACTTAGTGCTGTTGGCGCGCGGCAAGGAGGCGCTCGATCAGGCAGTGGACGAAATCAAACGCGCGAATGATGTGCAGACGTTGGCCGTGCCGATGGACATCACGGATATGGAAGCGGTGAAAGCCGCCGCGACAGCCACCGCGGAGCGGTTTGGCACGGTGCATATCCTGGTCAACAACGTACACAGCCGGGTGCGTCGCCCGGGCAGCCAGCTAACCTGGTCGGACAAAGAGTGGCTGGAGGATGTGGACACGAAGACGATTGGGATGCTTCGCATCGTTCAAGCCTTCCGGCCCCATATCGCCCGCGATGGAAGCGGTCGCATCATCAACATCAGCGGCGTCGCGGGCACTAGCGTATTGGGCGATGCAATCACGCACGGCCTCAACAACTCGGCGATGAACCACCTGACAAAGTATCTGGCGCGCGAACTCGCGGGCGAGCAGATTACCGTCAACGCGGTGGTGCCGGGGATTGTGGCCACTGAATGGCGCGAGGCCTGGGCCGAAAACATGGGCAAGCAACAAGGCAAGACCAAAGCCGAGTTTCTGGACGAGTACATGCGCCGGATCGGCATCCTGGCCGGGCGCTGGGCCAGCATGGAAGAAGTCAGCGACACCGTCGTCTTTCTGGCCTCTGATCGAGCGCGCTACATCAACGGCGCGGAAATACCGGTAGACGGCGGGTATAGCGTGAATGCGCGGTGATCGAAGCCCGCAACAAATGCACGGGTCAGGTCATTGGCACACTTCGGATGACGGTCTTGAGCATCGGCATTTAGGGGGCTTCATAAGACAACATCTGAGCTCTCTTTATGGCGCGGCGCGCGCCGACGCATTGTACGATCGGCTCTACAGTATCATCGCGGGCTATCACTTTCCTCCCTCGACCTCGGTAGGCGGCGTGTCTCAGCGCGATGCGATCTTGATCACCTACGGCGATCAAGTTCGCGCGCCGAACGAGCCGCCGCTGCGCACACTGGCCGGCTTCACGCAGCGCCACCTCGATGGCCTGATCAGCACGATCCATATCCTGCCGTTCTACCCATCCTCATCGGACGATGGTTTCTCGGTGATTGATTATTACGCCGTCGATTCCGCGCTGGGGACGTGGGACGATGTGCAGCGCATCGGTGCGCACGTCGACTTGATGTTCGACGCTGTGATCAACCACACCTCCGCGTGTTCCGACTGGTTTCAGCGATACCTAAAGGACGATCCAGCCTACCGCGACTGGTTCATCGCCGTCGATCCGGCTACCGATTTCTCGCGGGTGGTTCGACCGCGCGCGCTGCCGTTGCTCACCCGCTTTGACATGCCGGGCGGCCCGAAGCATGTGTGGACGACGTTCAGTGACGATCAGATCGACTTGAACTATGCCAACCCCGACGTACTGCTGAAGATCATCGACCTGCTGCTGTTCTACGTATCGCGCGGCGCGCGCTTCCTCCGGCTAGACGCCATCGCCTATCTGTGGAAGGAAATCGGCACGCCGTGCACCCACCTGCCGCAGACACACCACGTGATTCAACTATTCCGCGCCGTGCTGGATAGGGTCGCGCCGCACGTGGCCCTCATCACCGAGACCAACGTGCCTCACGCAGACAACATCGCCTATTTCGGCGACGGCTTCAACGAAGCGCAGCTGGTGTACAATTTCGCGTTGCCGCCGCTGGTTCTTTATAGCATTCACACCGCCGACGCCCGCGCACTGTCGCGTTGGGCAGCGAGCCTCAGCCTGCCGTCGGATCGGACGACCTTCCTCAATTTCCTGGCTTCGCACGACGGCATCGGTCTCAACCCGGTGCGTGACATCTTGCCCGACGGCGCGATCGAGATGCTGGTCGATCGGGCACAGGCGCACGGCGGCCTGGTGTCGATGAAGAGCAACGCCGACGGCACACGCAGCCCCTACGAACTGAACATCAACTACTTTGACGCGCTGAACGATCCGAATGCGCACGAGCCGATCGAGATGCAAGTCGATCGCTTCATGGCTGCGCAGGCGATCATGCTGGCGCTCGTCGGCGTGCCGGGCATCTACGCGCACAGCCTGCTCGGTTCGCGCGGCTGGCCGGGTGGCGTGACGCAGACCGGGCGTTACCGCACGATCAACCGGCAAAAGCTCGACCGGGCGCAACTGGAACGCGAGTTGTCCGATCCGGATTCGTTGCGCTCGCGTGTTTTCTCGCGCTACGCCCGATTGCTGCGCGCCCGCGCGGCGCATCCGGCGTTCGATCCGATCGGGCATCAGCGCGTGCTGGAGGGCAACACATCCGTCTTCGCCGTTCTGCGTCGGGCGCGAGACGACTCGCCGGCCGTGTTGTGCCTGCACAACGTCTCCACGCAGCCGCAGCCGTGCGAGTTCGAGTTAAACCTGCCGCTGCGTGCCGCGACCGATGTATTGACCGGGCAGGTGTTGAGCGCGCATCCAGGTCGCCGGCTTGCAGTGAGGCTCGCCCCGTATCAGGTTATGTGGCTGAGCAATCCCCCCGCCGGCCGTAACTTGGGCGCTTAGCGCCCCTGAAACATCAGGGAGCAGGCACGGGAGTCGCCATCGGCGCAAAAGGCGCGTTCAATCCGCAAACCACCAGATTGTCGTAGGCCACTATGAAGTCTGTCGCCTCGCTCAAGTCGGCACCAAGACCAATACTCCCTGGCAACTGGCCGCTATCTCGATGCTGCAACACTCTTCATTGGGGTTTTCAACATGCTAGTTTCTCTTTGAATGCTGCGCCGCATGAAGAACGGATAATCAGTTCTGTCGGTAACATGATGCGATAGGGGGATGACTTGGGATATTCGATCATTTCGATCAAGGTCTCGACCGCCAGGTTGCCCACTTGGTGCGTCGGTCGGTGAATTGTGGTGAGGGGAGGTTCAGCGCGTGCGGCGAGCGGAGTGTCGTCAAACGCGACCACGGCGATATCCTGGGGCACGCGCAGCCCCGTGTCACGGATCGCACGCAACGCGCCCATCGCCATGATGTCATTGGCCGCGAAGACCGCATCGGGGCGGTGGGGCAGCAACTGCTGCATGGCGATATAACCGCCGCCTTCGCTAAACCCGCCGGCGGCGATCAGATCGGACTCGACGGGCAACCCGCACTCGCGCAGCGCATGCATGTAACCCATCAATCGATCGATGCCGGTGATCGTGTTCTGCGGTCCGGTAATTGTGGCGATGCGCGTGCGCCCCATGCGCAACAGATGCCGCACCGCTTCGTGCGCTCCGAGGATATCGTCGGCATCCACGTAGTTCACTCGCCCGTTAGCCGGATAGTGACCGATCACGATGAAGGGCAGACTGCCCGCGAGCAGGGCTTGCACCAGAGTGTCGTTCGCTAACGTCGGCGCGATGATGGCGCCGTCGATCGCGCCGCTGCGTACGATCTGGTGGATCTGGCGGCGCTCATATTCCGGCTGGGCGATCCACAGCATCACCGAATAGTTGTGCGCGTTGCACGCCGACGAGACACTTTGAATGAGGATGGAGCAGTAAGGATCGCTGAACAACGCCGACACGCCGGTCGGAATCACCAGCCCGATCACTTGAGTGCGTCCGGCGGCCAGACCGCGCGCCGCAGCATTCGGCACATAGTTCATCAAGCGCACGATCCGCTTCACGTTTTCACGCGCGTTATCGCTGACGTTCGGATCGTTGTTGATCACGCGCGACGCCGTCGATCGGGAAACCCCGCTGAGTTTGGCGATCTGCTCGAGGTTCATCGGCTAACCGTGGTGCGAACGTTTTCGTTCGACGGAATGCGAACAGGCTGTGAACTTCGGAACACTATTGTTAAGATAATATGGCGCTGTTGCGCCCGTATGGCTGAGGTATGTCAGGCTCGAAACAGGGTGTAACAAAGTCGAAACATGTCTTAAAAACAAAACCCTTGCGAAGGTCCGTCAGGACTTTCACAAGGGCATGGGTCGTTCGTCTTTCGTCTCAAGCCGGGAGTTATTCTTGGGCAGGTCCCCCTGAACCGCGCCACCAGTCGAAGTAGTCCCCCCAATCCACATGCCCGTAGGTATCGAGCGGGTCTGGAGCCGGCGTCAGCTCGTCCACGACCTGGCGGGGAAAGCCTCCATTGGATGAGATAATCCACAACGAGGTTCTTCCCCTGGCGTCCATGCGGGCAAATAGGATATAGTCACCATCGGCTGACCACAGGGGATGCTCGTCACGATAACCACGGGCATCCGTCAGGCGGCGGGTCTGAAGATCGCCGGATGCATTCGCTACCCAAATACGGCGCTGCATCAATTCGGCTGATTCCACGGATTCCACCTCGCCTTGATCAGGCATGGCGACAAAAGCCAGGCGACTGCCATCGGGCGACCAGGCCGGAGAAATGACAGCCATATCAGCGCTCGTGATGCGCCGACCGACCGAGATGATGCGTTTGTTGCTCCAGGTGTTTCTGCCCTCTCCGGCTACGAAAGCGATCGGTTGCCGATTTGTCCCACTCGTGCCGGGCGGGGCCAGCGCGACGAAGTCGGAATAAGTCAATATTGTTTCATAGGCGATTTGACTTGGCGAGGTGTCTGCGGAACCGCCTGCGTCTGCATGTGCGGCATAGAGTTGTCCCCCGTCAATTAGGGATGAACCAGGAGATCGGTTTTGCAGGAACAGCACTTCGGTGCCGGACGACGACCACCCGACCAGAATGGATTCACTCTGATCCGGAACACCGGAGTTATACAGCTCGACCGGCGTCCCTCCAGCAGCGGGCACCTTCCACAGGCCTTGATAGGCGAGAAACCGGTTGGCCGGTTGGATCCGCCATTCATAGACAATCCAGTTTCCATCGGGGCTCCAACTGATATGTCCCGCCTGTCTTTCTCCCATTGGGGGAGAGGGGCTTTCCGCTATCAGCGTGACGAGGCCGGTCCCGTCTGCGTTGATCGTGCTTAACCCTCCTCCGGCAGTTGCATAGGCCAGTCGATCATTCGTGGGCGACCAGGTAAAAGCTTCGACGGCCGCTCCCTGATTCAAGGAATGTTCCCCCGTGCCATCGGCCTGTATCAGCCAGACCTGTCTCCGCAACACAGAAATGCCAAAACCCGGTGTGGCAGCCGGAAACTCGGCAGAGGACGTTGCTCTTTCCTTGCGAAAGGCCAGCCATCGGCCCGAGGCAGACCAGCGTGGTTCACGATTGTGACCATCGGTGGTCAAACGCTGTGGACGCGATGTCTCGTCCAGCAAAGTCATGATCCAAATGTCGCCTCCCCGGACGTAGGCCAGTTGCCCCAGGTCGAGCGATGAAGGGATGGCAGCCACCTGCGCGGCCACTTGTGTCGCAAGGTAGTGGTTTTCGTCTACCAAGGCTTCCAGAGTCGCCGCCATCGAATGATCGGGCGTGGGGGTGCGCTCGATGCCGACCTGCACAGTCCCCCTGCATCCCACGAGCGGCACGCTGATAAGCAGTGCCCAGAGTGCGCGTTTGATCATGCCCTGCCTGTAGTTTGCCTGAAGCATCAATAAGACGCTTTCGCCGGGCGCTCAGGCGTGTCCCTGTCGGGCCGCCGGGAACCGTACTGCAACGACCGTGCCCTGCCCCAGGCGGCTGCGAATTCGCATCGTTCCGGCATGACGTTGGACAATAGTCTGCACCAGAGCCAATCCCAGACCGCCGCCCTCGACCTCCTGGGTGATTCGTCCCCGAAACAGCTCTTCGCCCAGGTGCGGAAGATCCTCTGGATGGACGCCTGGGCCTGTATCGGCCACTTCCACGGTGATGAAAGGGCCATCCTCAAAGGTGCGAATTTCGATCATGTCACCTGGGCGACAAAACTTGAGCGAGTTGTCGATCAAGTTGTGCAAAGCCAGAAAGAGCAGATCGCGGTCGCCGGCCACGGGCGGCAGAGGCCAGGGAACACGGGGCAGCGTCAGTTCGAGGTGGCGTGAGGAGGCTTCTGGTCGTTGCTGGGCCATCCCGATCAATTCGGTGAGCAATGCCGCCAGGTCCACTACCTCTTGCTCGATGGGTCGCGTCTCCAGATCGACCAGCTTGCGTAGATCGGTGCTCAACACGGCCAGCCGATCCACTTCCGTTCGCATCTCGCCCACGACCCTGCTGTTGCTGTCTTGCGGCAAATTGATCAGTGCGGCGCGGATAGCCGTGAGGCGGTTCTTGAGCTCGTGGTCCAGGCGGCGGATGAAGCGGCGACGTAAAGCGACTTGCTCCTCGCCGAGTTGGGCCAGGCCGAGCTCGCAGCGATTCCAGGCCAGGCTCCAAATGGCCCGACCGGCTGCCCACATCAGGCTGATCGCCAGGCCTAGCAGGAAGATCAGTGAACCGGCATCCGTGCGGGTGTAGATGATTGGATTAGGCAGCCAACCCTGTTGCCACAGGATGCCGATGACCAGTGCCAGGCCCGCCGGCAGGAGCACCAGTCCAAATCGCTTCATGAAACGGCCTCGACTCGCCCGATAAACGAGTACCCCTGGCCGATGAGCGTCTCCAGAAAACGGGGCGAATCGGTATCGTCGTTCAAGGCGCGGCGCAGTTCCGCGATTCGAACGTCCACCGCCCGGGTCGCCGCCGGATAATCCCAACCCCACACGGCGTCCAGCAGGCGCTCGCGAGTGCAGACTTCGTTAGGATGCAGCATCAGGTATTCCAGAACGGACAGGGCTTTAGCCGTCAGTGTGACTTCCTTACCGCGCAGGGCCGCGCGGCGGGTCAAACGGTCTAACTCCAACGGCCCGCAGCGAAGCCGGCGGCACGCGGCCAGGGGCTTGCCCGATCGGCTGCGGCGAATCACCGCTCGGATGCGAGCCAGCAGCTCATAAGGCTCGAAAGGCTTGTTCAGGTAGTCATCCGCCCCTTCGTCCAGCGCTCCTGCTCGTTCGGTCGGGTCTCCGACTTGGGTGAGCAAGATCACGGGCGTCCAGTTCCCGCTTTTGCGCAGGCGGCGCAAAACCTCCCGGCCATCCAGTCGCGGCATCAGCACGTCCAGGACGATCAGATCAGGGGAAGCATCCTCGATCGCGCGCAGGGCGGCTTCGCCATCGGCGGCCACCGTCACAATAAAGCCTGAGCGCTCCAGGTAAGGGGCCAGGTTCGAGGCGATGATAGGTTGATCGTCAACCAGGAGGATGCGACACGGGGTCTGCTCTTCGACCATGGCGTGATTGCTCACATGTGGGAATGCAGCGAGGTCAATGGCTTTTCAATACTGAGCGGACTATACAGTAACGAACAGTTTTCGTCAAGATGACTGCACTGGTGATTACACACAAGTCGAATTAACCACGGAGGCACGAAGACACAGAGATTCCAAAGTGTTGCTTTCTCTGTGACTCTGTGTCTCCGTGGTGAGATGTGAATAATCACCAGGACTGCAGGTCAGGCCGAGGGAGCCGACCGAGCGCGCGGACAACCTGATCAACTATCTCCTCTGGCGGCAACGTGATATCTACGGTCAGCGCATCGCCGCGCGGCTCTTCCAGCGCCGCGAACTGGCTGGCAAGCATGTTGGGTTTCATGTAATGTGTTGACCGGCTGCTCATCCGTTCCACAATCAAATCGTAGCTACCTTTCAAGTAAACAAACTGCACGGCGGTGGAGGCCACGCGCAGTTGGTCGCGGTAGGCGCGCCTGAGCGCCGAACAGGCCAGCACGGCAGACCTTCCATCGGCGATCAGGGAGCGGAGTAGATCGGCCAGTGTTGTGAGCCAATTGGCGCGGTCTTCGTCGGTGAGGGGGATACCGCTCCTCATCTTGGCGATGTTGGCAGCCGGGTGAAAATCATCGCCGTCATAAAACGGCCAGCCGAGCCGCTGCGCCAGGAGGCGGCCCACCGTGGTTTTGCCGCTGCCCGAAACGCCCATCACGATGATGATCATGGCCGCTATGCTTTCAGGCGATACAAATATTCCCCCGCGCGCCACACGACCAGCGTCCCGGAATCGGCTTCGGCCTGCCAGCGGCGCGGGTCAATGCTTGCCGGATCGCGATAGTCGAGGTTGATGGCGTGGCACTCCTCTTCGGAGATGGCTGTGGCAAGCGCCACCTGGATGCGCGGCGTCTCGATTCCGGTATCGGCGTCGTAGCCGCCGATGCCGCGCAGGTGCGTCGAGTGCGCCAGCACGCCCCAGGGTATGTGCCTGAATCGTTCCCATTGCTTCACAAAGTAATCGCGCACGTGGTAGCCCACCTGCCGGATGAGTGCGCCGTGCGTCCGGCTGATCTCGCGGATGTGCGGGGCGTAGAGAATCACTTCGCCGCCGGCGGCGATGACCGGCTCCATCTTATACATACCCTTCGCCCCCACCCAGATCTCGTCGTACATCTCCGGCAGCACCGAAAGCACCCGGCGGTACGGCTTCTCCACGTAGCGCACGTGCACCTGCGCCGAGAGATCGGCGGCAGCGCTCCAGGCTTCCTCCGGCGTGCCGAAGAACAGGCCCGCAACGCCCTCGTGCGTGACGACGCTGCACAGGGCGTGGCGAGGGCGTGGGATCAGGCCGGCAGCCCGATCGATGACCCGGCGCACAGGCGTATCCTGTGTGCCTATGATCGCGTAGGATGTGATGAGCGCGCCAAGCCAGTGTGTAAAATCGATGATGTCAGCGCCGGCAATGCCGGGGAAGAAGTACTTGTTTCCGCCGGAAAAGCCGACCACCTCGTGCGGGAATACCGGGCCGCAGATCAGCAGGTGGTCGTAGTCCAGCACCAACCGGTTGAGGCGCACCGGCACATCCATACAGAGGAGGCCGCTGCTCAACTCGGCCACTTCATCTGCCGGAATCGTGCCGAGGGTGGTGAGCGCTTCCGGGGCCTGCCAGGCATGATTGAGCAAGCACACGTTGGCGTAGTGCGTTGCCTTTGCCGCCGCCGTCAATCCCACCAGGCTCAAGAGCGACTCGTCGCTGAGCGGCGGATGCGTGCCCAGCGCCACCAGAAAATCCACGGCCCGGACGCGCGGCAGGAGATGGCGCGTGAGCAGTCGAAAGAACAGCGGCAAGGGCATAGTGCGCGTGTGATCGGGGATGATCACCAGGACACGCTTTCCGGCCAGCGGCAGGCTGTCCAGTCCTTGAACGATGATAGATTCGATGCGTGAGTCGGTCAACATTGAATTGGCGATTTATGATTGCGGATTGCGGATTGGTGATTGAGCAATCGTCAATCAGCAATCCGCAATCATCAATGTATTACACGCCGCTGTAGGCTGAAAAGCCGCCATCGATCGGGATGACAACTCCGGTGACGAACTCCGAGGCGGGTGACAGCAGCCACAGCACGGCGCCCAACAGATCCTCGGGCTTGCCGAAGCGCCGCATCGGGGTGTGGGCGATAATGGCTTCCCCGCGCGGAGTGAGCGCGCCGCTCGATGGGTCGGCGAGCAGGTAGCGATTTTGTTCGGTGATAAAAAAGCCGGGCGCGATGGCGTTCACGCGGATGCGCGGTGAATACTCCTGCGCCACGTAGACGGCGAGCCACTGCGTGAAATTGCTGATGCCGGCTTTGGCAGCCGAATAGGCGGGAATGCGCGTGAGGGGACGGAAGGCGTTCATCGAGGATACGTTGAGTATAACCCCTTGTCCACGCCCGGCCATGTGCGCACCGAACACCTGGCACGGCAGGATCGTGCCGAGCAAATTGAGATCGAGCACGGCGCGCAGGCCGTCTTCGGGCAGATCGAAGAACGATTGATTGGGAGCGGTCGTCGCAGTCGGCTTATTGCCGCCCGCGGCGTTGATCAAAGCGTCGATCTGTCCAAATTCGCCGATGATCACGTCGAGCGCATCGCGCAGCGTGGTCATTTGCAGCACGTCGGCGTACACAATCACAGCCCGCCCGATGCTTGGGGGTAGCCGTTCGATCACCTTCTCAGCCAGCGCCGGGTCGCGATCCAGAATCGCCACGTTCGCGCCACAGCCGACCAGCGCGCAGGCCATTTCGCCGCCTAACACGCCAGCGCCGCCGGTGATCACGACCGAACGGCCGGAGAAGTCGTATAGCCTTGTCAGTTCGTCCAGATTCATGATCACCCTCGCGGACAGCCATCAACGGATAGCCATCAACGGACTCCAAACGGACAAGCGGATGGAAACGGATGCCATCATCGTTTGGTGTATCACGGTGGCAGCACAGAACGGACTTCAAACGGACAAGCGGATGGAAACGGATGCCATCCGCTGCTATCCGCTTGTCCGTTTTCAATCCGTTGATAAGTTGCTCCCGTCACACCAGTTTGTAGGCTTTCTTCGCCAGGCGATACGCCAGGTCGTGGATCATGGCTTCTGCGTTGCCCCTATCGACGATGCCGCGCACCACCAGCCCGGCGATCCAGTTGGCAGCGGCCCTTCGCCACAGATCGTGCCGGGCCGGGATGGAACAGAAGGCGCGGGTATCGTCGTTGAATCCAACCGTATTATAAAGCCCGGCGGTCTCCAGCACCTGCTCGAAAAAGCGCGCCATGCCGTTCGGGCTGTCGTGAAACCACCACGGCGGGCCGAGTTTGACGGCCGGGTAGTGCCCGGCCAGCGGCGCCAGTTCACGCGAGTAGGTCGTCTCGTCCAGCGTGAAGAGGATGAGCGTCAGCCGCGAATCGTTGCCGTATTTGTTCAGCAAGGGCCGCAGGTTGCGGGTGAACTCGCTCGCCAGTGGAATATCCGCGCCCATGTCGGGGCCGAAGCGCTCGAAGATCAGGGGATTGTGATTGCGCAACGAGCCGGCGTGCAACTGCATCACCAGCCCGTCCTCGATGCTCATGCGCGCCATTTCCATCAGCATGTGGCCCGTGAAGCGAGCACTGTCGCCGGCTGCCGCTTCGCCGCGCAAGGCACGCTGAAAGATCGTCTCGGCCTCTGCTTGTGAGAGTTCAAAGGTGTAGGCGGTCGGCGTAGCGTGATCGGTGGCCGTCGCCCCCATGTGCTTGAAGAATGCGCGCCGGTTTTCCAGGGCCTGGACGAATTTGCGGAGACTGGTGACCTCTACGCCACTCGCAGCGCCGAGTGCTTCGATGTTCTTGCGCCAGCCCGGTGTGTCCGGGTTGATCACGGCGTCGGGGCGGAAGCAAGGGATGATGCGTCCCTTCCAGCCCGAGTCTTGGATGGCGCGGTGATGTTCCAGTGAGTCAGTCGCGGCGTCGGTCGTGCACAGCACTTCGATATTGAAGCGCTCGTACAGCGCGCGCGGCCGGAACTCCGACGAGGCGAGTTTCTCGGCGATGCAATCATAGACGCGCTGCGCCGAGGCGCTGGTCAGTTTCTCTTCGACGCCGAAGAGGTGATGCAGCTCGTCGGCGATCCACACGCCGGTCGGCGCGCCACGAAACAGGTAGAAATGGTCGGCGAACGTCTGCCAGATTTTGCGATGATCGCTCTCGACCGGCGCGCCATCGCGACGCAGAATGCCGAGCGATTCCAGCGCGATGCCTTGCGAGTACAACATGCGCAGGATGTAGTGGTCGGGGGCGATCAAGAGATCGACCGGCGAGCCGAACGAGTAATCGGGATCGGCGAACAGGCGCGGATCGACGTGGCCGTGCGGGCAGATCAACGGCAGGCCGGCGACTCGCGCGTGCAGTTGCGCGGCGATCTCACGTTGCCCCGGATCAGGACTGAAATAGCGATTTGGATCCATAGCGCGGCCTCTTGCCGCAACCAAAAGGCTAACCACAGATGACACGGATTACACGGATGTTTTGCTTTTCTCATCTGTGGCATCCGTGAAATCCGTGGTTCCCAATCTTCGCGGTCGAGAATAGTATAGTGTGCTCACCGCCACAGGTCCCGCACGCGATGGGCCGCCAGCTTGGGCCGGCGATCGCGCGTGAAGACGCCTTTCAGGTTCGTGCTGCCCATGCGCAGGGGCGATTGTCCGGTTTTGAAATCGCACATATTCCAGATATGCTCGCCGGCGATGTACGGCTTGGTTCTGAAAAGCCGGATGTAGCGAGTCAACATCTCGGCTTGAAATTCCTCGCTAAACATCTCCGGCGGCTGGGCATGATGTCCTGGAATCGTGTCTGCGCCAAACTCGGTTACGATCAACGGTTTGCGGAATTGCCGGTGCAGCGCGTCGAGCTCTTCCGAGAGGAGCGGGAGGGCGGCGTCCAGTTGTCCCGACTGGGTGTACCAGCCGTAATAACGATTGAGGCACATCACGTCGAGGAACTCGAAGGCTTCTTCCTGGAGGCCGATGTGCGAGACGACAGTAACGGGTCGGGTCGGGTCGAGCCGCCGGGCCAGATCGTATAGCGTGCGGAGAAACGCCTTCGCGGCAGGTCGCCGCGAGTGCGGCTCGTTAGCCAGCGACCACAGGATTACGCTGGGATGGTTCTTGTCGCGCGCAATCAGCTCATCGACGTATTGGCGGCACACCTCCAATCGCCGTTCCAGCCCGTCCTCGGCGAAGAACAGGCCGACGGCGGGCGTTTCGTCGATCACCAGAAAACCGAGCCGATCGGCCAGATCCATCATCGCCTCGGAGTACGGATAGTGCGACGTGCGGAATGAGTTCGCGCCGATCCATTTCATCAGCGCGTAGTCTTTGACGACGACGGCCGGGACGAAGCCGCGCCCTGCCACGGGGAAATCCTCGTGGCGACCGAACCCGCGCAGGTAGATCGGTTCGCCGTTGAGGAGCAATCGATCGCCCTCGACGGCAATCGTGCGGATGCCGATGGGCAGCGTGTACCGATCGAACACCGAGCCGGCCTGGATCAACTCGACCACCAGATCGTACAGATGCGGCGCGGCAGGCGACCACACGTTAGCACCGGGCACGTTCAAGGCAACCTCGGCGCTCTCGCCGGAGAATACCGTCTCGGCTGAAACGTCCGTGCCGCGCAAGGCCAATCGCGCGCTAAGGGTCTCGCCTCCGGCGCGGTTCAAACGAACACGCACGCGCCCATCGCGCCCCGCGATGTCCGTGACCACGCTCAAATCGGTGATGCCTTCCGGCGGGGCCGCGTAGAGCAGAACGGGACGATGGATGCCGCAGAACGGGAAGAAGTCGAACGAGGTGTCGGGGAATTTCGCCTGGCCGAACGAATCCGCCGGGTGCGGCGGAATGTTGCCGGGCGGGACGCGGTCGGGGGCCAGCTCGCCTTCGACGCACACGACCAGCCTGTTGCTTTCGGGCTGCACGTGCGGCGTGACGTCAAACTCGAACGGCAAGTGACCGCCTTCGTGCGCGCCGAGATGCACGCCGTTCAGCCATGCCTCGGCCCAATAGTTGACGGAGCCGAAACGCACGCGAATGCGCTGTCGCCCGGCCGCCCAACCCCACGGCAGATCAAAACTCGTTTGATACCAGGTGCGACCCAGATAATCGCGCCCGTCTTCGAACTGATCGTTCCAACTCGCCGGGACCGCCGCAGGTCGCCCACCCGTGAATCCCTTCGACCAACCCGCCTGGCGGCCCGCATCGTCTGGATCAAAACGCAAATCCCAGAAACCCGAAAGATCGACTTGCTGCCGGAATGGATTCGATTGGGGATAGAGCATGGAGTCACCTTAGGACTTGTCCAAATATAACTTCCGCCCTGAGACGAAGGACGATAGACCAATGCCTTCGTCTTTGGTCATTCGTCGTGGAACGTATTTTATCACGGCCTTCATGATGATTCCACGAGCGCTGGTCAGGCGCGTGCGTTTCAAGTTGGGGGCATCCCGCGCCGGGTGTACAATAGAAGCACACTGCACACAAGGAGCATAACCATGAAAGGCAACGACAGAATCATCGACACACTGAACCAGCTTTTGGCGGACGAGCTAACCGCCATCAGCCAGTATATGGTGCATTCGGAGATGTGCGACAACTGGGGCTATGATCGGCTCCACAAGGCCATCGAGAGTCAGGCCCTGGACGAGATGCATCATGCCGAGTGGCTGATCCAACGCATCATCTTCCTGGAAGGCACGCCGGTCGTCTCCAGGCTCAACCCGATGAAGATCGGTACAAGCGTGCAAGAGATGGTGTCCAACGACGAGGATGCCGAGCTTGCAGCGGTGCGCGCCTACAACGCGGCGATTCGCCTGGCGCACGAGGTAGACGATCAGGCGACGGTTGATCTGCTGACCAAGATCGTCAAGATGGAAGAAGGTCACGCCGATTGGGCCGAGAAGCAGCGCGCTCAGATCGAACAGATGGGCCTCCAGAATTACCTGACGAACCAGACCGAAGGCGCGAGCGCGTAATCCGGCCTCAATGAAACAACGACACAACGGCGCATCAGGGAGATCGATGCGCCGTTTGTTCGAGGATTGTCCAGTGTGGACTCTGGCGGTATACTTGGGCGAACCACTTGCGTTGTTGACAACATCGACAGGAGAAAACGGTGAACGAGAAAAATCAAGCCCTGATTACCCAGATGACGCTGGAGGAGAAAATCTCCATGCTGGCCGGCGCAGACCTGTGGCACACGGTCCCGGTCAGGCGACTGGGTATCCCCGCGATCAAAGTGACGGATGGCCCGATTGGAGCGCGCGGTGACGATATTCCGTCCGGGCCGACTTCGGCGTGCTTCCCCTGTGGAACTGCACTCGGGGCCACGTGGAATGTGGATTTGGTGGAGCGCGTGGGCAAGGCACTCGCCGAGGAGACAAAGGCCAAAGGCGCGCATATCCTGCTGGCCCCCACAGTGAACATCCATCGCTCCCCACTGGCGGGCCGCAACTTTGAGTGTTATTCCGAAGACCCTTATCTCACCGCTCGCATGGCTGTAGCCTATATCAACGGCTTGCAGAGCCAGGGCGTGGGCGCGTGCATCAAGCATTTCGCCTGCAACGATTCCGAGTTCGAGCGCCAATCCATCAGTTCGGAAGTGGGCGAGCGTGCGCTGCGCGAAATCTACCTGCGACCCTTCCAGATCGCGATTCGAGAGGCCAGGCCCTGGGCGGTGATGTCCTCCTACAACCGGGTCAACGGCACGTATGCCAGCGAAAACGATTATCTGCTGCTCGACATTCTGAAAGGCGAGTGGGGCTTTGAAGGTATTGTCATGTCCGACTGGTTCGGCACGTACAGCCCCAACGCCGCCCGAGGCGGATTGGATTTGGAAATGCCCGGCCCGGCGCGCTGGATGGGCGAAAAGGCGCTGGCCGCCGTCAAGCAAGGCCAGGTGAGCGAAGAAATGATCAACGAGAAAGTTCGCCGCCTGCTGCACACTATCGAAAGAGCGGGCGCGTTTGAGCAGCCCGAGTTGCGTCCTGAACAGGCGATCGACGATCCCGAGCATCGCCGCGTGGCGCGCCAGGCCGCTTCCGAATCGATCGTCTTGCTCAAGAACGCCAAGTCGATCTTGCCGCTCGACGCCGGTCACCTCCGGTCCATCGCTGTCATCGGCGCCAATGCCAAGTGGGCGTCGATTATGGGCGGCGGCAGCGTCCGCGTTCATCCGCATTACACGGTCGCGCCGCTGGACGCGATGAAGCACAGGGCCGGTGACAAAGTAGGCTATGCCGTTGGCTGCGCCATCCACCGGGCGCCGCTCTTGTTCGACAAGACCTGGTTGAGCGAAGGTCTCGTCTTGCAGTACTTTGCCAATCGAAACCTGGAAGGCGCCCCCGCCCACACGGAAGTGACTCGCAAGCTGATGCTGAATTGGGCCGGCAGCCCGATGCCTGGCATCGAGGCAACCAACTTTTCCGTTCGATTGGCCGGCGCGTTTGCCGCGCCCGAAAGTGGAATCTACGACCTGAGCCTGTCGAGCATTGGCCCCAGCCGGCTGCTTGTCGACGGCAAACTCGTCATCGACCTGTGGGATAGCGCAGACCTATCGAGAGGCCGCCAGGAGACGATCGGCATTGAGCTGGTCGCCGGTCAGACGCACTCGATCAAGATCGAGCACGCGGCCCAGCCCGACGCTCACTGGCAGAATTTGCGCGTGGGTTGCATGCCGCGTGTGCCGGCCGATTCGATCCAGCAGGCGGCCGCACTGGCCGCGAAATCCGACGTGGCCATCGTGTTCGCGGGCCTGACTGCCGAATGGGAAAGCGAAGGCTTCGACCGGCCCGACATGGAGCTGCCGGGTGATCAGGTCAGGCTGATCGAGCAGGTGGCAGCAGCCAACCCCAACACGCTTGTGGTGCTCAACGTCGGCTCGCCCATCAGCATGAGTTGGCTGGACAAAGTGGCGGCGGTGGTGCAGGCGTGGTACATCGGGCAGGAGACCGGCAATGCCATCGCCGATGTGCTGTTCGGCGATGTCAATCCCTCCGGAAAGTTGACGACGACGTGGCCCAAGCGCCTGCAAGACAATCCCGCCTATATCAACTATCCCGGCGAGAATGGCCAAGTGGTTTACGGCGAAGGGCTCTTCGTCGGCTACCGCTACTACGACAAAAAAGACGTCGCCCCGTTGTTCCCGTTCGGCTATGGCTTATCGTACACGACATTCGCCTACCGCAACCTGGTGTTGGACGCCTCCGAATACGGCGCGGAGGATGTGATTCGCGTGAGTGTGGACATCCAGAACACGGGCACGCGCGCAGGCCAGGAGGTCATTCAGGTCTACGTCCACGATGTCCGGCCTCGCCTGGTGCGCCCCGAAAAAGAACTGAAGGCGTTCGCCAAAGTCGCGCTTAAGCCGGGTGAGACCAAGACCGTCACGTTTACGCTTGATCGGGAGGCCTTGTCTTACTACGATCCCGCCGTGAAGCGATGGGTTGCCGGCTCGGGAGAATTCGAGGTGTGGGTCGGCAGTTCGTCTCGCGATATTCACCTGAAGGGACGTTTCAACTTCAAGGGCGAAGCCGCGCCCGGCTTGAGCAAAGGAGCCAGGTTACACGTCGGGTTGCCGCTCAGGGTGCTGCTGAGAGACGCGGGCGGCCGGGCCGTCCTGGAGAAATGGCTCGGTGCATACTTGGGCAATCCTCAGATTGAAATGGTCTTCGGTATGACACTCGAGGAAATCGCGACCCAGGTTCCTGGCACTTTGACCCCCGAGCTGTTGAAATCTATCAATGATGACTTGATGAAGGTATAGCCACGACCCGGATCAGCCGGCACCTCACCGGCGATGAAAACCACTGAGACACGGAGGCACGGAGTTGCTCATGTTGAGCGACTCCGTGTTTTGTTGCGGCACGGCCAGGAGACCGCGCCGATTGAGATTTCCCGCGATCGGGGGCAAAGCCCGGAGTTCAAACTCCGGGCTGAAGGCATGGAAATCGGCTGAAGCCGATTGGCCGGCAGCTCGGTTGACCAGGCTCCCACGCCTTCAGCCGGATGGTTCACCGCCCGGCGTTTTCCGAGATGATCCGCCAGTCGGCTTCAGCCGACTTTCACGTTTTTAGCCGGGAAGTTTACTCCCCGGCGACTCCCCGGCGACGCCGTGTGAGCAGTTACAGAAATAGAACGATCGAATACGGAGACTACCCTTTAACACCAGGTAGACTGCGTGAACGCCGGTCGCGCCGTTCACGGCTGTCGTCGTCGCGATCCAGTTGTACCAATCGCCCGTGCCAGGGACTTCACCTGCGCCGATCAGTGTTCCGCTGGGACTGTCCAGCCGGATTTCGATGTGCGCGCTACCGGCATCTCCTTTGGAAACATTCGCGACGAAACGATCCAGGCCGCTTCCGAAGTCCACGTCCTGAAACGCGATCCAGCCGCCCGGCTCGAGGCTGCCCACTGCGGTTCCGCTCACTTTGGTTTCGTCGACGAGCCGGATGCCGTGGTAATCGTCGTAGTTTTCCGCACGGGTCGAGGCGGTGAGCTGCCTGCGCGGAATGGTCTCGCCGTTGACCGTCAGGGCTGCCGTCAGTTGGATATTGGCCGAAGACCTGCCCAGCATGATGTCGTAGCGACCGGATTCCACGACGAACTGATCGCGTGTCACGTCCCAGAACGCCAACTCGCTGGCCGGCAGAGTAAAGCGAACGGTTTTGGTCTCGCCGGGTTGAAAGGTCAGGCGACTAAACCCTTTCAGTTGTTTAATCGGTCGCTTCACCCTGGATTGCCAGGCGTGGACGTAGAGCTGAACGACTTCATCGCTGGCGCGCGAGCCGGTATTGGTGATCTCCACGCTCACCGTTACCTGCCCGTTTGCGTCGATTGTCTCTGCGCTCAGCCGCAAGTTGCGGTAATCGAAAGTGGTATAGGTCAACCCGTGTCCAAAAGGATACAAGGGTGCGCCGTCGAAGTACCAATACGTCCGATTGGCCTTGATAATGTCGTACTCCAGGATGCCCGGCAGATTGTCGAGGGTCGAATACCACGTCTGGGTCAGGCGGCCGGCCGGCGCGTAATCGCCGAACAAGACATCGGCCACGGCAGTCCCCAGTTCCTGCCCCCCGTGCGACGACCACACGATCGCCGGCACATGCCGATCGGCCCAGTTGATCGCGTAGGGGAAACTGGAGATCAGCACGACCACCGTTCTCGGATTGGCGCGATAAACCTCCTGGATCAACTTCTCCTGAGAAGGATTCAAGTTGATCGAAGTCCGGTCAATCGATTCTTTGCCTTCGTCCTCAGGGCAATGCCCGGCCCAGCCGCCTTCGCATTGTGGACGGTTCCCCACAAACACGATCGCGACATCGGCCGAACGGGCGAGATCGACCGCCGCACCGTTGGTGTCATCGGCTGCATAATCCACGCGCACGCCCGCGCCGACCTTGTTCTGTATTCCGGCCAGCGGAGTGACTGCGTAGGGAGGCGTTCCACTATACCAATCCAGAAGCACCTCGTCGGCGCGCGGGCCGATGACGGCAATCCGGGTGAGGCTGTGTTTATCGAACGGCAACATGCCGGCATCGTTTTTCAAGAGCACGATAGACTGGCAGGCGGCTTCGCGCGCCAGCACTCGATGCTCGGGTTTATCGATCACCGCATCGGTGATGCCGGAATAAGGATTCAGTTCGGGCGGATCGAACTCGCCGAGGCGGAATCGGATGGAGAAGATATGTCGCAGGGCGTTGTCGATGTCGTCCGGCGCGAGGAGGCCCCGGCTCAGGGCCTCGTTGATGGCGTTGACGGCGGGAGGAGGGTCTGCATCCTGATCGGTGAAGCTGTCCAACCCGGCCTTGAGCGCGGCGGCGTGCCCTTCGGCCGGGGTCGCATAGTAGTGTTGTGAACCCGCGATGTTCGACGGAGCATAGGCATCGCTGACGATCATCAGGGCTTGCGCCGTCCACTGCCTGACGATCGAGTTGAGATACAGGCTGACCGTGTTCGGTCTGCCGTTGACCAGGTTGTACGAAGTCATGATGCACGTCGCCGCGCCCGCGGCCATCGCGGCCTGGAACGCCTTCAAATAGTATTCGCGCAGGTTGCGAGGATCGACGTTCGAGGAGGTCGTGTCGCGATTGTCTTCGTTGTTGTAGGCAAAAAAGTGTTTCAGCGTAGGTGCGGTCTTCAAGTAGAACGGATCATCGCCTCGCAAGCCGCCGGCGTAAGCGATGGACATCTGCCCGGTGAGGAAAGGGTCTTCCGAGTAGCCTTCTTCGTTTCTTCCCGCTCGTGGGTCTCTTAGCAAATCGACGACGGGCGACCACACGTTTCCGCACATCGCGCGATTCCGGTAGTAATAACCCCTGACCTCATCCCCGGCGACCGACCCGACCCGCTTAACCAACTCGATGTTCCAGGTGCTGGCCAGACCGATGGCCTGCGGAAACACGGTAGCCGTGCCCAACCAGGCTACCCCGTGTAACGCCTCGCCTCCCGTTCTGAACTCCGGTATCCCCAGACGGGCAATCGCCGGTTGACGCTGGTGCAGGAAAGCGACCTTTTCCTCCAGTGCCAACCTTGAGATGAGATCATTCACTCGAGTGTCGAGCGGCAGATTTGGATCTTGGAAAGGATATGCGAACTGTGACATAGCGCGGCCTCCTGCCGCAACCCCAAGCGTCGATCCACGAATCTTCATGAACACACGCCTGCGGCGGGCGCGGTGCTCCTGTGAATACGAACACAGCTATACTCAACACGGGCATGATTTGCGCATTTGCTCGCCGACCGCGAGGACGCGGTCGGCCGGGGCAGACGCCCGCGCGGACGCGGGCTTCGCGCGAGACTTCGGAAGTCTGAATTCCGATTCATTTTCTTAACGGCTATAGTATTCGTGCTGATTCGTGTTATTCGTGGATCAAAACTTCGGCTCCGTTCGCGGCCGCGCACACGTAGATGGACGGCGTGAGGCCGGTCGCGGGTCGATAGCAGGCCGCTACGGCCTGCACAAAGGCATCGGCTGCACCGGCCCGAACGATCGAAACCGCGCAGCCGCCGAAGCCCCCGCCAGTCATTCGCGCGCCGAAGCAGCCCTCTTGGCGCAGGGCATATTCCACCATCACGTCCAATTCGCGGCAAGAGACCTCGAAGTCGTCCCGCAGGCTGGTATGACTGGCCTGCATCAATTGACCCAACTGTATCACGTCGCCTCGACGCATCGCCTCGACGGCCGGCAACGTGCGCAGGTTCTCAGTCACCACGTGGCGAGCACGCCGGCGAGTGACCTCGTCCAGATCGCCGGCGCGTGCCTCGAACTCCGCCATGCCCAGATCGCGCAATGCCGGAACGTGAAAGAAGCGCGCGGCTGCTTCGCACTGGGCGCGTCGCTCGTTGTAGGCCGAATCGACTAAGCCGCGACGCACGCCGGTATCCATCACCACGACTGCGATGCCCGGCGGCAGTGGGACGGGCGTAACGTCCAATGACCGACAATCGATCAATAAAGCGTGATGGGCCTTGCCGCAGGCCGATGCCATCTGATCCATGATGCCGGTCTGCACGCCGATCCATTCGTTTTCGGCGCGCTGGCCGAGGCGCGCCATCCGGGCCGGCTCCCATGCCCAATCGCCGAGCGCCGCGAAGGCCCGCGCAGTAGCCATCTCCAGTGCGGCCGAGGACGACAGGCCGGACGCAATCGGAACGTCGCTGGCGATAACACCTTCCCAGCCCCGCAACTCGTATCCCGCCTGTCGAAGCGCCCAGGCGACGCCTCTGACATACTCGCCCCAAGCCGGCCCCGACTTTGCGAAGTCTGTCAGCGAGAGGTCAACTGTTTCCCTCAGATTGAGCGAATGAACGATCACGCGTCGATCGGCGCGTGGCCGAAGTGCGATCCACAGTGAGCGATCGATCGCCAGCGGCAGGACGAAGCCGTCGTTGTAATCGGTGTGCTCGCCGATCAGGTTGACACGCCCCGGCGCGCGCACGACCCACTGCGGCGGCGCTCCAAAGCGGTGCTCGAACTCGGCGATCAGGCGCTGAAGTATCCTTGGCCCCCAAAGACGCCCGGCTGTAGTTGCTCAGGCTACCTCACCCCCAACCCCTCTCCTGAAGTGCGCAGTTGCACTTCGGGAGAGGGGGCCAGGGGGTGAGGCTGAGTAGTTACGCCCGGCTTTACCAGTAGTGGTGGACGTGCTCTCGGATGCGCTGGTCGTAAATCTCGCGCACTCGCGACATGATCGAATCTGGGAGCGGCGGTCGATCGGCCGCGCGGCAGTTTTCTTCGACTTGCGCCGGGCGTCTTGCACCCGGAATCGTGCACGTCACGGCGTCGAACATCAAGATCCAGCGTAGCGCGAACTCCGCCATCGTCCAGCCTGGAGGCCCCAACGGTCGAAGCTCCTCCACGGTTTGCAAGCCGCGCTCGAAATCCACGCCCGAGAACGTCTCACCCCGATCGAACGATTCGCCCTGACGGTTGAATGCGCGGTGATCGTCGGGTGCGAACGTGCTGGCGCGCGTCATCTTCCCGGTCAGCATTCCCGACGACAACGGCAATCGTGCCACGACGCCGATTCTGCGCCGCTGCGCTTCGGCGAAGAACAGCTCGGCCGGGCGCTGGCGGAAAATGTTGAAGATGATCTGCACCGACTGCACGCCGGGATACTCGATCGCCTTGAGCGCCTCCTCCACTTTCTCGACGCTGACGCCGTAGTAGCGCAGCTTGCCCTGCCTGGCGAGATCAGCGAGCGCGCCGAATACCTCGGGCCGGTAAAAGACTTCGGTGGGCGGGCAATGCAATTGCAGGAGATCGAGCGCGTCGGTCTCCAGATTCTTCAGGCTGCGTTCGACGAAGGCTGTCAGATTCGCGCGGGTGTAGCCGGCGGCGACGTGTGGGTTCAGGCGGCGACCGGCTTTTGTGGCGATGTAGATCGGCTCGCGCCGCTCGCGTTTGAGCTGCGCGAGCAAGCGCTCGCTGCGGCCATCGCCGTAAGCATCCGCCGTATCGAAAAAGTTGACGCCGAGATCCACCGCGCGGTGCAGCGCATTCAGCGATTCGCGATCGTCGACGCTTCCCCAGGCACCGCCGACCGCCCACGCTCCAAAGCTAACGGTTGAGATGGACCAGCCCGTTCGACCGAACGCTCGATACTGCATCGTGTTCTCCTTGTCCACGAATCTCGGGGTCTCCCGGGTTGACTGGGAAAGCTTCACCACGAAGACGCGACCCCGCAAAAAGACGCGGGGCAAGCGAGCGCAAAGCCTTTGAAATTCTTGGCGTCCTTTGCGTCTTTGCGGCTCAATTCCCGCCCAAGCCGGAAGAGCCGAATCTCGCAAATCAATGCGCCCACTTAAAACCGTCACGCGCCAGGAGTTGATCGGCTCCCGTTGGCCCTGCGCTGCCGACCTCGTAGAACTCCAGCGGCGGCGCGCCCTTCTGGGATAGGCCATTGATAATGGGATCGATCAAGCGCCATGACAGCTCGATCTCATCGCTGCGGGTGAACAGCGAGGCGTCGCCCTGCAACGCATCGAGGATCAGGCGCTCGTAGGCTTCGGGGATCGTCCCGTTGCCAAACGCGTCGGCGTAGTGAAAATCGAAGTTGACGGTCTGCATGGCGATGCCGGCGTCGGGCACTTTGGCCTGGAACGACAGATGGATGCCCTCGTTGGGCTGAATCTCAATCGCCAGCATGTTCGGCGCAAGTGTCTGGCTGTCCTTGAGCGCGAACAACAACACGGGTGGGCACTTGAACTGGACGACGATCTGCGTTTGACGTTCGGCCAGCCCTTTGCCCGATCGCAAGTAGAACGGCACACCGTGCCAGCGCCAGTTGTCCACGTATAGCTTCAGCGCGGCGTAAGTGGGCGTTTCGGATTTAGGATCCACGTTAGGCTCATCGCGGTAACTACGATATTGCGCGCGCACCACATAATCGCTCAGCGTGTGCAGCGGGACGGGACGAATGGCGGTGAGCACCTTGACTTTCTCGTTGCGCAGCGCGTCGGCATTCAGCATGGCGGGCGGTTCCATCGCGATCAGTGTGAGCAGTTGCAGAAGGTGATTCTGAAAAATGTCGCGCAGCACACCGGCGGTGTCGTAGTACCCGCCCCGGCGGCCGACCGCGACCGTCTCCAGCACCGAGATCTGCACGTGGTCGATGTAATTGCGGTTCCACACCGGCTCGAAGATGGCGTTGGCGAAGCGAAAGACGCTGAGATTCTGAACGGTGTCCTTGCCGAGGTAATGATCGATGCGATAGACCTGATGCTCGGCGAGGGCGGCGTGAACCCGATCGTTCAATTCGCGCGCCGACGGCAGATCGCGACCAAACGGCTTTTCGATGATGATGCGCCGCCACGCGCTCGATTCGGCGTTCATACCGGCCTGGCCGAGCACGGTGACGATATCGGTATACAGCGCCGGCGGCGTCGACAGGTAATACAATCGACCCGCAGGCTGATTGCCCTCGATCTCACAGGCCAGTGCATCGAGCCGGCGGAAGTCTTCGAGTGCCGACGGGTTACCCGGCAAGTAATACAAGTTCTGCGAGAAGGCGTTCCACACCGGCTCGTCGTAGTGCTCAGAAAACTCCTGCACGCCTTCGCGCATCTGTTGGCGAAAGGCCTCGTGACTGAAGTCGGTGCGCGAATAACCGATGATGCGCGTCCCCGGCGGGATGCGTCCCTTGCGGGAAAGATTATACAGAGCCGGAACCAGCTTACGCTTAGTCAGGTCGCCCGACGCGCCGAAAATGATCACCGTTGGCGCGACCGCGTTTTGACCGCTCATAATTCACCCCCGCTTTGTCCAGTGATCAGTGAACAGTGATCAGTGGTCAGTGATCACTGTTCACTGATTACTGATTACTGTTCACTGTCTGCTGTTCACTCTTCACTTGCTCTTCACCGCATGTCCGCCGAACTGGTTGCGCATAGCCGCGAGCAACTGTGCGGCATACGATTCGCCCTGCCGTGAGACGAAACGCTGGTAAAGCGACATCGTGATCACCGGCGCGGGCACGTCCAGGTCGATGGCTTCCTGGATCGTCCAGCGCCCTTCGCCGGAGTCTTGCACGTAGCCGCGAATGTTCTTCAAGTCGGGGTCGGCTTCGAGCGCGGCAGCCGTGAGATCGAGCAGCCACGATCGGACGACGCTGCCGTGTTGCCAGACGTGCGCGATCTGCGGCAGATCGAGGCCGAACTCTTTCTTGCCCCGCATGATCTCGAAGCCCTCGGCGTAGGCCTGCATCATGCCGTACTCGATGCCGTTGTGCACCATTTTGACAAAGTGCCCCGCGCCGTTCGGCCCGACGTGCCCCCAGCCTTGGTCGGGCGCAGGCGCGAGCGCTTCAAAGATGGGCTGCAACCGCCCGACGACGCCGGCCTCGCCGCCGACCATCAGGCTGAAGCCCTCTTTCAATCCCCAGATGCCGCCGCTGGTTCCCACGTCGACGTAGTGCAGACCGCGCGTCTTCAACATCTCGGCGCGGCGCAGATCGTCCTTGTAGTAGGTGTTGCCACCGTCGATGATCGTATCGCCCGGCGCGAGCAGGCCGATCAAAGTCGCGATCATGCTCTCGGTCGGATTGCCGGCGGGAAGCATGAGCCAGAGTGCGCGCGGCTCGGCCAGTTTCTTAGCCGCTTCCTCGATCGAGAAGGCGGCGTCCAGACCTTCGGCAGCCAGTTCGCGGGTGACATCGGCAGTGCGATTATAGCCGACAACGTGATGGCCGGCCTGTATCAACCTTCGCGCGATATTTCCGCCCATGCGACCCAAACCGATGACGGCAAGTTCCATGTGTCCTCCTCACCTCTTTTTGTTACGGGCTGATGCCGATTTAGGATTGCGCTTCGATTTGATAACGGTCTTGCGGCCGGCTATTTTCTTTCGGGCAGCCGGTGTCTGTGCCGGGGCGGGCGCGCCACCGATGGAGC
>DATBWU010000092.1:0-13753 GCA_036514635.1 Anaerolineae bacterium | reverse complement strand
GCCGCTCACCGGGCAGAAACCCGAACACGAATACGCCGCCTACCTCCTGCGGCGACTGGCCGAGACCGGCTGGGTCGAGCGCGAGCAGCACGCCGATTACTCCGAGACGATCATCCTGCCCGATTACGCCTTCACGCTTCTCGAAGCCTTGCGCGCCATCCAGGAGCAGAAGCCGCGCGAGTTCGCCGGGCAACTCTACACGGCGCATCAACTGATCACGGCGAACAAGAACAAAGACTTCTCGCCCGCGCTGGCGATCACGCAGGCTTACGAAAACGTGCGCCAGGTGGTGCGCGGCCTGAACGAGCTCAACCAGAACATCCGCCGCTACATCGAGCGCGCGACGCGCGGGCGCACGCCTGCCGAATTGCTGCAACTGCAATTCGACGATTACGCCCAGACGCTCGGCCACGCTTACCATGCACTCAAGACGTCCGATCACGTCTCGCGTTACCGGCGTGACATCGTCGGCAAGCTGCGTGCGTGGCAGCGCAGCCGCGAGTGGCTGGATCGAACCGCCGAGGAACTGGCCGCGCAGGGCCGTCTCACGCCGGCACAGGCCGCCGAGGAAATCAACCGCTACATCCAGTTCATCATTCACCAGCTGGAAGGGTTGGATCCGCTGCTCGAAGAAATCGATCGGCGGCACGCGCAGTATCTGCGAACGTCGCTGCGACAGATCCGCTATCAGCTCGTCAGCGCCGATGGTAGTTTCAAGGATCGATTGGCGTCTCTGGCCCGGCATCTGGCGGCTGTGCAGAACGACGGCGAGGTGGCACTGCCCGAAGAGGTACCCGGCCTGCGGCATCATCCCATCCGCGTGCCCGACCTGAACAGCTTCTTCACGTTGCCCAAGCATCGCGCGCCATTTGTCACGGCGGCAGTCATCGCCCCGGCGTTGTCGCTAGGCGAGTTGGCGGCGCTGCGGCTGGCGACACTGCAAGACGTGACGCAGGCCCTCACGCCCGACAAGGTCAATCGCACAGTGCTGGGATTCTTCAACGGCCACCGCTCGATCCATGTCGCCGACCTGCCGCCCGCGATCCTCGACGACTTGCATCTGTTCACGACGATCATTGCCTACGGCCACCATCCTGAAGTTCAATACGGCATTGAGGTCGTGGACGGCGAGCCGGTTGCGGTCGGACCTTATCGCATCGCGCCCTTCCAACTGGAGCGTATTGCGTAGCGCACATTCGGTGACGCGCGTCGAACTGCTGCGCATACGGAATACGTGCTACGAGATAGACATCACCTATGATACTTGACACTGATACGCTTCTCGAATCCGCCGGCCTGGCCGAAAAAACGCGCCGCGATATTCCGCGCGTG
The DNA here is from genome assembly GCA_036514635.1 of Anaerolineae bacterium. Classification (GTDB taxonomy): domain Bacteria; phylum Chloroflexota; class Anaerolineae; order Fen-1058; family Fen-1058; genus DASSFZ01. The sequence continues at coordinate 12,421 of DATBWU010000092.1, read as the reverse complement.
ATCAATCGGTTGTTGGGGCAGACCTTTCTGTATCAGGATGTCGATGCCGACAAAGATGACTATTACTTCGTCCACCGTCACCGATCGGTATTCGAGAGCCTGCTGCATCTGTGCGGATTCAACCTGCTACACGACGACTATCATCGCATCTTCCAGGTCGTCTCGGATTACAGTTACTGCCGGGCGCACTTTCGGCTGGACGAGACGTTGATGATCGTCGTGCTGCGCAAGCTGTATGAGGAGCGCGTCGAGCATCTCAGCCTGGCGAATGATCCGGTGGTGACCATTGGCGAAGTGCGTGAGGAATACCGTACCGTCACCGGCCGGGAACGCGATCTGGGCATCGTGCAGTATCAGGAGCTGCTGCGCCGCCTGCGCGCCAGGGGCCTGATCGACACGCTCGACGGCAAGACCATCGACGTGCGCAACGCCGACGCCCGTCTGCGGTTGCGTGGATCAGTGCGCATGATCCTGCCGGTGAAGAACGCCGACGAGATGGAAGCCTGGCTGCGCAAGTACAAGGCAGTGGGAGATGAGAGCGGCGAGGAAGAGAGTGAGTAAAACGTTATGAAACTCCTGACCCGCATCCGTCTGATCAACTGGCACCTGTTCGAGAATGCCACCATCACTTGCCACGGCACCACCTACTTCATCGGCGTCAACGGCGTGGGCAAGTCCACCGTCCTGGATGCCGTGCAGTTCGCGCTGGTCGGCGGTCAGCGCGACGTGCGATTCAACCAGGCTGCGCTCAGCGGCGGCAAGCGCACGCTGGCCGGCTACGTGCGCGGCGAGTTGGGCACGGAAGGCCAGCGCTTTCTGCGGGGCGACGCGACCGGCGTCGTCGCACTCGAATTCCGCAACCCCGATGGCACGTTCTTCGTCCACGGCGCCGTGATCGACGCCTACGAAGACAGTCGCAATCCCGACGTAGCCTACTTCATCGTTCACAGCGCCGCGCTCAACGACGACTGGTTCTTCAAGTCGCCCGGCCAGCTTTTCGACACGCGCGCCTTCAAGCGCCACCTGGAGCATTTTGCCCTGCCGCGCGGCGCGCGGGCGCAGGTGTTCACGCGGCTCGAAGATTACCGCTTCCATCTGCTCAACCGTCTCGGCCAACTCAAAGACTCATTCCCGGCCAAGATCGTCAAAGGCCTGGCTTTCAGCCCGCTCACCGACATCCGCGCCTTCGTCCACACTTACCTGCTCGACGAGAACCTGGTCGACGTGAAGACCTTGCAGGCGCAACTGGAAACGCTGCGTCACTTCGAGGGCCTGGCTGCCGACATCCGCGAGCGCATTGCCGCGCTCGACCAGATCGAAGAGTTCGATCGGGAGCGGTCGCGGCATCGCCGCCTGCGCGTCACCAACGGCACCATCCGCCGCCGCGCCGAGGGCGACACGCACCTGACCGACCTCAAGGCCCGGCGGCTGGAGCGCGACGAGATTCGACTGTCGCTCAACCGCGCCGCCCTGCAACGCGACGAACTGGCCGAACAGCTCAAGCGCGCGAATGCTGCACTGCTCGACGCGCAGATCGCGCTGAATACCGATGCCACCGCCACCCGCGAGAAAGCGCTGCGCGAGAGAATCGCCACGCTTGACGCCGAGCTGCGCGCCTTGCGTGAGCGCGAAGCCCGCGTCAACGATTTGCTCGCCGCCGAAGTCAAGGACGCTCGACGCCTGCGCGAATTACTCGTGACCGGCGAGCACGCCGTTCCAGCCGCACTCGACGATTTTCTAAAGCCGGATATCCCCAATCTGCCATCCACAATCCGCAATCTGCAATCCGAAATCGAAACCCTGGGTCAAGAATACGCGCATCAAGAAGCGCTGCTCAACGAGCAGGCGCGTGTGCTGCGCGAAGAGGCCGCGCGCGTCGAGCAGGAGATTCGCCAGCTCCGAACCGGCGACCGCGAAGCCAGCTACGAATCCGAAGCGCCCCATGCCGCCCGATTGCGCCGCCTGCTGCGCGCCGAGTTGGGCCTGGGCGCGGACGAAATCGTCTACCTGTGTACGGTGCTGCGTGTCCCCGACGAAAGCTGGCAGGACGCCGTCGAAGGCGTGCTCGGCCATAACCGCTTCACGCTGCTCGTGCCACCCGCGCACTACGACGCAGCCATGCGCCTGTATCGCGAGCGCCGTCACCAGGACGATCTGCACGGCGTCGGCCTGATCGATACCGAGCGCATCACGCAGCACGCACCACGCAATACGCCCTCTGCCTCTCTCGCAGCAGAGATACAGACCGATCATCTCGCCGCCCGCGCCTTCGTCGATCTCGTGCTGGGCAGCTACGTCAAGTGCGACTCGCTCGAAGCCCTACGCGATCATCGCACGGCCGTCACGCGCGAATGTTTCGCCCGCCGCAACTTCACCACCAGCCACCTCAACCCGCGCGTGTACCATCGCTGGTTCATCGGCGATCGCGCCATCCCGCGCCGTATCGAGCAGCTCGAAGCGCGGCTGAACGAAATCGCCGGCGACCTGGCGACCCTGAACGAGCGATTGATTGTGCTGCGCGAGCGGTTGGCGCTCACCCGCGACAAGGTGCGCCGCTTCGTCGAGCTGGAGCACCTGCTGCCCGATCTCGATCGCATCCCGCCGCTGACTGCGCAACTCGACGCGCTGCGCGCTGAGCTGGCCGCGCTCGACACGCGCTCCGTCAAGTCGCTGCGCGCCGAGGTCGAGCGTCGAACAGCCGAAGTCGATGCGGTGCAGGCGAAAGCCGCGGAGCTGGATCGGCAGATCGGCGGCTGGCAGAACCGGGCCGGGACGCTGGAAGGTGAACTGATTCCTGCACTGGAGAAAGCGATCGATGCGGCGCTCCAGAGCGCGCAGCAGTTCCTGTCGTCCGAGTCGGCACTCGACATGCGCGAAGAAGTCGAGAAGGAATACGAGCGGCGGCGCGAGCGGCAGCCGCTGGACACGGTGCTGCAAAATGCCACGCGCTACGAAAGCGATTATCAGACGGCGGAGGCCAAGAGCCGCGACCGCCTGCGTGAAGCCAAGAAGGAATACAGCCTGCGTTACGACTTCGGCTACGACGAGGACGAAGACGCGGCGCGCTACCGGCTCGAACGCGACAAGTTCACGCAGTCCGAGCTGCCGCAATACGAAGCACGCATCGCCGAGCAGCGCGCGCTGGCCGAGCAGGAGCTGGTCGAGAACTTCATCCACCGCTTGCGTGAGCAGATCGAAGAAGCCCGCCAGCAATTGGATTACCTGAACGACACGCTCAAAGACCTGCGCTTCGGCGGTGAGCGGTTCGAGTTCATCACCCGGCCGGAGCCGTCGCTGCGCCAGGTGTACGACATGGTGGTGGACAGCCAATCGGTCTTGGGCGATTCGCTGTTCGAATCGGATTTCCGGCAGAAGCACCAGCAGGGTTGGGACTTGCTGTTCGAGCGGCTGACCAAAGGCACACAGGGCGAAGCGGGGATCGAGCTGCGCGAGCTGCAGGACTATCGCAACTACCTGCAATACGACATCCGCATTCACTACCCCAACAGCGACCGGGCGCTCCTCAGCCACATCAATACCAAGAAATCGGGCGGCGAGACGACCACGCCGTTCTACGTGGCGATGGCCGCCTCGTTTGCGCAGGCGTACCGGCTCAATCAGCCGCGCGCCTCCGACACGATCCGGCTGGCGGTCTTCGACGAAGCCTTCAGCAAGATGGATACGGCGCGCACGGCCAGCGCCCTGAAATTCATGCGCGAGGCCGGCCTGCAGGTGTTGCTGGCGACTCCGCCCGACAAGTCCGGCGCGCTCCTGCCGCACGTCGATGCGGTTCGCACCGTCGTCCGCAAGGACAACACCTCATTCGTGATCGAGATCGACAAGGCGGACATGCTGGCCGAAACTGAGGGCGGATGATGATTCGTGGTACACTTGTGTATCAGTAACGAGTAAGGAGGAGGCAAGATAATGACTGTCGTGACCCTGCGCCCCAAGCTAGCAGAACAGTTGCGGCCAGAGGCGGAACGTCGCCAGAAAAGCATTGAGGAGCTGGTCAACGATTGGCTGGAGGATGATTTGTGGGAGCAGCGGAACAGGAAGATCCACGAGGAGGCAGAGCGCTATTATGCCAGACATGCTCAACTCCGCACGCAGTATGCCGACAAGGTGATAGCGATGCGCGATGGGGAAGTGGTGGATAGCGGAGATGAGTTGCTCGAGGTTTACCAGCGCATTCGAGAGCGCTTTGGCGATGAGCCTGTCCTTATTACGCGGGTGGGTGTTGAACCGATTGAGACCTATACGATTCGCAGCCCGCACCTCGAAACTCCGATCCTGTGACAACACTCTACCTGAACCACGTCTTCCCCATACCGGTGCTCCAGGTGAGCATCGGGCCAGTGGGTGGGCAGCCTCGGCTGGGGCCATTCGAGGCTATTATCGACACGGGCGCGGACATGACGGTGCTACCCCTGTCATTGATTCGCCGAGTCAAAGCTCACCCTGTCGGCCAGGGACGAATACGCGGCTTGTGGGGCGAGGCCCATCCGGTTGCGTTCTTCTTGGTCGAGTTGCAGATCCAAGATGCGCGTCTTCCTGGCGTGCAAGTCGCTGGCGACGAAGCCAGCCGCGAGATCATCCTTGGGCGCAACGTTCTCAACAAGCTCCCTCTTTTCCTCGATGGCCCTCAACAGCAGACTGAAGTGCTGGACGACACGACAGCCAATCGACTGCGGGCGCGTCGCAAGCAGGCATGATCATTCCCGAACTGAGCTTCACGCCCTCACCCGACGTCGCCACCCTACTGCACGCGCTGCTCGACGCTTACGAGCGCCGCCACTCCCACACTCTCGTCCGTTCTATCCGTTACCCCGTCATCGACGCCACACTCCCCGCCTATCACAGCCAGATCGATCCGTCGCCGCGCCAGATCGCCAACGAACAGTTCCAGGCGTTGGAGCGCGCCGGGCTGGTGAAGCTCGACTGGTTGCCCGGTGAAACCGGTCACCTGCTGGCTGCGGTGACACTCGTTCCCGAACGAGCCGATGCTCTCTTTCAACTGTTGGATCGAACGCCGCAGGCGGCGCAGCGCGCGCACTTGATCGATCTGCTCCTGGGCGAGCGTTTCCGCTTCGACGACTGGCGACTCAACGCCGTTCAGCACTGCCTCGATCAACTCAAGGCCGACAAATCGCCCGCGCCTTTCAGCCTGACCGATGCGCTGTTCAACCGTGACCTGCTGACCGCACTGGGCGCGCTCGATCAGATCAACGAAGAGACGCCCTATCGCGTCTTCAGCGTGCGCGTCTTCAACGACAGCAAGCGTTTCGAGGATTTGATCGGCGCGTTGTGCACGCTCGCCCGGCGGGGCCGCCTCGACTGGGCCGACTGGTCTAACGCCGCGATTTTGCGCGAACTGAGCCTCACCGCCAACCCGACGCATCTGTATCTGCACGGGCCGTGGCAGCTGGTCGATGAAGCTGGACAGGTGATCTCGCTCGGCGAGTTCTATCCTGCGGTTGGGCTGCCGGCGGCGCAGGCCCATCACCTGCGGCGAGTCAGCGTTGCGGCAGAGCGCGTCATCTGTGTTGAAAATCCCACTTCATTCTACGAGCTGATACGGAACACGCAATACGCAGCCCTATGCTTGTGGGGCAATCCCTCGCCGGCCTGCCGCCACCTGCTGCGCTGCCTCGTCGCCGATCTGCCTGCCGATGTTCCGCTGTGTGTCTGGGCCGACATCGATTACGGCGGCCTGAACATCCTGGCCCAGTTGCGCGAACAAGTCAGCCCGCGCTTCGAGCCGTATCGTATGGACGTTGCCACACTCGAGGCGCACGCGGCTTGGGCACGGCCGCTCACCTCCGGCGATGCGCGCAACCTGTCCCGCCTGATCGCTCGTGGCTCAGTGCTCGACATGCGGCCGCTGATCGACCACCTGCTTCGGCGCGGTCTGAAACTCGAGCAAGAGGCCATCGCTCTGCAGTGACCGACAGGCCTCTGCTTGTATTCGTGTTCACGGGAGCACTGCACCGCATGTGTTCGTGAAGATTCGTGGACAAAAACTTCGCGCACGCCCATCCAACTCACTCGTGCTATAATACGCCCGCTTCGATGAACTGGAGGACTCTCGTGGGAACGCGCATCGCTTAGTGGCCGACGGTTTTCAGGGAACGCTCGCTGTTGAGCGCATCCTTCGACTTCGTCCGCGAGTGGCTGCGGCGCTTTGTACAGGATGCTTCAGGCCGAGGGCGCGTCCCTCGGCTTTTGTTTTCCCACGGGAGTCTCACATGCTGACAGTCAGTAACCTCACTAAATCCTACGCCGATACCCTCATCCTGAAGGATGTAACGTTCAGCCTGAATCCCGGCGACCGCGTCGGGCTGATCGGGCCGAACGGCTCCGGCAAGACAACGCTGCTCAAGACGATCATCGCGCAAGAGTCGCCGGACAAAGGCAGTGTGTTCGTCGATCCGGCGACGCGCCCGGGCTACCTTGAGCAGGGGCTTGAATACGCGCCGGGCATGACCGTCGAAGACGCATTGCGCGATCCGCGCGCCGAGGCCGCCGCCGAAGTCGAGCGGCTGGCGGCGATTCTCGCACACGATCCCGACCAGATGCGCGCGTATCAGTCTGCCACCGACCGGCTCGACGCGCTGGGCGGCTATCCCGATCCGGCTGCCCGCGCGAGCGTGTTGTCGAACCTGGGACTCGATGCCATCCCGCTCGATACGCCGGTCGCCGTGTTGAGCGGCGGGCAAAAGACGCGGCTGGGGCTTGCGTGCGTGCTGCTGGCCGAGCCGAACCTGCTGCTGCTCGACGAGCCGACGAACCACCTCGACCTGCCGATGCTCGAATGGCTGGAAGGCTGGCTGCGGCGCTTTCCCGGCGCGGCGCTGATCGTCTCACACGATCGCGTGTTTCTCGATCGGAGTGTCAACCGCATCCTGTATCTCGATCCGCACACGCGCACCTTGCGCGAGTACGCCGGCAACTACACGGCTTACCTGGAGCAGAGCCTGGCCGAGCGCGAGCGGCAGTGGCAAGCCTATCGCCAGCAGCAAGATGAAATCCGCCGCTTGAAGCAGGACATCGCCCACACCTTCGAGCAGGCACGCTCGGTCGAGCGTAGCACCACGCCGCGACAACCGGGTGTGCGGCGCTATGCTAAGAAAGTGGCGAACAAGGCCAAAGCGCGTGAGAAGAAACTCGAACGTTACGTGGAGTCCGACGAGCGTGTGGAGAAGCCGAAACTCTCCTGGCAGATGAAAGTGGAGTTCAACCGCGCGCCGGTGAGTGGGCAGGACGTGCTGCGATTGGAGAACTTGAGCGTGGGTTACGGCGAGCGAATTCTCTTGCGTGACATCTCACTGACCATCCGGCAAGGCGAGCGCGTCGCTTTGATCGGCCCGAACGGCAGCGGCAAATCCACGCTGCTCAAGACGATCGTCGGGCAAATTTCACCGTTGAGCGGCGAGGTGCGCGTGGGGGCGAGCGTGCGCACGGGCTACTTCGCCCAGGAGCAGGACACGCCCGATCCGCGCTCGACGCCGCTGAGCAGCCTGCGCGCCGTCGCGCCGATGAACGACACCGACGCGCGCAGTTTCCTGCACTACTTCCTGTTCACCGGCGACCAGCCACTCATCTCCAATCACCGGCTCTCTTACGGCGAACGCGCCCGGCTGATGCTCGCCCTGCTCGTCGCGCAGGGCTGCAACTTCCTGCTGCTCGACGAGCCGATCAATCACCTCGACCTTCCGTCGCGCACGCAGTTCGAGCAAGCCCTGACGAACTTCAAAGGCACCGCCCTCGCCGTGGTCCACGACCGCTACTTCATTCAGGGGTTCGCCACAAGGGTAATGCAGATTGTGGATTTCGGATTGCAGAATGTGGATTGATTTGGAATTCCGCAATCGCACATCCGGAATCATCTATTACTTCGTGCGGTTTTGATGGAGGCAACGGTGATCGCCGTTATTTCATCCGCTTCGCACATGAGATCGGCCACATGCTCGCGCTTCATCAGGCCGGCTTCAACGATCAGATCGAACCAGTAGCCGCATTCGTCGGCCTCTTCCTCAACAATGCCCAGTTTTGCGATGAAGTCCGCTCTGGACTTGGCACGACAGGCTGCACGGTAATTGGCTCCAACCGAGGTAGCTGCTCGTAGCAACTGTTTCCCCAGGACGTTGGCCGTAGTCGAGCTAGGCAACTCCCCGACGAGGTGAATGGTTCGCAAAGCGAACTTCTTGGTTCGCGCCTTCATCTCTTCGCGATTCATCTGATCCTCCCATTTCCGATCTCGGACAACGGAGGGAAGCGGCAATGAAGGCGTCCGAAATCCCAAATCCGCAATCAAAGATCCGAAATCCGCATTATAAGCAAGGTCATATCGTCAACCTGCGGCGCGCCGGATTGGAAGGCGGCCACTTCGTCGAACAGCGTCGCACACAACTGATCCGTAGGCAGGTGAACATTTTCTCGCGTGCGAGCGGCCCAGTGGGTGAGTCCAAATTCAGCGCCGTAGGGGTCGAGCGCATCCGTCATGCCATCGGTGTACAGCACCAGCGTATCGCCCGGCGACAGGAAGATTTCCGCCTCGGCCAAGTCCAGCTCGTCGAGATCGAGCATGCCGAGCAGCGTGCCCGGCGCGCCGAGCAGCACATCGTGACCGTCGGCGCGCAGCCACACGGGTCGATCGTGCCCGGCGCGGCAGTACACCAGGCGGCGCGTGTTCGCGTCGAAGATGCCGTAGAACGCCGTCAGGAACATCGCCCCGCGACCCGCTTCCATCAACATGCGATTGACGTTGGTCAGCACCTGGCGCGGCGAGTCGGTGCGCCGGGCTTCCGACCCGATCAGTGCGCGGGCGATGCCCATGTAAAACGCGGCGGGCAATCCTTTATCCGACACATCGGCGATGAGCAGGCCGAGCTGCCCACCACCCAGATCGATCACATCATACAGATCGCCGCCGACTTCGCGCGCAGGCCGATACGCGGCGGCGAACTGCACCCCCGCCATAGAAGGAAACCCTTCCGGCAATAGACGCCGCTGGAGATCGCGCGCCAGTTCCAGCTCGCGCTCCATACGCTCTTTGTGGATCAGCTCGGCCTGCGCGGCTTCGAGCTCCGCGATCTTGCTGTGCAACTCCTCCACCAGCCGCGCGCGCTGGATCGACACGGCCACGTGGTTGCCGAACATCTTGAGCAGCGCCACGCTGCCCGGTGCAAAACGGGTCCGGTGCAGGCTGTTGACGATCAGCAGTCCGACGAGCGTGTCGTCGATGACCAGCGGCACGCGCAGGCCGGCCTGCAGCGTCCGGACTTTGTCCGGCGGCAAATCGATGCCCGGCGGCGCGCCGACGACCGACTCCGGCTCACCGCGATCGAGCATCGAGGTGGGGAGTCGCGCCTCCCGGCCGACCGTGGCCGCGTCCCACCCCTCCACCTCCAACACGTGCGCTTCGTCGGGCGACTCGACGAGATACAAGATCGCGTGGTCCGCGCCGCACAACTCGCACGCATAATGCACCACGCGCCGGGCGATGTCGGCCAGGCGGATCGACCCGCTGAGCGCCTGGCTCACATCCTGCAAAGCGATCAGCGCCTCGGTGCGCTGGGCAAGCACCTTGTTCGCCGCTTCCATCTCGGCCAGTTTGCGCTGGAGCGCGCGCCCCGTCTCGTCGAGTGTGCTTTCACGCGCGGTCAGCAATTGCTGCACCTTGCGCACCGCCGACGCGCCCACGCGCGCCGCGTCTTCGAGCGGCGCGTAGCCCTGCGCGGCGAGCCGGGCCAGGTAGCCTTCCAGCGGCAGCAGGCTCGGCGTGGAGACCATCTCCGAGAAACTGCTCATCCCGCCGTGGACGCGAAAAATATCAAACGCCGTCAGCTCGCCCAGGTAGCCGGTGCCGTGGCACTGCTGGCATCCGGATGCACTGTAGAACGTGGTGTCGCGATCGATGCTGTGCCGCTCGGCCATGGTGTCGATGAGCGCCGGATTGGGTCGATACGGCTGTTTGCAGGCGGTGCACAGCACCGGCACGCGCTGCACGGCGACGACCCACGACACCAGCGACATCTGGCTGGGGCTGCATCCCAGCCCGACCGTCTCTTGCAGCACTTCGCCGCCGACGAGTGCCGTGTCGATCTGCGTCAGGATGTGGCGGCCCGTCGCGGCGGCGTGGAAGGTCGCTTGCGCGGTGACAGTGTTGAGCCGGTCGATCACCAGCAGATCGGGATCGCGCAGCATCGCCATTTGCAGGGCGGTCGTGAAGCCATCGACGTGATCGATGGGCGCGACGATAAATTCGACCTGCCGGCGCTGATGATTCGCCACGCGCATCACGCTGCGGTCCGGCCCGACGATCAGTGCTCGCGTCTTCCGGTCTGCCGTTGAGCGATCGAGCATGTGCCGCATCAGGATGGCAGCGATCGTCGAGCGGCCCGATTGCGCCACCGGCGCGTCGGGCGCACCGACCAGTATCCCTTGCGCCGAGCGCGGCCCCAGCCCGGCGACGACGGTGATGCCGCGCGGATCGTTCACGATCTGCGTCAGCAGCACGTCCACTTCGGGCAGGTGAAAGAAGTCTTTCAGGTCCAACATGGCGACTGTGAGCATTATACTCAGACGGTCTCAAGCCTGCCACTCCGGTGGCCCCACGCAAGTCAGATTAGCCACAGAGGCACGGAGGCACAGAGGGCCTCAAACCCGCTTTTCTCCGTGCCTCCGTGTCTCTGTGGCAAGTCGTGAATCATCACCAGCCCGGCTTCCCTTGACTCCCCCTACCCGCGATGGTATCATCCCGCGCGATTTCAAGAATCGCTATGAAAAAAACCGCTGAATGTCTCCACGCCATCATCCATGGCCAAGTGCAGGGTGTGAATTTCCGCTATTACACGCGATTGCAGGCGCAGACGCTCGACGTCACCGGCTGGGTGCGCAACCTGGGCGACGGGACGGTCGAGGTGATGGCCGAAGGCTCGCGGGCCGCGCTTGAGGGACTGCTCGACTTCCTGCAGCGCGGCCCCAGCCACGCCGAGGTCGTGCGCGTCGATGTCGAATGGCAGAAACCCGGCGGGCGCTTCAGCGATTTCCGGATCACATACTAATGCGCCGCAATCCCGAACGGCTGGCCTGGACGATCTTGTTGATGTCCTTCGGCCTGTGCGTCTTCCTGGCCATCAGCGTGCCGCTGGCCGTGCGGTCTTTCATCCACAACTCCACCGACCCGGCCGACCTCAGCCTCGACGTGCAGCAGGGCACGGCCTTGCTGCGCCGCCCGAATTCGACGGAGTTCGTCGGCATCGCCGCCGCCGACCCGCCCATCAACATCCCTGAAGGCTCGGAAATCCGCATGGATCCTTCCGCGCAGGGCGTGCTCACGTTTCGCGACCCACGGGTGGATGCCAACCTGGTCGTCGTTCAACTCTCGGTGAACACGCGCCTGACGGTGCAGGCGGCCAATCGACCTCGCTTCGACGCCAGCTCGAATCCTTATCAAGTCAATCTGGAACTGGAAGGCGGGCGCATTCGCGTGAATGTGCTGAACGGCATCGCCCGGCCCGTCGCGGCATCGGTCGAAGCGCCGCAGGGCAACGTGACCTTCAGCATGGGCACCTACGCCATCGAAGTGACGAACGACGAGCTGCAAGTCACCGTGCGCGAGGGACGGGCGACGGTCAGCGCGCAGGACAACTCGGTGGTTGTCAATCCGCAGCAGCGGGCGCGCGTCGAGCTGGGCCAGTCGCCGCAGGGCGGCCTGTCCGGCGAGCGGCCGCTGATCGTCAACGGCAACTTCACCGACGGCGATCCGGAAGCCTGGGGGATCGAGCACGATCTGCAAGTCAGCGCCGAGGCAATCGGGAGAATCACGTTCGGCGCGTTTGCCGGCCGGCGCGCGGCGCTGTTCGAGCGCAACGGCCGGAGCCACGCCGAGACACGCCTGGTGCAAATGGTCGATCGCGACGTGACGGGAGCGGCGTCGCTCACGCTGCACTTCTCGGTGCTGATCAACTCCCAGGATGTGCCGGTGTGTGGCACGCTGGGCAGCGAGTGCCCGATGATGGTCAAGATCAATTACCGGGACACGTTCGGCACGGAGCGCGAGTGGCTGCAAGGCTTTTACTACCTGCCCGATCCGAACCCCAACGGCAACCCGCCCTTCTGCGTGCCGTGCAATCCGCGCAACCCTCACCAGCCAGTCTCGATCAACACCTGGTACCCCTACGACTCCGGTAACCTGATGGACCTCTTGGCCATCAACGACGCCAAGCCGGCCTACATCACCCGCATCACGTTTTACGCGTCGGGCCACTCGTATCGTTCGGCCATCACCGACGTCGAGCTGCTGCTACAGGATTAGGAGGCGTCCAGGAATAACTTCCCACCGCAATGACGAACGACCAAAGACGAAGGCATTGGTCTATCGTCCTTCGTCTCAGGGCGGAAGTTATATTTGGAC
>DATBWU010000091.1:0-2196 GCA_036514635.1 Anaerolineae bacterium | reverse complement strand
CCCCTGCCACACCGATCAGATAGTTGACTGCCTGCCGCGTCATCGGCTGCCTGCGCTCGGAAATGAAAAGCCACGGCAGCTTGTCGGTGCGCGTGGCCAGGTAGCGTTTGATCGCGCGCAGTTCATCACCGGCGATAGGTTGCTCGACTGAGAGAGAATTTTTCAACCGCTGCACCCACACGCGCGCTTGCGCGAGGTTCAATTGCTCGCGACGCAGGCCAACCGCTTCGCTCACGCGCAGCCCGTGCCGGTACATCATCAGCATCAACAGATGATCGCGTCCGCCGTGACGGCCGCGCTTCGCGGCTTCGAGCAACTTCTCCATTTCGGCATCGTTGAGAAAATTCTTGCCGCGCTCGTGCGCGTCGGTGGTCTCCCCCACCCGTCTTTCCGGCCTACTCTTTACACTTGGCCCCTTGGCCGCCTCCTTTGACCGCCTCGAAAACCCGCCTCGCATATATAGTCAGCATACCACACTCATTACCAAAAGCGTCTTTTGTAGCCTCCTCGCTGTTGCGAGTGGGTGACCTGACCGGCTCGACCTGATCTTTCTGGCCTCCCGCACCATCCCTTTGTTCGATCGGAGACCATCCCTCCGCCCCGACCTGCCGTTCCCGGACGCCGTCGCGCGGAGTGGTCGTCAAGACTGGCCGGCACGCTGACGGCGCGTCTTGCTCGAGGTTTCCAGGCCATGTCTTGACGACCGCGAGCACGTCGGCAGGATCGAGGCTCCTCGGGCTCAGGAGTGCCAGTCATGCGTGACACCGATCTCTTTCAGCTTGCCCTCGGGCTGGTGCCGCCGTGGATGGTCAAGGCGTGCAACTTCGATGCAGAAGCCCGTCGTCTCGATATCGAGATCGACTTCGCAAGGGGCGGCCGTTTCCCATGTCCGCACTGCGCCAAAGCTGACTGCCCCGTACACGACACGGCGATGCAGACTTGGCGGCATCTCGACTTCTTCCAGCATCAGGCGTTCCTGCACTCCCGAACGCCGCGCATCACCTGCCCCGACTGCGGCGTCAAGCAGATCGCCGTGCCGTGGGCGAGGAGCGCTTCGGGCTTCACGCTGCTGTTCGAGGCGCTGGCAATGACGCTGATGACGGCGATGCCGGTTGCTGCCGCAGCCCGCCTCGTTGGTGAGCACGACACCAGGATGTGGCGTGTCCTCCACCACTGGGTCGAGCAGGCCCGTGAGCGAGCCGACTACGCCGACGTGAAGCGCGTCGCCATCGACGAGACCGCTGCCAAGCGCGGTCACGACTACGTCTCGCTGTTCGTCGATATCGACCAGCGCCGCGTCGTGTTCGTGACCGAGGGACGTGGCGCAGACACCGTTGCCGAGTTCGCCGACGATCTCGAAGCCCACAACGGCGATGCCAGCCACGTCAAGCAGGTGTGCATCGACATGAGTGCCGCCTTCATCAAGGGCGTCACCGACAACCTCACCGAGGCCGAGATCACCTTCGACAAGTTCCACGCGGTGAAGCTGGTCAACGATGCTGTCGACAAGGTCCGCCGCGCCGAGAGCAAGGGGCGGCCGGAGCTCAAACGCAGCCGCTATCTCTGGCTGCGCAACGAGCCCTCGCTGTCCGCCGAGGCGCGCGCCAATCTGGCGGCGCTGACACGCCTACATCTCAAGACCGCCCGCGCCTATCAGATCCGACTCGCGTTCCAGGAGATCTATCGCCAGCCCAACTGGGACTGGGGCGCGCTGTGCCTCGATCGCTGGTACAGCTGGGCCATCCGATCACGCCTCGAGCCCATCAAGGAGGCGGCACGCACCGTGATGCGCCACCGCGACGGCATCCTCGCCTGGTTCGACAGCCGCATCGCCAACGGTCTGATCGAGGGCATCAACAGCCTCGTTCAGGCCGCCAAGGCCAAGGCCCGCGGCTACCGCTCAACCCGCAACCTCAAGGCCATCACCTACCTGATCGCCGGCAAGCTCGACCTCAAACTACCCACGTGAAATAGCGGGGAGCCAAGAAAGTTACCTGGAGCGAAAGTTTGGAGATACGTATCTAGCTTACAAAGGGACCGTTCGCCGCTGGCTTTGATGCCACGCAGCGAAAGTGATGCGAGCTATCTGCCCGCTCGCAGCAGTCGTCCAGGGTCGAGATCGGAAGTCGTCCTCTTACGGGAACGCAGCACTCGCCTCGTCATCCTGGATCGAAGCCGGCGCGCGATACCAACGCG
>DATBWU010000090.1:0-25511 GCA_036514635.1 Anaerolineae bacterium | reverse complement strand
TCATCATGAAGGCCGTGATAAAATACGTTCCACGACGAATGACCAAAGACGAAGGCATTGGTCTATCGTCCTTCGTCCTTCGTCTACTTCGGCGCGTTGGTGAAGAACGGCTCCGGATCGACCAGCTCGCCGTAACCGCCGTTCTTCGCGCCGATCTTCTTCAGCGACAGGTGCAGGTGCGCCGCGCTGGAGTTGCCCGTGTTATCGGCAAGCGCGATGAGTTGTCCCGCCGTGACCGCATCACCCTGCTTGACTTTCGCCGACCCGTCGGTGAGGTGCGCGTAAATCGTCTCGTACATGCCGTCGCTGCGCTTGTGCTGGATGCGAACCGAGTAGCCGTAAGGATGATTCGGGCTTCGCCAGCCAGCCAGCGTCACGATGCCATCCGCGCAAGCGTAGACATTCGATCCGGTCGGCGCGCGAACGTCCACGCCTTCGTGACCCGGCAGACCGAATTTGCCGTAGTACTCGGGCCGCTCGCCAAACTTCTGCGTATACACCTTGAAATCGGTCGGCCATACCAGTGTGAGTTTCTGCTCCTCGGGCTTGGCCGGCGGCTGCGGCGACGTTGTGACGGGGCCGCTTGGCTGAGCGGGTTGTCCGGCCGCGCTGGGAATCTTCTGGCCCATCCCGAATCGACCCGAACTCAACACGCGCTCGGCCAGCAGACGCTTGAGTATGGCCGGATCGCTCGCCGGCACGGGATCGATGTCGAACTTCGCGCCCCCGGTGTTCTGGGGGTTTCTCAGCCACGCGATGATGTCGTCTTCCTGACCGGACTGACGCGGCACGCCGGGCCGATTCCACGCCGAGGGATTGATCACCGTGACGGTGTGGGACTGGCCGCGAAAACTCACCGCGTCGTCGGCGCTCTGCGTCAGTGTCGGTCGGAAACGCTGCACGTAATCCTTCAGCGCCTCGTACCATTCCCAACTCGCGCCTTGCGGCAGCAACACCACGTGGCTGGTATGATGGGTCATCGACTCCCTCCCGATCCAAAATCGGCTCTTCCGACTTTACGGGACGCTTCGCGGCTCACTGCAGGCGCCGAAGGCGCGCCAAGACCGCAGAGCATTTGGAAAACTCGGCGCTCTCCGCGTTCTCGGCGGTTCAATTCCCGGCGCAACTGCCCCCGATCATTCAAACGCCAGCCCGCGCTCCTTCAAACTGACGAACCGCTGGCGACCGATGATCAGGTGATCCAGCACCTCGATATCCAGCAGGCGGCCCGCGTTGATGATCTCCTGCGTCACGGCCACATCTTCCGGTGAAGGCGTCGGATCGCCCGACGGGTGATTATGCGCGACGATGATCGCGGCGGCATTCTGGCGAATCGCTTCCCGGAAGATTTCAGAGACACGCACCAGCGTCGTATTCAGACTGCCGACGTACATCGTCGGCACGCAGATAATGCGGTTGCGCGTATCGAGCAGCACCACGCGCATCTGCTCCTGTTCGAGCAGCGCCATCTCGGACATCAGGATGTTGGCGGCGTCGATCGGCGTGCGGATTTGCGCGCGCTCGTCGGGCGCGGACGCCAGCAGCCGCCGCCCCAGCTCGAACGCCGCCTTGATCTGAGCAATCTTCGCCTCGCCCAGCCCTTTCTCCTCGGACAGTTCGGCGATCGACTTGCGATGAAGCCCGACCAGTCCGTGCCGGTTGATCAGCCGCTGCGCCAGGCTAAGGGCATTCTCGCCGCCCGTGCCCACGCGCAGGATAATCGCCAGCAGCTCGGCGTTTGACAGCGCGCCCGCTCCCGCGAAGGCCAGTCGCTCGCGCGGGCGATCGCCGCTGGGCATATCCTTGATCGTCGAGCGGTACTCCACCACCTCACTCATGCTGCGCCTCCTCTGAAGGTGTGCGATTCAGAATAGGCCGCGCGGCGGCGAAGCAGGTGGACGATGGCGGCACGCAGACTATACTTCATCACGCGCCCGTGTGTCAAACGAATGGACGGGCGCGCCTTGTGGTATAATCGCGCCTGTTTCCGCTCCAGCGATTCAGGGAGTCTCCACCGAATGGACATTCAAGCCATTGTGCTGGCCTTTCTGGCGTTCGTCGGCGCGTTCGTCTTCGCGCTGTGGCTGGCGCTGATCATCTGGACGTTCCGCGACATGCGCTCGCGTTCGCGCGACATCTTCGCGCAGATTCTGGCCGCGCTGGTGGTGGCCGTGCTGAACCTGCCCGGCATTTTGATCTACGTGATGCTCCGCCCAAAGGAAACGCTGGCCGAGGCTTACGAGCGCTCGCTGGAAGAAGAGGCGTTGCTGCAAGGGATCGAGGATGTGGAGCACTGCCCCGGCTGCGGCCAGCGCGTCCGGGCCGAGTACCTGGTGTGCCCTAACTGCAATACGAAACTGAAGAAGGGGTGTCGATCGTGCGGGCGGGCGATCCACCTGCGCTGGAACGTGTGCCCGTATTGCGCCACACCGCAAATCAGCGGTGCGGCCTCCATCCCGGCGCAGCCGGCAGAAGCTGTCGAGCCAATGCGCTCGGCGCGGCGCAGAGAAGATGAAAGCGGGGCGTCCGCCGAAGCGGCCTAAAACGAACCTCCCGCAGGCTCACGGTCTGCGGGAGGTTTTTATTTCGTGCACCTTCAGCAAGTTCGTCTGGCGGCCCGCGCGGGAAGGAATGCCCGCCGTGATGACGATGGTATCCCCCGCACTCACCAGGCCGGACTCCAGCGCCAGCTGCTCGGCGCGTTGAATCATCTCGTCGGTCGTCTCATACTCCGGCGCGAGCATCGGGATGATGCCCCACGCCAGCGCCAACTGGCGCTGCACATCGGCGCGCGGTGTCGCGGCAATGACGGGCGTGCGCGGGCGGAAACTCGCCACCCAGCGCGCCGTGCTGCCCGAATACGTCGACGTGACGATCGCTTTTGCGCCTAATTCCTCCGCAATCTCCACCGTCGCCTGACTGATCGCGATCGCGGGCGTGCGCGCCCGGTCGCGTATGATGTGCTCCAGCATGTGCGTGTAAGGGATGTGTTCCTCGGTGATGGCCGCGATGCGCGCCATCATGTGCACGGACTCCAGCGGATATTCGCCGGAGGCGGTCTCGGCGGACAGCATGACCGCACTGGTTCCGTCGAGGATGGCGTTCGCCACATCGCTGGCCTCGGCGCGCGTGGGGCGCGGATTGGTGATCATCGAGTTGAGCATCTGCGTCGCGGTGATCACCGGTTTGCCTTCGTGGTTGCAGCGCGCGATGAAATCCTTCTGAATGAACGGCACCTGCTCGGCCGGGACTTCCACGCCCAGGTCGCCGCGCGCGATCATGATCGCGTCGCTGCACGCCAGGATATCGTCGAAGGCGTCCAGCGCCTCGGCCTTCTCAATCTTGGCGACGATCGGTGTCTGCGCATGCATCTGCTCCAACGACTCGCGCACGGTGCACACGTCCTGGCCGGAGCGCACGAACGACATCGCCAGAAAATCCACACTTTGCTCCACTGCAAAAACCATGTCAGCGCGATCTTTTTCCGTTAATGCGGACAGCGAGAGATGCGCGCCGGGTGCGGCCACTCCCTTGTGCGAGCTGAGCGGCCCGCCGGTCACGACGCGGCAGCGGATGTCCGTCTCGTTCGCGTCGAGCACGACAAACTCCAGCGCGCCGTCGTCGAGCAGCAGGCGCTGGCCCGCTTTGACCTCGCGCACCAGATCGGGGTGCGGCAGATGCACTTCGCCTTGATCGCCCGGCACGCCGCGCGTCGTCAGGATAATCGTCTCGCCCTGGCGAGTCAAGATGTGGTCGCCGCGAATGTTGCCGACGCGCAATTTCGGTCCTTGCAGATCGCCGAGGATCGCGACGACGGCGTTTTCTTCGCTCGCCGCCCGTCGGATGTTGGCGATACGCGCCACGTGCCCCGCACGATCGCCATGCGAAAAGTTGATCCGCGCGACGTTCATCCCGGCGCGGATCAGCGCGCGCAACTTCTCGGTGCTCTCAGAGGACGGGCCAATCGTGCAGACAATCTTGGTTCGAGGCATAGACCGGCAGTCCTCACCCCCTGGCCCCTCTCCCAATCCAGAGATTGGGAGAGGGGGTTGGGGGTGAGGGCTAATCCTCCACGTAGTACGCCACGCCGAGCGCACCCGGCCCGGTGTGCGCCGCCACTGCCGGCGGCATCTCCAGCACCAGGCATTCGTCGAGGTTGTACGCCTGGCGCAATTCCTGAGCCAGCACTTCCGCCTCCGCCAGCAGCGCGGTGTGGACGACGCTCATGTGAATTTGGCGCTTGCCCCGCACCGCCGCGTCGATGATCGCACGCAGCCGGGCGTGAGCCTTGTTCCGGGTGCGGATGCGCTCCAGCGCCTCGATCTTGCCCGTGCCGTGGCGGATGGTCAGCACCGGTTTCATTTGCAGCAGTGTGCCCAGCAGGCCTTGCAGGTTGCTGGCGCGCCCACCCCGGACGAGGTACTCGAGCGTGTCCAGCACAAAATCGAGGTGCATGCCCTTCACCCACACATCGAGGCACGCCACGATCTCGGCCATCGACTGGCCGGCTTTCGCCAGCCGCACTGCTTCGAGCACGATCAGCGCTTCGGCGGCGGCGACGTTCTTCGAATCGATGATGGTGATCCGATCGCTGCCGAGCTGCTGTTTGGCTTGCGTCGCCGAGTTGTACGTGCCGCTCAACCCGTCGGAGACGGTGATGCACAACACATCGTGTCCCGCGTCCAGGTGCTTCTTGAAGACCGTGACGAAATCGCCCACCGGCGGCTGCGATGTCTTGGGAAATTCCTTCGACATCTTCAGTCGCTGCAAGAAGACCTCATTGGTGATGTCGACGCCGTCACGCAGCACCTCCGGCCCGAACATCACCACCTGCGAAACCAGGTCGATGTCGTGCCGCTCCGTCAGTTCGCGGGTCAGGCCGGTCGTGGTATCCGAAACGATTTTAATCATGGACTCCCCCTAGGATGATGGCGTTACAGTACTTCATACAACACCCATCGGGCAAAAAAGCCACGCCGCCGAAGGATAAACCACGGATTGCACGGATGACACTGAATAATTTCGATGAAATCCGTGCCATCCGTGTCATCCGTGGTTGATTTTCCCGATCGCCTGCCGCACCGCATCCAGGTCAGGATCGATGATGTGCGCTGCCGGGGCCGCTCGGATCGCCGAGGGGACATCCTTCAGGCCGCTGCCGGTGATGACGACGACAACCCGCTCACCCGATCCGACCTGCCCGGCCCGCGCCGACGCGACGAGTCCGGCATACGCGGTTGCCGCTGCCGGCTCGGCGAACACACCGGTCTCCTGCGCCAGCTCGCGCATCGCCGCCAGGATGTCGTCGTCGCTCACGCTGACGAACGCCCCGCCGGTTTGCCGAACGGCTCGAATCGCGCGCCGGCCATCGCGCGGCACGTCCACGCTGATACTATCGGCGATGGTCTGCGCCGAGACGGCGCGCACGTCGTCCGCGCCGCGCGCCCACGCCGCGTAACACGCCGCCGAGCCTTCCGCCTGCACGCCCACCAGCTTCGGCATCGAATCGATCCAGCCTAACGCAGCCAGATCGACCAGCCCCTTGTGCAGCCCCGTTATGATGTTGCCGTCGCCGACCGAGACGAAGATGCGATCGGGTGAGGCCCAAGAATGGAAGCTGGACTGCCCGCGAAGCGGGCGTGGACGTTGGAAGTTGGAGAGTTGCTCGCAGATTTCGAGCGCGGCGGTTTTTTTGCCTTCAACCGTGAACGGATTGTAGGCCGTGTTGCGGCAATACCAGCCGAACTCGCGCGAAGCGGCCAGGCACAGATCGAAAGCCGTGTCGTAGTTGCCTTTCACCAGGAACACGGTCGCGCCGTAGATGAGCAGTTGCGCGACTTTTGCCTGCGGCGCAGTCTGCGGCACGAAGATCACCGCCGGCATTTTCACGCTCGCCGCCATGCCGGCGAGCGCCGCGCCCGCATTTCCACTCGATGCCGTCGTGACGATGCTGCGCCTCTCTTCCAGTGCCCTCGCCACGACAATCGCGCTGGCGCGATCTTTGAACGAAGCCGTCGGGTTGCGGCCATCGTCCTTGATCCACACCTCGCGCAGGCCGAGTTTCGCTTCCAGGCGCGGCGCGCGATACAGCGGCGTCCAGCCGATGTGCAGGGGCAGTTCTGTCTCGATTGGAAGTAGAGGCTTGTAACGGAAGAGGTTGAGGGAATGGCTGGTTTGTTGGCTGGATAGTTGGATGGGCGAGAGTTGATGGGCGATCGATTTGTAGTCGTAGATCGTGTCGAGCACGCCTGCGTCGCCATGCTTGGGGCAGACGTACTCCACCTGACCCGGCTCGTACTCGGCTCCACACAGCGTGCACTTGAAACCGATGACGTTGTTCATCTTCCTGCTGACTCGATCGCTACTTTGGCGACCAACCCCAGGTGATCGGATGGATATAACCCGGCATCGTGCGGCGCCGGCGTGTGGAACGCGACACGGCAGTGATGCACGCGCACCGCCGGATCGACAAAGATGTAATCCAGCGTGCCGCGCCACGGCTTCGCCTCGCGCTTGAACACCGGCCCGCCCAAGTGAATCAGCCAGCGCCGCAGGCGGTTGTGCGTGCCCGGCCCGCGATGCAGCGGCGTCGGGCAGGTATAATCCGGCTCATACCCATTCGCCGCGTGATGCGCCGACGCGAATCGCGTGCGCATCGCATCGATCGATACGAAGTGTGGCTCGGCGTTGAAATCACCGCACACGATCGACGGCGTGCCATCCGAAAGCCAGTCGAGGATGCGGCTCACCTGTCTGAAGCGTGCCCGGTCGTCAAATGGGTTCCAGTACAGGTGCGCGTTGACGAAATGGAATGTCCCGACGCCGTTGCGGATCGTCACGCGCTGCGCGGTGCGATTCTGGTTGATCAGCGGAAGCGTCTCGTGCGAATCGGCCGGCAGGCGGCTGAGAATCGCCAGCGCTTCCACATCGCGCTTCTTCCCCGTCTTCGGGCTGAGGTACACCGAGTAGCCGTCGAGTCGATCGGCGATCCATTGGGCGGTGTTGTCCGGCAGCGCCACTTCTTGAAGCGCGATCAGGTCCGGCTGCAAGGCGCGCAGGCTGCCGACGATCAGCGGCCCGCGCTCGCGCCAGCGATCCAGATCGTTGAGGATGTTCAGCGTAGTAACAGTAAGCATAGTGAACCCGTTAAACGTGATGGTTGCCCACTGACGACTGATAACTGATCACTGATTAGTGAGCAGTGAACAGTCATCAGTGATCAGTGGCGGCTCGCCTCTAAGTCGGATGGGCCGAAGGCTCGCGGCAGCAAATCGCGCAGCGTCGTTTCGTGGACGACTTCGCCCGCGCCGTCGACAAGAACTACCGTCAGATCGAGTGCAAACTCAGAGAGCATTTGCCGGCACACGCCGCACGGCGATCCGCCATTGTGCGTGGCGACGGCGATCGCCTTGAACTTCCGCTCGCCTTCCGAGACGGCCTTGACCAGCGCTGCGCGCTCGGCGCAGATTCCGGCGGGATACACCGCATTCTCCACGTTGACACCGCCGTACACCTCGCCGGATTCGGCCAGCAGCGCCGCGCCGACATGATACCGCGAATACGGCGCGTAGGCTCGCTCGCGGGCGGCCAGTGCACGCGCGATCAGCGCCTGGCGTTCGTCATCCGTCATCTCCTCATCCCCTTCCGGCTGACTTGAGAATAGCGATCCGCGAATCTCCACGAATCTTCACCAATCTATTCGCGTAGATTCTTGGATCGATGTTTTCATCGCTAAACCCGGCGCGGGTGCACCGCGCGGGCGAACATTCTAATCCCAGGCGGGGGATTGTCAAAGCCGCCTGGGGCATCACTCGCCGACGATCTGCGCCACCACCTTGCGCTGCCGGGGGCGCGTGTCGAAATCGACCAGGATGATCTGCTGCCACGTGCCGAGCGTCAACTGCCCATCGACGAACGGCACGCTGAGCGATGGTCCCAAGAGCGCCGCACGGACGTGCGCGTGTCCATTATCGTCGCCCCAACGCAAGTGATGCTGGTACTCAGCCCGGCGCGGCGCGACGCGCTCGAATGCCGTTTGCAGATCGGCCACCGCGCCCGATTCGAACTCGATCGTCGTCAGCCCGGCGGTGCTGCCGACGACGAATAACGCTACGAGACCGTTGCGCACACCCGATTCCTCCACCACATGTTCGACGGCACCGGTGAGATCGTGCGTGTCGCCGTTGCCTTTCGTTTGTAACGTGAGCTGTTTTGAGGTTACCATAGCCTCCACCTGACCCAAACGGTTTGACTATTCCTGGATTATACTCCGCGAGAGGCGGTTGGTCCTTTGCAACGGTGCAGCGGCTGGCCAGGCACACCAACGTGCAGACGATGACGAAGTGAAAAAGCATGAAAACGCAGGGCTGCGACAAGGTTGATCTTGCCGCAGCCCCGTCACTGCCGTGATGTTTACGCGTGAGCGATTCTACACTGCTACCGCCGCACTTGAACTGCGATGGGAATTGAGAGCTGCATACAGCAGGCTCCTTAGAACGGATCCGAGAGTGTTCCCGTGCACTGCACCGCGAACGGTGATTTTTCAATGCTGCACAGGTGGGTGTCGATCTTCTTCGGGTTCTTCACCGTGGACCAATCGCTGTCCAGGACAGCATGGGCCGAGTCGTCGGCGTTGATAGCCCAATAGGTCCAGTGTAGCGAAGTGAGTGCGAAGCCGGGATCGTTTGCCGTCGTCCGGTTGTAGCTGCTCAGGATGAAGTTCTCCAGGTCGGTGAACCACTGCCCCTGCGAGCCGCGCGTGGTGCTGAACAGGTCCGCGTCCGCGTTCGCCGTTCCGAACTCGCCGATCCAAACAGGCGCGGTGGTGATGGCAGCGTGGCCGGTGTTGGCCCACGGGTAAGCGTTGCCGTCGAAGTGCGGGGCGACGCCGCCCGTCAGGTTCAGGTGCGCCCAGAATCGTTTCCACACGTCTGCCAAGCTGGACAAGCCGCAGCCGCTCTTGTAGCAAGTGCTGCTGTTGAACCACGGCTGGACGAACAGACTGGGGCCATAGTCGTGTGCCGAGTAGACGACTTTGTCATTCACCGCCGCGCCCAGGCCCGAAGCGCTGCCGCCTTTGTTCAACAGCACCGGCGCGCCAGGGTTAGTGCTGTTGCCGTTGACACCCTGGAGGTTGCCTCCCCACCAGGTGCCGTCGTACGGCCCGCTCGCCTGTGAGCCGCCGGCCGTAGGATACAGGCTGATCCCTTCGACAAAGATCAAGGGCAGGTCCCAGCCTTGGCTGTTCGCCTCGCCAAAGATCGTTGTGCCGGCCCGCTCGGCGGCCAGGCGCCAGTCATGACAGGAGGAGTTGGAGACACACGCCGGGGTGAACGGGTTGGGATTCGGATTCGTATGCGGGTCGATGCCATCACCAGAACCCCAGGTGGCCCCGCCTAGATAGTCGCAGCTGGTTTGCGAGCAGACCGTGTGCGGCTCGTTGCGCAGATCGAAGCCGATTACGGTCGGGAAGCCATCGGAAGCAAAGTAGTTCACCGTGACCGTGTCGTTTGCCTGCAGGACGCCGTTGATCCAGCGCAGCACGCTGACCCAATCGTCGATCCAGTTTTGCTCCGGGAATGACGACGTATACCACAAGCCATTCGATTCGGCCGAGTTGCCTTTAGCGGACCGGTGGTTATCCAGGATCACGTGCATCCCGACCGAGCCGGCGTAGTTGACGATCAGGGCCATGATGTCTCGCGAGCGTTTGCCGCTGCACTCCGGGCAACCGCTGAGTGAGCTGGAGCGGGGCGTGGGGTTGGTCTCCCACATTTCATTCGACCAGGGCAGGCGGATGGTGTTGAAGCCCAACTGCTTCATCCGGTCGATCAGGAACTTGTAATCCTTTGACCACAAGCCGTGAGCGACCAGGTCCCTGGTTTCAAAACCAAACCAGTTGACTCCGGCGATGATGAATTCCGCGCCGGACAGGTCCAGAATCCTGTTGCCGCTGACGCGGTAACCACCCGGCGTGCCGCTGGGTGGCGTAGGGGTGGGCGGGGGCATGGATGTCGGGGTAGGCGTCGAGGCAGGGGTCTTGGTGGGCGGGCGTGCAGCCGCGACCGGATGAACTGGCTGAAACATGAGGGCAACCATCGCGAAAACCAGCAAGGCAGAAAGAACTCCAACAGCGCGCCAGGGGTACTGAGTCATTGCCTCCCTCCTCTGTTGATGGCTACTGAGCTGACGCAATTATATCCTGATTATGGCCTGTCTGAGCCGATTCCTTTCGAGGTGCAGCCCCGCGCCGCGCGCGGTATAATCGTTTACTACAACTCGAAAGGCCAGCCATGGACGACTATCGCATTCGCGTCGAAAAAGACTACACCGTGTTCTCCGCCGCGCACTTCATCACTTATGACGGTCATGAATGCGAAGAACTGCACGGCCACAACTACCGCGTCGCCGTCAGCCTGTTCGGCGACCTCGATACGAATGCCTACGTGTTCAACTTCGTCCCGCTCAAGCGCGCCATGCGCGGGATTGTCAGTCGGCTCGACCACAAATTGCTGCTGCCGCAGAACAACCCGTTCCTGATTCTTGAAAGCGACGACGAATCGGTCTGCGTGACCAATCCGACTAAGCACAAGCGCTACGTGTTCCCGCGCGCCGACGTGGTTCTGCTGCCCATTCCCAATACCACGTCGGAGATGCTGGCGACTTACATCTGCGGGCAGTTGCACCGGGCCTTGAGCGAGCACGACACGCAGCACATTCACGCCGTGGAGGTCGAAGTGGAAGAATCGTTTGGGCAGAAAGCCGTGTATCGTGAGGAGTGGAATCGAGATGCCTGAATCGCACACCGTCTATCTCGCGCTCGGATCGAACCTGGGCGATCGGCAAGGCAACCTGATCGAAGCCATCCAGAGCCTGCGCGCCAACATTCAGATCGAGCAAGTCTCGTCGGTTTACGAGAGCGCCGACGCTTACGTGCCCCATCAACCCGCGTTTCTCAACGTGGCTGTCAAAGGCGCCACCTGGCTCGATCCGCGCGACGTGATCCGCTTCGTATATCGCATCGAGCGGCGGCTGGGGCGCGTCCGCCGCGAGCGCTACCTGCCGCGCCCGATCGACATCGACCTGCTGGCGTATGACGACTACGTCGTTGCGTCCGCCGATCTGACACTGCCCCATCCCCACATGGCCGAGCGCGCGTTCACGCTCGTCCCGTTGGCCGAGATCGCGCCCGATTGGGTGCATCCCACGCTGGGCCAAACGCCGGGGCAGATGCTCGCCGCGCTGGGTAGCCCTGACGGCGTGCGTCGCGTCGAGCGCGGCCTGGCCGCGCGGTTGGATCGCGACGTGCAAGAAGAAACACCGTCGACCCGGCTGCGGCTCGATCGCGCAGGTGTGACCGGCCTGCAGCGCATCATCCGCTTATCGACCATGAAGAATCAATTGTATCACGCGCACCTCAACCTGTTCGTCGAGCTGGACGCCGAGCAGAAAGGCGCGCACATGTCGCGTTTCAGCGACACGGTCGAAGAAGTGCTGGACGAGTTCGCCGGCTCGGAAGCGGCGACGATCGAATCGCTGGCCGATCGCGTCGCGCAGCAGTTGGTGACGGGCCAGCGTGCCCATCGCGCCGACGTCGAAATCCGCGCGCACTTCCCCATGTCCAAACACGCGCCGCTGTCGGGCAAGCTCACGCAGGAAATCTACACGCTGATCGGCATTGCCGCCGCCACGCCCCAGCGCAGCGTCAGCATCATCGGCGTCGAAGCCGACGGCATCATGGCCTGCCCGTGCGCGCAGGACATGGTGCGCACAGCGGCGCGCGAGCGCCTGATCGAAGACGGCATCGACATAGCCACGGCCGATCGCGTGCTCGACCTGGTTCCGTTGGCGACGCATAATCAGCGCGGGCGCGGCACGCTGATGGTCGGCCTGCCCTATCCACTTCGCCCCACCGATCCGCCGCTCGTCCGCGCTCAAGACCTGGTCGAGATCGTCGAAGCCTCGATGAGCTCGGAGAATTACGACCTGCTCAAGCGGCCCGACGAGCTGTTCGTCGTTCAAAAAGCGCACCGCCATCCGCGCTTCGTCGAAGACGCGGTGCGCGAGATGCTGTGCAACTTCGTCGAGATGTATCCCGATCTGCCGGACGACACGTACATCGCCGCGCGGCAGGTGAACCTGGAGACGATCCACAAGCACGAAGTGTTCGCGGAGCGCGCAGGCCGGCTGGTCGATCTGCGCGAGGAGCTGCGCGGGGGCGTCGGGCACAGAACGACACTCGAAATGTGGTTATCCCAGCAGGTAGGAACGTGATCTCCCCTCTCCCAAACTTCGTTCGGGAGAGGGGCCGGGGGCGAGGGCACACATGAACACTCGCAGCAAAGTTCTGCCGGGCCTCCTCGCCGTCGTCGGCGGCATCGTCTTGCTCGGCGTGATATTCGCTTCGCTGCAAGGCTCGGTATCCCCTCCGCCTGTCCCTGCCGCGACATCCGGCGCGTCCTCGGCGCCGCCACTCGACCCCAACACCGTCGCCGTCGTCAACGGCGATCCGATCACGCGGCAGGAGTGGCAACAGACCACTGCGCTCGAGCGGCTGCTCAACCAGTTCGCGGGTCAGCCGCTGCCCGACGCCGAAGCGACACTCGACCGGCTGATCAGCGAGCGGCTGGTGCTGGCGCTTGCCGGATCGGATAGGCCCCAGATAGCCGACGCAGATGCGGCGCAGCGACTCGCTCAACTTCAACAACAATGGGCCATCGACGATGCGGGGTTGGATCGGGCGCTGTCGTCAATCGGATTGTCACGCGACGATCTGTTGAGCGAAATCAAGCGACTGCTCGCCATCGAAGCCTATCTCAACCAGATCGCGGCGACGCAAGACCCGAATCAATGGCTGGCTGCTCAACGCGCGCGGGCGCAGATCGGCGTCTATACTGATCTGGCCGCACTGTCCCCAACAGTATCCGCGCCTTCTGCGACACCGACACCGCCTCCGGCATTGGCGACCGGGATCAACGTCGGCGAGCTGGCCCCGGACTTCACGCTGAACGATCTTGACGGCTCGCCGGTTCGCCTGAGCCAGTTTCGCGGCAAGGCCGTCGTCCTCAACTTCTGGGCGACGTGGTGCCCGCCGTGCCGGATCGAAGCGCCCGCGCTGCAAGCGTCTTACACGCGCTACCGCGATCGAGAGGTCGTCGTACTGGGCGTCGACGCGCAAGAAGACGCTGCGACGGTGCGAGGTTTCGCATCCGAGTTCGGGCTGCAATACCCACTCGTGCGCGATACCGACAACTCGATCGCGGCGCAGTATCAGGTCGTCGGCATCCCGACGACGGTCATCCTCGACTCCGAGGGCGTCGTGCGGGCGCGGCACGTTGGCCCGCTGACCGAGCAGCAATTCGCCGCGTATGTCGATCCGCTGATCACGGTCGCTTCGGCGACGCCGTCCGTCGCCGCCAACCTCGCGCCCGATTTCAGTCTGCCGCGCGAGAACGGCGAGACGGTGACGTTGGGCGATTATCGCGGCAAGTCGAGCGTGGTGATCGTCTTCTATCGCGGATCGAGTTGAGGCATCTGCCGCCAGCAACTCGTCGAGTTGCAATCCGCTTATCCTCAGTTCCGCGAACACGGCGCCGAAGTCCTCGCGCTTGCCGTGCAAAACCTGTCCGGCGCGCAGGCAATGGACGAGGCCGTGCAGGCCGACTTTCCAATTCTAGCCGACGCCGATCATGCCGTCGCCGCCGCCTACGGCGTATTCAACCTGTTGGGCGACAACCTCGCTGCACCATCCACATTCATCGTCGATTCGCAAGGTCGAATCGCGTGGTCGTACGTCGGCACAGATGTAGCCGACCGACCCTCGCCGAGTGAGATTTTGAGCCACTTGCCTTGATCGTTGGGGCTATCAACGGACTGGAAACGGACAAGCGGATATACAACGGATGCTATTTGGCGTCCCGCGTCATTACAGTGGCGGTTAGTCGCTGGAAACGGACAAGCGGATATACAACGGATGCTATCTGCTTCAATTTCGTTCGGCGCACGGCGTGGCAGGCAGTTGGCGACAAGCGGATAACACAACGGACGCCATCCGCTTCAATCCCGCGAAGCGTGTCCGTTTCCAGTCCGTTGATGGCTCGTTGCGCTCATTTCGATCAGGCATTTCTTTATTACGGAGAAACTCAGTGTCTCCGCTCGACGAATAACCCAACTCTAACACCATGTCACCCGAATCCAAACCATCCTTCTGATCTTCTGAGATATTCTGGAAGCGCTTAAAACGATCTTTCGCCTCCACGCCGTCTATCGCATGTGAGGCTATGTTTTCGCGTGCGTTGGCTGCAAGAACCCGCACTAACGCGCACGGTCAAGACAGGGCAATCATGCATCTTCGCACTTCCTTCCACTCACTCCTGGCAGCCGTCTTGATACTCAACCCGCTTTTCTCGGCCCTCTCGTTATGGGTCGGGGTCCCGACCAGCCTGCGGTCCCCTACAGATGTGCCACGGCCTGCATCGACACCGGTGGACTCGGCGCTGCCTGCCTGGTTCATCGGTACACGGCCGACCTCCGCAACGACGCGCGATGCGATCTCAGCCTTGCCTGGATGGTTCACCGCCAAGAACGCGAAGGACGCAAAGGACACCTTAGATTTCTCTGCGCTCGCCCGCCCCGCATCTTTTGGCGGGGTGGCGTCCTTTGCGGTTAAATTGCGTAAGTCCTACCCAACAATCTCGCCTCTGCCCGCGTGGTTCATCACCAACCAACCATCCATCCAACCATCCAACCAACTATCCATCCATCCAACTAACTTGTTCCTCGATTCTCCACTTTTCTCGCCGCCACTTCGCCCGCTGCAAGTCAGCATTCCCGCGTCGCAGCTCAGTGTGAATGTGTTCGGCCCGCCGGTCGCCAGTCTGGGCAGCCCGATCGGTTCGGGCGAGCTCTACACGGCGGTGATCCGCAACGCGAGCACATCGACCGCGTACAGCTCCTTCCTCACGGCGACGATCCAGCCATTCTTCGTCCACGACAGCGGCGATCAACTGCTGAATGCGCTGGGCGCGATCCCGATCACGGTCACCACCGGATCGGGCGTGATCACCTGGACACCCGTCACGACGCTGAACCTCGGCGTCGGCGAAACGATCACGCTGAACTTCCGGCTGCGGGCGACGTGCGGCGCGCAGTCCGGCCAGCAAATGCGCGTCGGCATTCGCTACAACGCCGACCCGGCCCAGCCGCCAATCGAGCTGAACGACAGCGGCCTCAACATCACCACCGGTCGCGGCAACCTGGTCATCAAGAAAGAGCCGGCCATCCAGAACCTGGGCACGCTCGACTTCGGCAAGCCGGTGACGTGGACGGTCACCGTGCAGAACACCGGCCTGGGCAAATTGTATGGCGCGGGGATCACCGACACGGGCGGCATCAGCCTGTCGCAGCCTTCCGGCGGGCTTGTGCCGACGGCGACGATCCCGGTTCTCGATGTCAATCAGAGCATGAGTTTCACCGTCGTCGGCACGGTCGAGGCGTGCAATTTCACTAACGTCGCGCTCGGCGCGTGGACGTGCGGCAACCAGGTCGGCGACGCGACGGCGACGAATCCCGTTTCGTCCACAGCCAGCGTGCTGTTCACGCCGGAGATACCGCGCGTCAGCATCCAGGTCGCATCGCCGATTACGTTCCCGTACTGTTCGCCGCTCACGCGGACGGTGAACGTCACCCTGACGAACACGGGCGGCCCGGCGAAAAACTTCCGCGTCGATTCGACGCTGGAAAGCGACAGTTTCCTCGAGGTCATCACCTCATCGCTCAGCTCAGGCTGGGCGTACAACGCCATGACCGGCATCTTCAGTTACACCACCGGCACGCCGACCGGCACGCTGCCTGCTAATTCGGTCGTGACGCTCACTTTCGACGTGCGGCCCGGGGCCAACGTCTGCACAGCGGGCAGCGGCAGCGTCGCCTTCACGCCGCAGTACAACGACATCTGCAGCAACGAGCCGTTCACCGCCAATCCGGCGACGCTCGACTATCAATACGCGCAAGGCGAAGCGCCGACGTTGAGTATCAGCAAGAGCGGGCCGTCGATAGTGAGCAGTGGTGAAGTGTTCAGTTATCAGATTACGGTGAGCGGCCAGAACCCGCGCAACATCAGCGGCTCGATCTTCATCACCGACGTGCTGCCGCCCCAGTTCGTCATCCTCGGGCCGATCTCGCCCAGCGCCGGCATCACGGCCACGACCGGCCAGACGGTGACGTGGCAATTCGATCCGCCCGATGCGCCCGACACATTCACCGAGACGCTGACCTATCGCGTGCGCGCGGTGGACACGCTGCTCTCGTGCAACGCGAGCCAGATCGTCGCTAACAACGCGCGCGCCGCCGCCGAGCCGACCTGCCCGGGCTGTGCGCTGCTCAACGCAGCCGATCAAGTGGATACGGCCATCGAGAACAACGAAGGTGTCTTCCCCGATCACTCGACGAGCGGTTCGACGGAAGCGTGCGGCTCCGGCTTGACGCTCGCCAGCAGTTTCGTCATCACCGGATCGACCATTGTCACGTGGACGGGGGCCGTCTTCACCGACGCGCTGGGAACCGCGCTCGGGGCCGGCGCGCTCCCGCCCGGCGCAGCACCGCTGATCTACGCGCCCGGATCGCTGTCGGTCACTGTCGGCATCACGGATTACTCTTCACTGCTCATCCCTATCGTCAACCCGAGCGGCCAACTCGTCATCGACCTGGGTCCGCTTCAAGCGGCGGGCGCACCCACGCAGAACGTCACGCTGCGCATCACCTACACCGCCGCCATCACCGAAGGCTCACTGAACGGCGCGGTCGAGCAGGCGTTTTACAACTGGTCGCAGTTGTTCCTGCCTAACACCGGATCGTCGCAGGCGTGCGCCGCGAACCAGGCCTACAACCAGGCTTTGCCGTTGACGATCGGGCGCGGCGATCTGTCGGTCAGCCTTGCGCCGCAAGTCCTCGATCGCTGCCGGACGAACCGGGCGACGATCAACGTCACCGACAACGCGCCGGGTCGATTGACCAGCAACGTCGTCGTCACCTTCACCTCGTCCGTCGCCGAGATTCAGTCGGCGCGCAATTTCACCTTCACCGGATCGCTGGCAAGCGTCGGGGCGATCAGCGTCGTGACCGATACGGCGATCGGCGGCGGGCGGGGCGTGAGCACCTTCACGCTGCCGACCGGCGCCGACCTCGACGGTGACGGCGCGATCCTGTTCGACATCGACGTGAACTGCACCGAGTCCGCCGATTGGAATGCAGGCATCACCTTCCTCAGCCGGTGCGCGCTGCCGCACGGCCACACCACGAGCCTGGGCCACGTCTATCGCGCGCCGAACCTCATCCTCTTCGCCACGCCGATCCAGTACACCGTGCGCGAGAAGGACGTGATCTGGAAATTCTTCGTCGCCAACAACGGCAACCTGACCGCGACCAACGTCGTGATCACCAACGCGATCAACGGCATCGCCGTGCTGAGTTACACCACGAATAGCGGCGTCGGCAGTTTCTCGATCAGCGGCACACTGCCCATCTCCAGCCCGCCTGCGTCCGGCGTGGTGTGGACGCTGTCCGAACTTGCGCCGAACGAATTGCGCGAAGTGGCGGTGTATGGCCGGGTCTTTCAATGCCTGCCGCTGAGAGTAGACATCAGCGCCGGGCTGGAGTGCTTCGGATCGGTGTGCAGGTTGCTCCAGGCGCGGGTCGACTTCAACACGCCCGATCCGTACCTGTTGACGAACAACGGCCAGACCGCCGACCTGCCGATGTGCGACCTGGGCAACGTGGTGTTCACGACCAAGAACGCCTCGCCCGACGTGAGCCTGTACCAGTTGAACATCACCGAGACACTCGTCGCGCTCGCGCCCGATTACGCGCAGCCGTTCACGCTGACCATCCTCGATTCGGGCGGCGGAGTCATCACGACGACGACCGAGTTCACGCCGCAGATCACGGCCTTCCCCACACAGACGCTGCTCTCGTGGAAAGCCATCTCCGCGCCCGCCGGCATCTTCGACGCGCTCGGCCCGTTGTCCGTCGTCGTCATCACCGTGCCCGTGCGCACGTCGTGCGTGCCGCCGAACGCGCCGCAGTCGTTCGCTTCGGCCTCGGCGCAAGGGCCGTGCGGCAAGCAACTCGGCTATAGCGAGAACGCCGTCACGCTTCAGACCAAGCAGCCCAATCTGCGAATCACCAAGGACGGTAGAGGACCGACGGGGGCATTTGGCGATACGGTGTATGCCAGCCCTGGCGACGCCGTCACCTGGCGCATCACAGTGGATAACCTGCCCACCGACCACGCCTATGTCGCGCACAACGTCGTCCTGTCCGACACGTGGCCGTTCAACTTCCAGTTCATCACCGCCACCGCTGCCAGCCCCGCCTTCACGATGACGGTGCTCACCGCGTCGAACACCGTTACATGGCACATCGGCGACATCGCCGTCGGCGACTCGCTCCAATTCCTCATCACCGGCACGGTGGCGATCACCAGCGATGCCTGCCAGTTGCAGACGATCAACACCAGCCGGCTATCCTTCGGCTGCGGCGACGGCTGCTTGAGCGCGATCGTGCCGCAGGACACGGCGCGGCTGACGACCGGCCCCGACCTGCGCGTGATCCTCTCACCCGGCACGCTGCAGACGTGCGAGGGTGACATCCCGATCACAATCCGCAACCTCGGCTCGACCGCCTACTCGACGACGCTCACCCTCACCCTGCCGCCAGGTTACAGTTACAGCCAGACGATCGGCGTCAGCCTCACGCCGACGCAGATCATCACTTCGTCCAGTTCCCCGCAGTTCTTCTGGGATAACATTCCAGGCCAGATCGGGTCAACACCTTACGAGTTCACGATGACGATCAGGGTCAGGAACGCTGCGGCCTCCGGCGCGTGCGCCGTGCCGAACGGTCTGCCCGTGACGGCGACGCTCGAATACGATAATCATCCGGTGTGCACCGCTGCCGGGCCGTTCACGGCGACGACGAGCGCGAACCTGACCGTGCAGACGCCGTCGTTCGTGATGACCAAGTCACCGCGCACGGCGACCGTCGACGCCGGGCAGCGCATCACCTGGACGCTGCGGCTGACGAACACCGGCCCCGGCATCGCCGAGCGTGTCGTCGTCACCGACGTGATGGGCAGCAACTACGACCCGGCGACGATCGTCCCCGGCAACGGATCGGACGGCGCGATGCCGGTGATCGCCGGCAACATCATCACCTGGACGCCGGGCAACATCGCCTCGGGCGGCGTATGGACGGCAACGGCCAGCGTCGTCCTGCTCTCGACCGGCGACAATCGCAATATCATCACCGCCACCGCCGGGTGCGCCAGCGGCTGCCAGACCGCTTCGGCGACGAACACCGCGTTCACCACCCTCCTGCAGCAGTTCGCCAAGAATCCGCAGGTGCAGACCGGGACGATCGGCAGCCTGGTCGTCTTCACGTTCTCGACGTTCCTCAACGACAGCGACGCGCTGTATCAGCGCCTGACCCTCACCGATCGCCTGCCCGTCGGGCTGGGCTACGTCGCGTCCTACGTGACCGCCACGCACGACGCCGATGGCGGCCAGGGCGGCCCCTTCGCCATCATCTCCGGCACGCCGACGATTTCGCCCGCGCTGTTCGCATCGGGCAACGTCGTCTGGCAGTTGGGCGATCTATCCGGCACCGTCAGCATCAACGGCGTGATCACCGCCGTGATCCAGAACGTAGCCTCGAACTTCGACGGCCTGCGGTTGACGAATGTGTTGTCGATGACGTACACCGACGACGGCCAGCCTTACGTGTACACCGATACTGCCGATGTCGATATTCAAGAGCCGGTGCTGCACCTGGGCAAGTCATACGTCACGTCTTACGGCTGCACCGCGACGCTGTTCGCCGATAACTTCAATACCGGCGGCGCGCCGATCCCACCCTGGATCAACCCCGGCGGCGCAGGCTGGAGCATCGTCGGCGGCGCGGCGCAGAACAACGCCAACGCCGCCAACCGCCGCATCTATAACGGCGACACCGCGTGGAGCGACTACAGTTTCTCGGCGATGATCCGCTCGACCGACACGACCGGCGACATCGGGCTGATCTTCCGCTCGCAAGCCGCCGACGGCAATTACTACCGCTTCGTGTGGAATCGCGGCGGGACGAACACCTATCGCCTGCAGCGAGTCGTCGGCGGCGCGGCGACCGACATCGGCGCGGCGGCAGGCTCCGCCTACGAGGTCAGCCGCTGGTATCACGTCGAGATTCGCGCCGAAGGCAGCCGCCTGCGTGTGTACATCGACGGCGCGCTCGCGCTCGATCGCACCGACGCGCAATGGTCGACGGGCCGCATCGGGCTGTACGCCAACAACCAAAGTGTCGCCTCGTTCGACGACGCCCTCGTCACACGGTTGAATCGCGCGGGCTGCACCGTCGGCGCGGGTGACCTCGTCACCTACACGCTCGTCGTCTCGAACCAGAATCGGTTGACCGGCTACGACCTCGTCATCACCGATGCGCTGCCGGGCGGAATGAGCCTGGTCAGTTACACGCTCGCCAGCGACGATCCGGTTTCGGCGTTCACGTTCGAGCCGTCGCCCGTGCCCGGCGCGACCGGCGTGTTGACGTGGGGCGTCAATCAACTCACCGCCACGCAGCCCTTCGTCGCGACCACGCATCGCGCGCTGACGCTGACCGTCGTCTTGCAGGTGTCGCCCGGCATCACGGCGAACACCGTGCTGGCGAACCAGGCCTTCCTGGCCTACGACGCCTGGAGCGGCAGCCCAATAGCCACGACGCGCGGCTACAGCGGCGGATCGCACTCGGCCGCCGTGCGCACCCTGCCGCCGCTGATCGTCAAGTCGGTCATCCCGACAACCGCAACGCTCGGAACGGTCGTAACCTACACGATTCTGTTCCCATCGCCGCCGATCACCGCCGCGCTGTACAACGTGTCGGTCACCGACCCGATCGATCCGCGCTTGCAGATTCACGTGATCGACGCCGCGCCCGACGGGGCAGTGACACGATTGGGCAACGCCTTCACCGTCACGTATCCGATCATCTCGCCCAATGACCAACGCGCGATCACGATCACGACGGTGCTGTCCGATCCGCTCGGCGCGGTGGCGGGCAACGTCATCACCAACGCCGCGACGCTCTCGCACACGACCGACATCACGCTGAGCAACCCGGTCACCTTCACCGTCGTCGAGCCGGGCCTGAACATCAGCAAGACCGTATTGCCGCCGCGTAGGCCCGTCGGCGCGGGCGACACCGTCACCTACACATTGATGCTGAACAACGCCGGCAGGTCGCCCGCGTTCGACGTGACGCTGACCGACACGCTGCCGCCGGGTGTGGCCTTCCTCGCCACGCAGTTGTTCACCGTCAGCCGCCCGCCGACGGCGACACTCGGCGGCGACTATCCGGCGTGGACGGCTTCCGAGATCGATGTGGGCGCGTGGCTGACCGTCACCTTCACGGCGCGTGTGTCCGACGCGATCGGCTCCGGCCTGACGCTGACGAACACGACGCGCGGCATGTATTCCAGCCGGCCCGGCGTGATCGACGGCGAGCGGGCATACACCACGCCGATCCCCACCGCACCGATCAGCACCGGCCTGGCGCTGATCGACGTGGAGAAATTCTCCGATCCAACGGTGATGACCGCCGGGCTGCCGCTCACCTTCACGCTCGTCGTCACCAACATCGGCATCGTCAGCGCCACCGGCGTACTGATCACCGATCGACTGCCAACTGGCGTGGCCTTCGTCGATGCCACGCCGCCGTTCATCGGCCCGGATGCCGGCCGCGTGATCACCTGGCCGATCGGCACGCTCGACGTCGGCGCGAGCCGTGTAGTCACGCTGTTGGTCGACGTGAGTGCGGCGTACACCGGCACGACCATCGCCAACACCGGCTGGGTCACCGACACCGAAGGTCTGACCGATACGGATACGATCACCGTGCCGCTGGGGACCGCCGCCAACTTGCGGATTGTCAAGACAGACGATCCTGATCCGGTGGTCAGTGGTCAGTTGCTCACGTACACACTCGTCGCCAGCAACGACGGCCCGGCCGACGCGCAGAACGTCGTCGTCAGCGACACACTGCCGCCCGAAGTGACGTTCAACTTCGCCGCGCCGCCGCAGTCGAGCGGGCCGAACCCGCTGGCGTGGAACCTCGGCACGTTGACTGCCGGATCGTCCGTCACGTTCACCGTCGTCGTCACAGTCAACCCATCGGCGCTCGGCGTGTTCACCAACACCGTCGCCATCACGTCGACCACGCCCGACTCGAACCCGCCCGACGACACCGACGACGAGCGAACCGATCAGTTGACTCCGACATTGGAGATCGAGAAGCGGGTGACGCCCGGCGAAGTCGTGCGCAATCAGCCGCTCAGTTACACGCTTCGCATCACGAACACCGGGCAGATCACGTTCAACCCGCTACTGGTCACCGATACACTGCCCAGTGTTGACTTTCACTACCAGCCCGGCAGTGGATCGCCGTCCGATCCCGACCTCATCGCCGAGCCGCTGCTGCGCTGGAACAACCTCGGCCCGCTCGCGCCCGGGCAGACGCTCACCGTCACGTTCGCGGTGACTGCATCGCCCGGTCTCACCGGCACATACTTCAACATCGCCGACGTGGAAGGCGACACGCCCGGCGGCGTGATCACCGATACCGACGATGTGCCGATCTCGCTGCAAGACCCGCGCGTGACGGTAGACAAGCAGGTGGCGGACATCGATCTCAACACCACGCCGCCCAGCCTGGTGACCTTCACCATCCACATCACCAACGTCGGGCCGAGCGTCATCGACGTGCTGCCACTGCTCGACTTCTACGATCCGGCGTACCTGTCGTTCGTGTCGGCCGCGCCCGCGCCCGACGACACAATCGATGACGGGCAGATTACGTGGGCCGATCTGACCGCGCCGCCGCCCAACGGCTTCAATGCCGATCTGCCGCTCAGCCAGTCGTTCCACATCACGACGGTCTTCAGTGTGGTGCAGGACATCATCACTACGACAAACACCGCCGTCGTCTCCGACTCAACCGACATCTTCGACAACCCGGCGAACGACGACGACGATTCGGAGATCCTCAACGACGTGCCGACGGCAGTCGAGTTGCTGTACTTCCGGGTCAAGAGTATCCAGGGGCAGCAAGTGAGCCTGGCGTGGGCCACCGCCGTCGAGGTGGACAACTTCGGCTTCAACCTGTATCGCGGTGCGAGTGACGACTTCAGCCGCGCCGAGTGGATTCACTTCGAGCCGTCGGCGGTGAAAGGCAACGGCGTCGAGGCAACGTATGTCTACGCGGACAGCGTGCCCACCGACGGCGTGTGGTGGTACTGGCTGGCCGACTTTGACACGCAGGGCCGCGAGACGGTTCATCCGCCGGTCAGTGCCGTCGTGCAGACCGACGCGCTGTGGCCGCGTCACGTGTATTTGCCGATTGTGGTAAAGTAGCGGCGTGCCGAGTCTGCTCAAAGGCCGTCTGAAAATTCACCACCAAGACACCAAGGCACGAAGAAGAGTCTTGAAACCTTTGGTGTCGCTTGCCCCCCCGAGGGGGTGGTGCCTTGGCGGTTATCAGCGCGGCTTTTTTAGACATGCGCTCAAGCGGATAGTGCGATCCGCTTTGATCGCCTGTATAGGAACACTCATCGGCGGCGAGGCGCACGCTTCGCCGCCGATGCTTGATCCGCGTCCCGGCGTCGCCGTCACCGGCGACGGCCTGAGCCTCGAATGGCGTGTGCCGCCCGTGCAGATCGCCGCGCAGGCCGATGGCACGCTGCGCATCGACATCGCCGGCTACCGCCAGATCGATCAGCCCGGCCAAGTGCGACTCCCCTACACGTCGGTACTCATCGCGCTGCCGCCGGATGCCCAACCCGCCATCGCGATCGTCCAACACGATGAAATCGATCTGCCGCTGACCGGGCCGCTCGCCGTCGCCCGGCGTCCTGAGGGCGTGTTGCGCGATGCGTCAGGGCAGATCGTCGGCGGCGAATATGCGCCTGTACACCCGGGAGTGCGCCAGGGAGTAAACTCCCTGGCTGAAGACACCAAGTCGGCTGAAGCCGACTGTCCATCGGGTGTATGCCTTGAAGAACTCGGCCACATGCGCGGCGTGCGACTGGCGCGTCTCACGTTTTACCCGGCGAGACCAGAAGAGAATCGCCTGAGAGTCACGACTTACATCAGGGTATCCGTCGTTTTCAATAGCGTGTTGCGCGCTCCATCCTTGAATGATGGGAGCGCGGGCCGCGCGCAGCCTGAAGGCTGCACTCCGCCGAACTGCGAACCGCCAGATGATCCACTTCTGAGCGCGATCCGGTCTGCCGTCGTCAACCCCGATCATGTCCAACCCGCCCCACGCGACACATTCCGCATTCCGCATTCCGCATTCCACATTCCACAATCATCAATCACCAATCCGCAATCCGCATTCGCCATTGAAGTTTCCTCGCCCGGCCTGACCGCCCTCGCCTACAGCGCGCTGCAAGCCGCCGGCTTTCCGGTGAGCACGGCCAACCCGTTCAATCTGCATCTCACCCGCGCCGGAAACGAGATCGCCGCCGAGTGGAACGGCGACGCCGACACCGCATTCGAGCCGGGCGAGCGGCTGCTGTTCTACGCCGATCCGCGCTTCAGCCGCTATTCGACGACCGACGTATATTTTCTCTCGGTCGAAGCGACGCCCGGCCTGCGCCTGTCGAGCCGCGCCGCGTCACCGGCGGGTTATCCGGCCGGATCGCCGTGGGTCGAGACGGTCGCCGAGTCGAACCTGCTCTACACGCCCGAATGCTACTGCGGCCCGATCCCGCCCGGTTACCAGGGCGATCGTTTCACGTGGGATGCGTTGGCACGGCCCGGCCGCGCGAGCGCCTCGTACCCGGTTCAACTCGCGGCGACGAACACCGCTCAGGCGGGTTTTCTGACACTGTGGCTGATCGGCTACACGGACATCCCAACGGCCACGCTCGATCATCGCGTCAACGTATTACTCAACAATGTGCTGCTGGGGCGCGTCGAGTGGAACGGCAAGCAGGCGGCCGTCGCCACGCTGCCGATCACACCGGGCCTGCTGCTGGCCGGCTCCAACACGATCAGCCTGTCGCTGCCGGGCATTCCGGGCATCGGCGTCGAGGGCGCGTGGCTGGATGCCTTTTCGATTCACTTCGTGCGCGGCGCGGCGGCGGCGGGCGCATCGATACGATTCAGCACCTCGCCGACGCTTCCCGCCGCAGCGGTGAGCCTCCCGCGCCGGTTGTACCTGCCGCTGGTGATGAAGAACTTCTCGCCCGCGCCTAACGGCAAAGCCTACAGCGTGACGCTCGCCAACGCCGGGCCGTATCGCGCTTACGACGTGAGCGATCCCGATCGGCCTGCGAGCCTGACAGGCTACTCGGTCGCCGGCAACACAATCACGATTGGCGAGTCATCTTCCAGCCTGCACCGATACCTCGTCACGTCCGAGGCGGGAGCTCTTGCGCCGACCCGCGTGCGCCCCGTCGCGCCGCT
>DATBWU010000089.1:0-2054 GCA_036514635.1 Anaerolineae bacterium | reverse complement strand
GCCGCCCGCATCTCCCCTGAGCAAGCTGCTTGACGCTCGCGGTATGGAGTGGTGCAGTCTGTCGATGCCACGCTTGAACGTGCCTTCGCCGCTGATGCCGGTGCGCTGGCTATCCGCCGCGCGCCGACTGGCCCGCCTGGCCAACGAGCAGCGCATCGACCTGATTCACGCTAACACCGTGCGCGCGCACCTGATCAGCGCGTTCGTGCGCGGAACGCCCATCGTGTGGATGCTGCATGATGACACGTTCCCGCGCAGGCTGTTCACCGCGCTGCGGCGGCGAGCCGCCTGGCTGATCGCCAACTCGCGCGCCACGGCGCGATATTACGGCATCGAAGGCGACTCGAAAGCGTCGGTGGTATACAACGGCATCGACACCACCGCTGCGCCGGGCAATCGGTCGGCCTTTCGACGGCAATTCGGAATCGATCCCGATGCGCTCGTCGTCGCACACGTCGGGCGGCTCGCGCGCTGGAAAGGGCAAGACGTGTTCGCCCGCGCGGCAGCTCGAATCGCGCCTACATTTCCAGACGCCCGCTTCATGCTGGTCGGGACATTCGCCGAAGACGATGAAGCACGCGGCGAACTCGGCGGCGGCGCGGCTTACGAGGCCGAACTGCGGCAACTCGCCGGATCATCCGGCCTGGGCAACAGCCTGATCTTCGCCGGGCATCAGGACAACATGGCCGATGTTTACGCCGGGATCGACCTGCTCATTCATTCGTCTACCCGGCCCGAGCCTTTTGGCCGCGTGATCATCGAAGCGATGAGCGCGTCGCTGCCGGTGATTGCTTCGGCGCACGGCGGGCCGGCCGAGATCGTCGAAGACGGCGTCACCGGCCTGCTCGTCCCACCGGGCGAATCCAACCGGCTGGCGCAGGTAATGAGCGGGCTACTAAACGATGCGCCGCGCCGCCAGGCGATGGGCAGTGCGGCCCGGCAGCGCGCCTGTGAGCGCTTCGACATCCGCCAGCAGGTCGAGGCAGTCCAGTCGATCTACCTCAATGTGATACGAGAGAATCAATCACGGAGACACTGAGAGGCCATCCGAAAACCTCAAAATACGGTGCTCTGCCCACCGCGTCCTCGCGGTGGACGCCCGCGAGACGCGGGCTTCGAGCAAGATCACGGAGGACTTTTATCAACCTCTGTGGCTCCGTGTCGGTGTGGCGATCAATCACATAGCACATGATCAACAGACTTGCCCGTGTCCCCGCCTGGATCGGCGTCGCGCTGTCGGTTGCGCTGCTCGCGGCGCACCTGGCTTACTACGCCACCATCAAGGTGGACGACGCCTACATCTCTTTCCGTTACGCGCGCAACTTCGCGCGCGGCGACGGCCTGCGCTTCAATCCCGGTGAGCCGCCGGTCGAAGGCTACTCGAACTTCCTGTGGGTGGTGACGCTGGCCGGCGCGGCGCGGCTAGGCTCCGATATTCCAACGTCGGCGCGTGTTCTCGGAGCGGCCTTGTCGATTGCGACACTGATCGGCATGGCCGTTGCTCTGCATCGATCGGGTGCGGGCAAGGCGATCATCTGGATGGCCTGCGCGTGGCTGGCCGCCAGTGGATCGTTTGCGATGTGGGCGATCAGCGGGCTGGAGTCGATGCTGCTGGCAGCGTTGCTCGTCCTCGCGCTCATTCTGCTCGACCGCGAAGAACGAACCGGGCACGGCATCGCATCGGGCTTCGTGCTGGCGCTCGTCGCGCTGGCGCGGGCCGAGGGCGCGATCTTCTTCGCCGCCGCATTTGCGGTGAGAGCCATCGCGCACGTGCGCGGTCAATCGGCGCGCACGATTCGCGAAGATGTGAAGTGGGCATTGGCATTCGCTGTGCCGTTCGGCGCGTTCTTGTTGTGGCGCGTGGCATACTACGGCGACTGGCTACCGAACACGGTCTACGCCAAATCGGGCGGTGGTTACCTGTATCATATCTTGCGCGGCGTGTATTATGCGTTTCAGTTTCTCGCATCGGGCGGCGCGCTGCTCGTCTTGCTGGGTTGCGCCGCCGCGTTGCTGCGACTCGAT
This sequence comes from Anaerolineae bacterium, assembly GCA_036514635.1. Classification (GTDB taxonomy): domain Bacteria; phylum Chloroflexota; class Anaerolineae; order Fen-1058; family Fen-1058; genus DASSFZ01. The sequence continues at coordinate 29 of DATBWU010000089.1, read as the reverse complement.
CGGCCCATTGTCCGGCATGCGCTCGCCGG
>DATBWU010000088.1:0-14549 GCA_036514635.1 Anaerolineae bacterium | reverse complement strand
GCGCGCTTGCCGATCGAGCAAGGTGGCCGACCGCGCGGCGATCGATTGTGGCTGCAATCGATCGAAGTGCGGAAATGAAGTAACTCACCTTACGCAAAAGACCATTTTACCGCCGAGAACGCAGAGTGCGCAGAGTGGATTTCCTGGCAAATCTCTGCGTTCTCCGCGCCCTCTGCGGTAAAATCCTGCCCGACTGCGTAAGGTGAGTGAAGTAAAGTCTGCCCCTGAAGCGCGGGGCGTTTCGAGTTGTGCTATCATCGCCCGCCATGCGCTACAACCTCTATGCCTTGTTGTTGCTGTTCGTCGCGATAGCAGCCTGTGCGCCGCCTAATCCGTCGCCGCAGCCAACCGCCCAACCGACAAGCCATCCAACCAGCCAACCGACAAACTATCCAACCATCCAACCCTCTCCCACACCCACGCCGATCCCCAAGCCCAACATCGGTATTCAGGGCCAGTTCATCGATCCGAACGGAGCCGTTTACGTTGCCTGGGCCGCCGATTTGGGCGTCGGCTGGATCAAGCAGCAAGTCGATTGGAACCTGATCGAATCCGCGCCGGGCGAATATAACTGGAGCGATCTCGATCCAGTTATCGATCAGGCCCAGGCGCTCGGCTTCAAAATCCTGCTCGGCGTGGCTAAAGCACCCGGATTCAGCCGATCCGAGCCGATCGAAGAGGATGGCCCGCCGAATGACTTCACCCTGTTCAATCGTTTTATGCTGGCGCTCTCGTCGCGCTATCGAGGCCGCGTGGCGGCCTACGAACTGTGGAACGAGCCGAACCTCCGGCGCGAGTGGCGCGGCCACGACCTGAGCGCGGAGCAGTTCGTCGAACTGGTCCAGCAGGGCGCGACCGGCGCTCGCCAGGGCGACCCGAATGCCACGCTCATCAGCGGCGCGCCCGGCGTGACCGGCATCGACGACGGCATCGACGCCATCGATGATCGGGTGTACCTGCGGGCGATGATCGCCGCCGGGGTCGCCGAGTGGGTCGATGCCATCGGCGCGCATCCCTACGGCGCGGCCAACCCTCCCGACGAGCGCGCGTTCGATGCCGCGCACAAGGCGTCGGGCTTCAACAACCATCCCAGTTTCTTCTTCCTCGATACGCTCGAAGACTACCGCGCCATACTGACCGAGGCCGGCATTGACAAGCCGATCTGGATTACCGAATTCGGCTGGCCGTCGATCGACGCCTTCGGCCAGGTGGACACGACGGGTTGGGAATACGCGCGCGAAGTCAGCGAGGCCGATCAGGCGGCTTACTTGATGCGCGCTATCCAGTTGCGCCGCGAGCGCCCGTGGCTGGGGCCGATGTTCGTGTGGAACCTCAACGTGGCGTGGCTGCTTGGGCCGGGCAATCCCCAATCGGCGTACAGCCTGGTCCGCCCCGATGGATCACTCCGCCCGGCTTACCTCCACTTGCGAAATTCGGGCGAGTAGAGATGTGCCCATCTCGTCCGGGTTAGGTATATAATTGCCATAGTCTTGCATCCTATGCGCGAGGTGGTCGTATGAGCCTGGTTACTTACGAGGGGCTTGTGGACAACGGACAGATCCGCTTGCGGGGCAATCCGCGCCTGCCGGACGGCACGCGCCTGATTGTCATTGTGACGGAACGCCCAGCCTGGGAGTCGCGGAGTATGACTGAAGATGAGTGGCGAAAGCCGTTCGATATTTTCATCCAAGCCGTGCAATCCGCCGCTCCTGCCCCACTTGAAGACCAACCCCTGACCGACGCTGAGATCAACGCCAGCGTCCATGCTACCCGCAAGGAGCGCCGTGCCCAAAGCGCTCGTTGATACGAGCGTATTGCTCGCCGTCTGTTATGGCCGCCGCGCCTGGCAATCACCGCTTTTGACGGCTTGGCTCGGCGGCCATTTTGATTGGGTGATCAGCGAAGACCTGCTGGCCGAGCGCAATGTGCATGTCGTCGCGCCTTTTGACTTTTTCACCTCGCTGCGCTAAGCGCGGCCGTCACCCTGTTGACATTTTGACGCCCGACTCCTACAATCATCCACACAGCCTTACATCTATACTTAGGAGCCGCCAAAGAATAAGTCCGCATGTCACCCTGAGCGCAGCGAAGGGTCTCCACAGCCTGGTGCAGAGATGCTTCGCTTCGCTCAGCATGACAAAACTGCGGAGTTATTTCTTGACAAGCCCTACGTCACGTGTCTATGCCCACTCGCGTCCTCATCGTCGATCCGGATCAGGCCTTCGCCATGCTCTTGAAAGAGGGGCTGGAGGCCAACCGCGATTTCCGCGCCGTCGATGTCACGAGCAGCGGCGCGGCGATCATCGCGCTCCAGTCCGATCCGTTCGACCTGGTGATCGTCGATCTCAGCATCGACGATTCGCGGCCGATGGCGCTGCTGCGCTCGATCCGCGATCTCAAGCCCGGCCTGCCGATCATGATTATCCCGCTCGACGGCGATGCCGTGCCACAGGAATTGGCGGAGTTCAACATTCGCGGCGTGCTGTCCAAGCCGTTCTTCCTGCCCGATCTGCCGGTGCGCGTCGCCGAAGCGCTGGGCCGCCCGGCGCCCGCGCCGCCCGAACCGGCTCCGCCCAAAGCGAAGGCGAAAACGCCGGCCCGTTCGCTGCCACGCCTCGTGCTCCCCAAAGACGATCCGCGTGTGGTCGAGACCCTGCGCACGCTGGCCGTCGAGTTGAGCGCCGAAGCCGCGCTGCTCACCGCCGGTAACACGCTCATCGCGTATGCCGGCCCACTCGATCGCTTCAATGCCGAGACGCTGGCACAGCGTGTTCTGGATGCGCATGCGGCGTCCGAGCAGGCGGCCTGGGCCGGGACGGGCTACGAGCATATCCGTTACGGCCAATCGATCGCCAACAGCGGCGAGCATTTGCTCTATTCGATCGACATCGCGCAAGGCGTCGTACTGACCGTCGCCGTGCGCCCCGATTCCTCCCTGCGGCTCATCCGTGCCCAGACGCGCAAGACAGCGGACGCGCTCCTGGCGCTCGGCCAATGACGGAACACTCTTTACGGAATACGCGACACGTTGCCTGTGCTTCGCAATGCGTGTTCCGTTTCGTTCTTCCCTTCGAGGTTCTCCATGCCGAGAAAGAAGCTCGTCTTAATCGACGGCCACTCGCTTGCCTATCGCGCCTTCTACGGCCTGCCGTTGTACGACCAGCGCGGCAAGGCCGCCTTCTCCACGTCTAAAGGCGAATTCACCAACGCGGTGTACGGGTTCGCCAACACGCTGTTGAAAGTGTGGAACGAGGAGCAGCCGGACTACATCGCCGTCGCTTTCGACAAGGGCCGCACGTTTCGCGACGACACGTATGCCGAGTACAAGGGCACGCGCGACAAAATGCCTGACGAGTTGACGCCGCAGATCGACCGCATCGTGCAACTGGTCGAGACGTTCGGCATCCCGGCGATCACCGCCGACGGCTACGAGGCCGATGACATCCTGGGCACGCTGGCGAAGCGCGCCGCCGCCGACGGCCTGGACGTGCTGATCGTCACCGGTGACACCGATGCGTTTCAGTTGATCGACAAGCGCATTCGCGTGCTGACCTCGGGTCGCGCGTACAGTGATACTGTGATTTACGACGAGGCCGCGATCAAAGCGCGCTACGGCCTCAAGCCGATTCAGTTGATCGATTACAAGGCACTCAAGGGCGACACGAGCGACAACGTCCCCGGCGTGAAGGGCGTCGGCGAGAAGACCGCGACCGATTTGCTGCGAAAGTACGCCACGGTCGAGGGTATCTACAAGCGCCTCGACACAGTCGAGCCGGCGCGCGCGAAGACCGCGCTGGAAGCCGGGCGCGACATGGCCTTCCTCAGCAAAGACCTGGTCACCATCCGCATCGACGTGCCGCTGAACGTGACGTGGGAGCAGTGCGCCGTCCACACGTATGATCGCTCGAAGGTCGAAGCACTCCTCGACGCTCTGGAGTTCCGTTCGATTCGCAATCGCCTGCCGGCAACGGTCACCGCAACGGATTCGACAACGGATAAACGGATGAGTTCCGCTGCGCCGATCACCGGCACGCAGATGTCGATGTTCGGCGAGGAGACGGTCGCCACCCAATCGGATAGTGCCCGGCGGCCGTCCATCAGCAACGCGATCGTCATCCGTGACGAATCCAGCCTCCAATCTCTAATCTCTAAACTCCACACGGCCAAAATCATTTCCTTTGACACCGAAACCACCGGAACCGACCCGCTGCGCTCCACACTCGTCGGCATCGCGTTGTCGATCAAAGAGGGTGAGGGCTACTACCTCCCCGTGGGTCACGCCCAGCCAACTAACCAACTCCCTCTCTCGATCGCCGTCCAGGCTTTGAAGCCGATCTTCGAGAATGCCGATTGGCCGAAAGTCGCACACAACGCCAAGTACGACATGGCCGTGCTGCATCAGGTCGGCCTCGACGTGCAGGGCGTGGTCTTCGACACGATGCTGGCCGAATTCCTGATCGACCCCAGCGCGCGTCTCGGCTTGAAGGCTCTGGCGAAGTTGCGCCTGGGCGTCGAGATGACCGAGATCGGCGAATTGATCGGAAGCGGCAAGAAGCAGATCACGATGGCCGAAGTCCCGATCGACGTTGCTGCCGCTTACGCCGCCGCCGATGCCGACATGACGCTGCGGCTGATGAAGGCTCAGGAGCCTGAACTGAAAGCGCACGGCGTGCGCAAGTTGTTCGACGAGATCGAGATGCCGCTGATTCCGGTCTTGCTGGATATGGAGCTGGCCGGGGTGCTGATCGATAGCGAGTTGCTCAAAAAGATGTCGAAGCGGCTCGCCAAGCGCCTGTCGCAGATCGAATCGGAAGTGTACGATCTGGTCGGCATGCCGTTCAACATCAACTCGCCGCAGCAGCTGGCCGACGCGCTGTTCGGCAAACTCCAGCTCAAAGCGCCGGGCGGGCGCAAGACCTTCACCGGCAGAGTGTCCGTCGCCGCCGACGTGCTGGAGTCGATGCGCGGCATGCACCCCGTCATCGGGCTGATCCTCGAACACCGGCAGTTGTCGAAGCTCAAAAGCACGTACCTGGACGCGCTGCCCGAGCTGGTCAACCCGGCCACCGGCCGCGTGCACACCTCGTTCAACCAGACCGGCGCGGTGAGCGGGCGCGTCGCGTCACAAGACCCGAACCTGCAGAACATTCCCATTCGCACCGAGTTGGGCCGCGAGGTGCGCAAAGCCTTCGTCGTGCCGGACGGCTGGAAGCTGATCTCGGCCGACTATTCGCAGGTGGAGCTGCGCGTCGCCGCGCACATTTGCAAGGACCCCGGCCTGCGCGCCGCGTTCAAAGCCGATCAAGACATCCATCGCGCCACGGCGGCCAAAGTGTTGGGCATCCCGCCGGAGCAGGTCACGGCCGATCAACGTTCCTTCGCCAAGCGTGTCAACTTTGGATTGCTGTACGGCATGGGCACGCGCTCGCTTGCCGAGCAGGCCGGGATCGCAATGTCCGAGGCGCAGAAGTTCGTCGACGCGTACTTCGCCGGATTCCCCAACATCAGGAAGTACATCGATGACACCAAGCGCAAGGCCAAAGAGATAGGCTATGTCGAGACGCTGCTAGGGCGGCGGCGCTCCTTCCCGATCTTGCGGGCGGAAACGCGCGACGCGCGCACCAATGTGATGCAGCGCGCCGCCGAACGCGAAGCGATCAACCATCCGATTCAGGGTTCCGCCGCCGACATCGTCAAGATCGCCATGATCCGCATCCACGAGGCGTTCCGGCAGAAGAAACTCAAAGCCAGGCTGTTGCTGCAGGTGCACGACGAGCTTGTTCTGGAAGCCCCGGACGCCGAAGTGAAAACGGTGACCCGCCTGCTGAAGGAGATCATGGAGGGTGCGTACCCGCTCGACCCGCCGCTGAAGGTGGAGATCGGCGTCGGGTTGAACTGGGATGAGGTGAAGTGAGCAGCCGATGCGCGCTTCGGAGCCTCGTTTGCACGGGTCACTTTCACCCGGTATAATCTGAAATGACCCCCCATCACTCACTCTCGTCCCATCGCCAACGCACAGCCCGCTTTGACGCTCCCAGTGGAGGGGCGGTATCCGAGAACGCGCTCGAATCCGCGTGAGCGCATTGACCAGGGTGTAAGAGGACGATGACGGCTGGCCTGTTCTCCAGTCTGCGCTTCCGCCTCATCCTGCTGGTGCTGCTGGCGGGCTTGCCCGCGCTGGGGGCGACCGTGTATGCCGGCCTGGAAGAGCACCGCAGTCAGGCGGCCCAGGTGAGGCAAGAGACACTGCGACTGGTTCAGCTTGTCGCCAATAACCACGAGGCACTCATCGAAGGCGCGCGCCAACTGCTGATTGCCCTGTCGCAGTATCCCGCCGTGCGTGAGGGCGACCGGGCGGCGTGCGCTACGCTCTTCGCCGATCTGATCGAGCATTATCCCCAGTACACCCTCTTGAGCGCGGCCTGGCCGGACGGCGAATTCTTCTGCAGCGCCGTACCCTTGAATAGCCCCGTCAATATTGCCGACCGGGAGTATTTCCAGCGCGTCGTCCAGACACGCGATTTCGTCGTTGGCAAGTTCATCGAGGGCCGCGTCACCGGCCAATTTGCACTCCCTTTCGCCTATCCCGTTCTCGACCCATCCGGCCGGGTGACGGCGGTCGTTCTGGCCGGGCTTGATCTGGCCTGGATCGAAGGGCTTGTCGCTGAAACGGAATTACCGGAAGGAGCAGCCTTTATTGTCGTCGATGGCGGCGGCACCATTCTGGCCCGCCGGCCCGATCCCAACCATTCGGTTGGGCAGACCATGCCGGAAGCGCCGATCATCCAGGCGATTCTTGCGCAGAACGGCGAGGGCACGGCGGAGGTCGGCGGCACGGATGGCGTCGTGCGCCTGTATGCGTTCAGACCGCTGGGCGGCCCACAGACCAATGCGTATGTCGCCATTGGAATTCCCAGCGCCCTCGTGTTTGCCCAGGCCGATCAGGCTCTGGCGCGCAATCTGGTCACGCTGGGGAGCGCTACGCTGTTGGCGCTGGTGGCGGCGTGGCTCCTGGGCAACGCCTTCATCGTGCGACGGGTAAACACCTTGCTGAATGCGACGCGACGGTTGGCTGCCGGCGACCTGAGCGCCCGCGCCGGTGGGCCGTATGGCGCTGGAGAATTCGATCGACTGGCCCGGGCCTTTGACGATATGGCCGATGCACTTCAACGCCGCACGGCTCAGGTCAGTAGTGTGAATCGCACGCTCCGCACGCTCAGCGAATGTAACCAGGCGCTGGTGCGCGCCACGGACGAGCACAGCCTGCTGAATGATATTTGCCGGATTATCGTGGAGCAGGGTGGATACCGCATGGCGTGGGTGGGCTACGCCGAACCGACTCAGGACAGGCGCATGCGCCCGGTGGCGCAAGCCGGAATCGAGGACGGGGATTTTGAAACGGTGAATCTGAAGCGCAGTGAGGCGGCCGCTCTGGCCCTGCCGTTGATCATCGACAGCCAATCGCTCGGCGCGCTGACGATCTACGCCGCCGAGCCGAATGCCTTCAGCACGGACGAAGCGCAGTTGCTCACCGAAATGGCGTACAACCTGTCCTTTGGGATCGGCGCACTACGCGCGCGCACCGCTCACCGGCGCGCGGAAGAGACGTTGCGTGTGAGCGAGGAGCGCTATCGCTTGCTCTTCGATCAGATGCTGGATGGCTTCGCCCTACACGAGATCATTTGCGATGAGTCGGGCCGGCCCATCGACTATCGGTTCCTGGAAGTGAACCCGGCTTTCGAGCAATTGACCGGGCTTCAGGCACGTGACATCGTGGGCAAGACGGTGCTCCAGGTTCTTCCCAACCTAGAGCCATCTTGGATCGACACCTATGGCCGGGTCGCTTTGACCGGGGAGCCGGTCCACTTTGAGAATTACACTGGGGAACTGGGCAAATACTACGAGGTGACCGCTTTCAGCCCCAAGCGCGGACAGTTCGCCATCATCTTCGTGGATGTCACCCAGCGCAAGCAGGTGGAGCAGGAAATCCGCCGGCTCAACGCGGAACTCGAACAGCGCGTTCTGGAACGCACCGCGCAGCTCGAGGCGGCCAATCAGGAACTCGAAGCGTTTTCGTATTCCGTCTCTCACGATCTGCGCGCCCCGCTACGCAGCATCGACGGTTTCAGCCAGGCTCTGTTGGAAGATCACGCCGATCGGCTGAACGCGGAGGCTCAAGATCACCTGCGGCGCATCCGAGCCGCGGCGCAGCACATGGCACAACTGATCGACGACCTGCTCACACTGTCCCGCCTGACGCGCATCGAGATGCGCCGCGAAGCAGTAGACTTGAGCGCTCTGGCGCGATCGATCGTGGCAGAACTTCAAGCCGCCGATCCGACGCGGGCGATCGAGGTCGTCATCACGGACGGGCTGGTGGTGCAAGGCGATGCTCGTTTGCTGCGCGTGATGTTGGAAAACTTGCTGGGCAATGCCTGGAAGTTCACGGGCAAGCAGCCTCAAGCCAGGCTTGAGTTCGGAGTCACCGCGCAAGATGGCGAAACCGTCTATTTCGTGCGTGACAACGGCGCGGGCTTCGATATGGCTTACGCCGGCAAGCTTTTCGGCGCGTTTCAACGGTTGCATCACCTTGACGAGTTCCCGGGCACTGGGATCGGCCTGGCGACCGTGCGGCGCGTCATCTATCGGCACGGTGGGCGTGTGTGGGCCGAAGGAGCACCGGAGCAGGGTGCGACCTTTTTCTTCACGCTTTAGAACCCTACCAGTGGAAACTTTGCAGTTTGTGCAAAGATTTAACCACGGAGACACGGAGGCACAGAGATTTAGTTCTGGGTTTTCGGCTCTTTGGGATTTCCCGTGATCGCCCGGCAAAGAGCGCCGTTTGACCTAACCCCCTGGCCCCTTCCCTACGAGGGAAGGGGGAAACGCGCTCCCCTCTCCTCGTAGGAGAGGGGCCGGGGGAGAGGTTCACCACGGCAGTTCCCAATGAACCGGGTTTTCTCCGTGATCTCCGTGCCTCTGTGGTTTTATTCCTGTTGGGTTCCGGCTTATCCGGGTCAGGAGTCTACACGTTATGAATGGCGATAAAATCATCCTGCTGGTCGAAGACAATCCTGATGACGAGGCTTTGACCTTGCGCGCGCTGAAGAAGAACAACATTCTGAACGCGGTCCTAGTTGCGCACGATGGAGTCGAAGCCCTGGACTATCTGTTTGGCCCGGGACGCGAAACTCACCCGATACCGACGCTCGTTTTGTTGGACTTGAAGCTGCCTAAAGTGGATGGCCTGGAGGTGCTGCGCCGGCTCCGCGCCGACGAGCGGACGCGATTGCTGCCGGTGGTGATTCTCACTTCGTCGAAGGAGGAGCACGACCTGATCAACGGTTACCGCCTGGGAGCCAATTCTTATATCCGCAAGCCCGTCGACTTCAACCAGTTCGCCGACGCCGTGAATCAGCTGGGACTATACTGGCTGGTGTTGAATGAGCCGCCACCGACCCGATGAACAGGCCATAAGACTCAAGCAATATGCCGGGAGGGTTTGTAGTCCCTGCCGAGGAGCATAACCGTGTCCGATAGAGGCGACGCCGGGAGAGCGTACATGACCGCTCCACTGCGCGTGCTGATCGTTGAAGATTCCGAAGATGACACGCTGCTGCTGGTGCGCGAACTGCGCCGGGGCGATTACGCGGTGACCTTCGAGCGGGTGGATACGCTGCACGCGCTGGAGGCGGCGCTCGGCCAGCAGACGTGGGACATCATTCTCGCCGATTACTCCATGCCGCAATTCAGCGGGCTTGAAGCGCTCGCCGCGCTGCAGCGGCGCGGCCTGGATATTTCGCTGATTTTGGTATCCGGCACGATCGGCGAAGAAACGGCGGTCGCCGCCATGAAGTCCGGCGCCAGCGATTACTTGATGAAGGACAACCTGAAACGCCTGGTGCCAGCCGTGCAGCGCGAACTGCGCGAAGCAGTGGAGCGGCGGGAGCGCCGCTGGGCCGAGCGCGCCTTGAAGGAGTCCGAAGAAAAATATCGCGCGCTCGCCGAGGAAATCCCGGCGATCACGTACATCTCCGCCGTCAACCCGAACTACGACAGCCAGTTTGTCAGCCCACAGATTGAAGCCATGCTCGGCTTCTCGCCGGCCGAGTGGCTCAGCAGCGACGATTTATGGCTCAAGCAGATACACCCTGACGACCGCGATCGCGTACTGGTGGAAGTGGCCAACTATATCGCCCAGGGCGGGTCGTACAGCCTGGAGTACCGCATGCTCACACGCGACCGCCGGGTGGTCTGGATCAGCGACAGAGGCGTCGTGGTGCAGAACCAGGAAGGCCGGCCCATCTTCCTGCGGGGGTTCATACAAGACATCACCGAGCGCAAGCACCGCGAGCGCGAGCTGGAGGCGCTGGTGACCGTCGCCACGGCGCTGCGCGCCGCCCCCACACGCGGCGACGCCATTCGAGTGGTTCTGAATCAAACCCTCCGTCTGATCAATGTCGATGGCGCATCGCTCGCGATGCACATCCCGGCGACCGGTGAAGCGGTCGTGGTGCTGGCGCGCGGCGTGTGGGAAACCTCTGTTGGGCTGCGCATCCCCCCAGGGCAAGGCGTCACCGGCCACGTCATTGCGACTGGCCAACCCTACGTGAACGATGATATTCGGAATGATCCGCGCCTCTCTCGCCCCGACCTGCCAGGCGATATACGTGCCGTAGCCTGCATCCCGCTCGTGGCGGAAGGCAAACCCGTTGGCGCCATCTCAGTGGGCCGCAAGACCCACATCGCAGAGCACGAGACTCGCCTGCTCACGGCCATCGCCGACATGGCGGCCACGGCCATCCACCGCGCGACGCTCTATGAGCAGACTCGGCGCAACGCCGCAGAGCTGGAGCAGCATGTGACCGAGCGCACGCACGAACTGGCCGGAGCCAACGAGCGACTCAAAGAGCTCGACCGGCTGAAGACGAAGTTTGTCTCGGACGTGTCGCACGAATTGCGCACGCCGGTCACTAATCTGGGCCTGTACCTCGACCTGCTGGAGCGCGGCAAGCCCGAGAAGCGCGACCAGTACATGACCATCCTCAAGGAACAGGCCGCCCGCCTGAGGAAACTGATTGAGGATATCCTCGACCTCACGCGCCTGGAGCGTGACAAGACGGGACTCGAATTCGAGCCGGTCGATCTGAACGCGTTGATTGAGTTGGTGGTGACCTCCCATCAGGCCCGGGCGGAAGCGGCTGGCCTGACCTTGTCGTTTGACCGCGACGCGAGCGTGCCGCCCGTGCGTGGCGTTCGACACCAGCTGAGCCGGGTGGTCACCAATCTGGTCTCGAACGCGCTCAACTACACGCCAGCCGGACAGGTGGGGGTGCGCACGCGCCTGGACACAAACCGGAAGGCCGTGTGTGTGGAGGTGCAGGATACCGGCGTCGGAATCAACGCGGAGGACATGCCGCACCTGTTCGAGCGATTCTATCGCGGCAAGCACGCCGCCCAATCGGGGATTCCCGGTTCCGGTCTGGGTCTGGGCATCGTGAAAGAGATCGTCGAGATGCACGGCGGAACCATCTCGGTCAATAGTGAAGAGGGAGCGGGCACAACCTTTACTGCCTGTTTTCCGCTGCAAACGCCTGAGCCGGATGCGCCGCAACCAAACAGCGAATAGACGTAACTGCTCACGGTTTTCTCGTGCCGCGCGCCCGGCGATTGATCGCCGGGCTGAATTACCTGCAAGCCGGATGAATCCGGCTGATCCGCCAGTCGGCTTCAGCCGACTTTCACGTTTTCAGCCGGGAAGTTCACCTGTCCCCCGCAGCGCAGCGGAGAGGGGACTTCCCGGCGACGCTGCGTGCGCAGTCACGAATAGACTTTATTCGGAAACGAACCTGATCCACGAAGGTACACGACACCTGCCCCGCCTAGCGCGCCCCCGGCGCAAAGCGCCCCCTTCGGGCAGGGCGTGCGCGGCAGCGCAGGGGCGGTGCAGGGGAGAAACACAAAAATATCGGCTATCTTCGTGCCCTTCGGACTTGTCAAGGAATAACTCCGCAGATTGTCATTCTGCGCGCAGCGAAGAATCTCTGCCCGACAAGCCGAGACCCTTCGCTGCGCTACCCAGAAACTTGGGTCGTTGCCAGGTTGTGCCCGCCCGCCGATGAACTCGGCGGGCTACACCCCAGCGTCGGATGAATCCGACTAGCCCGATTCATCGGGCGCAGCGGCGTAGCGCGGCGAATTCATCGCCGCGCGGCCATGCGGCGCGCAAGTTTCTGACTTCAGGCATATCGCCATCTGGCGATGTGGAACTCTCAGAATGACAGAAACGGAAGTTGTTTTTGGACGAGTCCTATGTTGAGAGTATGTGGGTTGATGACCAGGGCGTGGTTGGCGGGCCGCACGAAGGCGGGTATAATCCCGTCCTATGAAAGAACGCTCTTCCCCGAACGGCGTGGCTAGTTTGCTCATGCTCTTCGGCTTTGTGTTGTTGGTCGCCGGCGGCATCTCGGCTTATCCCAGCCTCCGCGATGTCCTCGGCGCAGAGGCCACGCCGCGCGGCTTTGGCGATGAAACGTCGCTCGGCGCGTCGATTGTGCAAGTGGATGAGTCATTGCCGCCACGCCCTCAGGATGCGACGGCTCCAGATGAGACGGCCGAATCGACTCCGCTTGTTCTGCCTGAGACGCCGTTGGAATCCGATGCACCGAGTGCGCCGGAAGCCGATCCAACTGAGTTGCCCGATCCGCCCACCCCCTCGCCTGAGCCGACGGCTCAGCCCCTCGCCACAGTCACCGGGGAATTCGTGCCCGGCGTGCCCGGCCGGATCGTCATCCCGGCCATCAATCTCGATGCACCAGTCGAGATGGTCAGTTGGCGCGCGACGAATCAGAATGGCCAGGTCGTCAGCATGTGGGACGTGCCGGATCGCTTCGCGGCCGGCTGGCTGAAAACCTCGGCGCGCGCCGGTGAGCCGGGCAACACCGTGCTCGACGGCCATCACAACATCGCCGGCGAAGTCTTCCGCTATCTGGTCGATCTCAAGCGGGGCGACACGATCTGGTTGTGGGTCGGCGACCAGGCCCGAGAGTATGTGGTCGTGCTGCTGAAGATCCTGCCGGAGAAAGGCCAACCCATCTCGGTGCGGCTGGAGAATGCCAAGTGGATCATGCCGACCAAAGATGAGCGCGTCACGCTGGTGACGTGCTGGCCGTACACGAACAACACGCATCGACTGATCGTCGTCGCGTTGCCGGCGGATCGTCTACCGCCGCCCGACTCGGGAGCCAGGTGATGAGCCTGCTCGATCTGCCACTCGTCCGGCGCACGCGCCGCAATCACGGGCTGGAGCACGCCACGATTCACGTGCTCACCTTGCGCCAGCCGGGTCGCCCCATGGCGGGCCGATCGACGCCGTTCGGCTTTTATCTCTACGGCAACCTTACCGGCGACGAGATCGAGTCGGCGGCGCGCGAAGCGCTGAACCGTATGCGCCACGGCGAGCCGCACCTGGCCGTGCACCCGGGCTGCGGCACGAATTACATCACGTCGGGCGTGTTCTCCGGGCTGGGCGCGTTCACCGCGCTGAGCCTGGGCCGGCGCAATCGCTGGGAGCAACTGCCGAACGCGATCATGGCCGCCACGTTCGCGCTGTTCCTCGCCGCGCCGGTCGGCCCGTTCCTGCAGGCGCGCGTCACCACCTTGAGCGACATGGGCGACCTGGAGATCGTCTCGGTGCGGAAGTTGCCGGGCCGCGTGACGGCGCATTACGTTGCGACGAGAAGCAGCTAAGACAGCGAGCAGTTATCAGTTATCACTGCTCACTGCTCACTGCTCACTGCTCACTGCTCACTGTTTACTCTCTTCATGTTCTACATCCTCCACGGCGAAGATGAATTCAGCCGCGCCGAGCAGATCGCCGCGTTCAGAGAGAAGATCGGCGATGAGACGGTGCGCGATTTCAACGTGACGCTGCTCGACGGGCGCAAGGTCACGCTGGCCGAGTTGCGCTATGCCGCCGATGCAGCTCCGTTCATGGCCGATAAGCGCCTGGTCGTCGTCGAGGGACTGCTCACCCGCTTCAGTGCGAGCCGAGGCAGAGGCGCGGATGAGGGCGAGCCATCGGGCACGGCCAAAGCGTTTTTGTCAGGCTTGCTGGAGTATCTGCCGAACGTGCCCGAAACGACGCGATTGGTGTTCGCCGAGTCGAAGACCTTGCCGCCGTCGAACGCGGTGCTCAAGCTGGCCGCGTCGCAGCCGGGCAAGACGGTCATCGAATTTGAAGCGCCGAAGAACGCGGCGGCGTGGATCGAGAAACGGGTCAAGAAACACGGCGGCGCGATCGAGCGGAAGGCCGCCGCGAAACTGGCCGGGTGGATCGGCCGCGACTTGCGCCGGCTCGATTCGGAGATTCAGAAACTGATCACCTACGTCAACGCGGCGCGACCCATCCAGGAAGAAGATGTGACGCGACTGGTGTCGGCGTCATTCGAGGCCAACGTCTTCGACCTGGTCGACGCGCTGGGCCGGCGCGACGGCACACGCGCGATGCGCGAACTGCACCGTTTGCTCGACCTGGGCGAGAACCCGCT
>DATBWU010000087.1:0-2551 GCA_036514635.1 Anaerolineae bacterium | reverse complement strand
GGCCGGCGATCGGGGAAGAAGCCAATAGATGTCTGGTTCGGTTGTAGGGCCGCGTACACCATCCAGCCGGCAACCGCCAGCGATGCCATCGCCCAGAACCGGTAACCTTGCTGTGCGACATCCGACACCTGCCGAGGCCAGACCAGGATTCCACCTCTGCTCGAGCCAGATTGTCGAGACGTTGACGATCGCGACCCGGCGTGCCAGAAAAACTCCATCTCACCCACGCTCGCACCCGACTTCAGCCGGTTGCCGATCACGTAGGCGTCGTATGCAAAGACGCACACTGCGATCAGGTACACAAATGGAAGGGCGACCATTGCACACACCAGGCCGAAATAGATCAGGAATAGAAATGCACCCTTCTTCCTTTGGCCGAGATAAAGGTGCCCCATTCCGCCCCACAAGACCAAACTGAGGAGCGCGGCGAGGACCGGGCTTTTGGGTGGATGTGAAGGATAAATGTCGCTCATCACGGCTCCTTAGTCTGTTTTCCGCACCTGCTCCCGCCGGATGAATAATCCGGGGCTCAATGGGTGTTTCAAGGAGAGCGGTGCAACGAATCCGCAACGAATAAACGGATTCAACCCGTTCACTGGCACGTCCGTCGGAAATCCGCTTATTCGTTGCCCATCCGATGCATCGGTTCCTTACCTCCTTGAAATCCAGGAAGAGCGTAATCCGGCGAATTGGGCGCGGCGGATTACTCACACCGCACCTGCAAACACCGCAGGTGGGTGCAGGTGTCCGCCGCGAGCACTGCCTGAAATCAGCGTAAGGTGCGAAATCCGGGCTTAGGCATGGCATCACGTGCGGCGCGATGTGGCTCGATGCGGCGAAGGCGGCGCAGCCGTAGCGGCCCATTGATCGGCGGGCACTGTCTGCGCGTGGATAGCCGCGCCTTGCGCGACTGCGTAAGCATCCAACGGCGTCGGCGCGTGGTCGAAGACCTCCATGCACACCTGCTCCACCAGCGGCAGTACCGCCGTGCTTCCCACTGTCAGGATCGCCTTCAAGTCCGGGGCAGCCAGGTTCGCTTCGGCCAGCATGTGCTGCACCTGATCGAACGTAGTGTCGATGGCCGGGCGAATCCAGCGCTCGAACTCGGCGCGCTTGACGACAAGCTCGACATCGGCCGATCGACCATCCGGCAATCGAATCAGTCCCGCCAGTGTCGATCGCCATTGCGAGCGTTTAGCAAACTGAATCTTGATGCCCTCCGCCCAGCGCAGCAACACGGCCTGGATCGCCTGGCTCGCCGGCGAGCGATCGTCCGGCAGCGGCTTGCCTTGCTGGCGCATCTGCTCGGCGAAGTGCGCTGCGATCAGCCGATCGAAGCGGCGGCCGTTCACGCCGTTGTCGCCGGTAATGCCGGTGACTTCGTAGCGTTGGCCGTCCACACGAATCAGTGCCGCCTCGAACGGCCCGGCCCCCAGGTGGTACACCAGGTACCAGCCGTCGCCGCCGCCAGTGCTGCGGGCGAAGATCGCAGCGGCCAGCGTCTCGCTGATCAACTTCGTTTCCGGGAAGCCGGCGGCCTGGGCCGCCGCGCGTGTGGCGGCGCGCCGAGGCTCGCTGGCGCGGGTCGGGACGACGATCATCGCCCGGCGCAAGGGTCGCCCGATGCGCCGCTCACCTTCCTCGCGCACGGCCTGTATCACTTTGGCAGCCAGGTCAATCGGTGCGACGGCGCGGCGGCCGAGCAGGATCGATTGGCGATCGCCCAGATCCGATTTCACGTCGCAGGCAACGGCCTTGACGCCCGGCCCGATTTTGTCGTGAATCTTCGGAATCTTGATCTGGTCGTTGAAGCGCAACCAGACCTGCGTCAGCCGCGTCACCTCTTTAAGCGCCACAGACTGCCCATCAACCACATGCGCCAGCCGGCACTCGCTCTGCCCGAAATCGACACCGACGGCATCCGTCACAATGCTCTCCTTGAAAGACCAAATTGCACCGCCGAGACGCCGAGCGCGCAGAGAAAGCCCCAGAAGAACTCAGCGTCCTCAGCGCGCCTTCGGCGTCTGCGGTGAGAAGCACTTTCAACCGGGCGGCGGAATGATCAAGGCGCGCCCCGGATTGATCAGACGCGGGTTCGACAGTTGATTCGCGGCGGCGATGAACCGCCACAGCGATGCGCGCCCGTACATCGCCAGCGAAATATCCCACAGCGTGTCGCCCGCCCCGATCGTGTACACGACACGCAGGTTGCTGACATCGACCAGCCGCACGCCGGGAATGGTCTTCGCCAGCGCCTCGAGTTGATACTTGACTCCGAGCGTGGGCACTTCGCCTTCCAGCCAGACCGACGATCCTTCCTGGCGAACCTGTATGTTCAGCTTCGACAGATCGGGATCGGCCTGGATGGCTTCTCGAACCGGGCCGGCCAGATCGGGCGTGGGTGTCGCCGTGGGTATCGGCGTCGGCGACGGCAACTTTGTCGGCGTCGCGGTCGGCGGCGCGATGGTCGGCTCGGGTAGCGTCGGCGTCGTGGTCGGTGATGCGATCATCGCCACCGTCGTCGGCGCCGGCTCGGCGGGTCGAAATGCGC
>DATBWU010000086.1:0-4686 GCA_036514635.1 Anaerolineae bacterium | reverse complement strand
GTGCTTGAGCCGGTAGTATTCCGCCACTTTCTCCAGGATGTCCTGGCGCAGGGTCTCAGCCGGATCGGGTGGATAGCCAGTTGGTTGGTTGGCTGGTTGGTTCGTTAGCTGGTTGGTTGGTTCTGCCACGCGCGTGTCCATTCAATCGTCTCTCGCAATCCGTCCTCCAGTGTGACCCCGGCGCGCCAGTCGATCAGGGTGGTAGTGCGCTGGGCATCGGCCATCTGGCACTCGACCTCGCCGGGCCGCGCCGGCAATGCACCCACGAGTGGCTTACCCAGGCCGCCTGCGATCCGATAAATGCAATCGACGACTTCGCGCACTGAAACGATCTGCCCGCTCCCGACTTCGATCGTTTCACCATCCAACGCCGGATAGGACTCCTGCAAATTGCCGTTGCCCCGTATCGCTGAGAGCCGCAGACCCCCGATGCGTACATAGGCCTCGATCACGTCATCGACATACAACCAGTCACGCCGTTGCGCACCCGGCGTCATCGGAAAATCCTCGCCGCGTAGCGCTGCCGTTATCGCAGACGGGACGAGTGCCTTGGGGAGTTGGCCGGGGCCGTAGGTCTGAAACGGCATCACTCCAACGATCGGCCAGTTGTAGGCGCGGTGATACATCCGGCAGAACTCCCACGCCGCCGCTTTCGATGCCGTGTACACATTCATCGCATCGCGCTCGCCGGGTGTGCGCGTGACGATGACCGGCGCTTTGCCATCCACGGCGCGCAGCAGGTGGAGGGTTCCGTAAAGATTGGTGCGGATGGCGGTGTCCGCCGACAAAAAAGGATCGGTCCCCCCGATCGAGGCGAGATGAAACACTAAGTCGGGCCGGATCGCCTTCACGGCTTTCGACACGAGGCTGTGCGTGCGCAGATCGACTTCGCGCCAGTCGATCGACTCTGCCTGATCGAGAAGGGGATACCTGCGCGCAGTGGATGATTCGACGCGCCGAAAGGCCGATACGTGAGCACCCTCGGCCAGCAAGCGCCGGGCGAGATGTGCGCCGATGAATCCGGTCGCGCCGGTCACGAGAACGCGTGCGTCGCGCAGGCTGGGCATACCGTGACTGATTAAACTTGGGAGGTTTGGAGCACTTCCGATGCCGGGTTGACGCCTTCCACTTCAGCCAGGTACTCACGATACCAGGCTATCGTGCGGCGCAGCCCCTCTTCGAGCGTGAAGCGTGGCTGCCAGCCCAAGAGACGCCGCCCTTTCTCGCTCGACAGGTATTGTTTCTGGATCTCGTGGGGGGCTTGGTTGAGGATGATCGGCTTCAGGTGAGGATGATCGGACAGGGCGATGATCGTCTCGACCATTTCCAGCGCCGACTTGGGATCGTCCATCCCGAAGTTGAACGCCTGGCCGTGCAGCGCCGGATCGTCCAGATGTTCGGCCAGCCGCAGGTAGCCTTCGATAATATCATCGATGTACAGATAGTCGCGCAGGAGCGTGCCGTCGCTGCGGATGAGCGGCGGCTCGCCGCGCAGAACACTGCGGATCGTGCCCGGCACGATACGGTCCCAGCTGCGATCGCCGCCGCCGTAGATGTTGCCGCAGCGCGTGACGCCGACCGGCATCTCGTACGTGCAGGCGAAGGCCTGCGCGATCAGGTCGGCGCACGACTTGGATACGTCGTATGGATAGCGGCCCTGCACGGGCGCGCTCTCGGTGTAGGGCAGCACGTCTTGATCGCCGTAGGCTTTGTCCGAAGAGGCTGTGACAATGCGCTTGACGCTTGGGGTCATCCGGCACGCTTCCAGCAGCAGCCACGTTCCGCGCACGTTCGATTCGAGCGTGTTGATCGGTAGCCGGTTCGCCACGCGCACCGCCGACTGCGCCGCCAAGTGGAATACCGTCTCGATCTCATATTCGTGCAGTGTGCGCAACAGTAAATCGTAGTCGGTGATGCGGCCATATACCTGCACGATGCGCTTGTACGTGCCCGACCAGTACAGGTTGCTGTGCGGCACGCTATCGCGCACCAGGCCAATCACGTCCGCGCCGGCATCGACCAGGGCCAGCGTCAGCCACGACCCCAGCAGGCCGGTACAACCCGTCACCAACACGCGGCGACCTTTCCAGAACTCTTGCCTTGACGTCAACGGTGCCTCCACACTTTTGGATAGTCTCCCCTCAGAGTGTTGGTCTCACCGCAGAGCACGCGGAGATCGCCGAGAGTCTCAAGTTACTCAGCGCTCTCTGCGGTGAGAAACAGACCCATCTGCCCACCAACACCGGAGAGGGAGACCACCCACTTTTGGGACACGGATAAACGCGGATTCACACGGATAGCGCTTGAAACCAAAAGGGCTTCCAAACCATCGGAGGAAAACCGCGCGGAAGTCTAACATGGAGTGTAGACCCTGTCAATCAATCTTTGTACACGTCCATGCATTTTTGTCTTCGCGTTGATGCTCTTTATAATGAAGTGCTGGAAAACCGGGTCGAATCCGTCGGGCTGGGCAATGGCTCGAGGCTAGTGTGTGTTGCAAGTGCCCAAAACCGGACGGGTTTATAATGACAGGCACTCTCCCCAACTGATACCCAACTTGGGAACAAATGACGCTATTGGGTCTAAAGGTGAAAGGTGCACACATCGAAGGAGTGACCAAACGCATGCGCGTGCTGGTGACAGGCAATCTCGGCTACATCGGTACAGTCCTGACGCCGAAACTGGTTTCGGCGGGCTATGACGTCGTGGGCCTGGACACCGGCTATTACGAGGAATGCGTTCTCGGTGCGCTGGACGATAACCACAGGAACTTTAAGCAGGTTCGCCAGGATGTTCGGGATGTCGAGCCGGCGGACTTGATCGGGTTCGACGCGATCGTGCACCTGGCGGCTCTGTCCAACGACCCGACCGGCGAACTCGATCCTGAACTCACCACGCAGATCAACTACGTGGCCTCAGTGCGGCTGGCGAAGTTGGCGAAGGCCGCCGGCGTCCCCCGATTTCTCTTTTCCTCCTCGTGCAGCATTTACGGCAAGGGCGAAAGCGAAACGCTCACCGAGGAAGCGCCGTTTCATCCGTTGACCGCCTACGCCTGTTCGAAGGTGCAAGCCGAGGCAGATATTTCGGCGCTGGCCGATGATTCCTTCTCGCCGGTCTTTCTGCGCAACGCTACCGCGTATGGATTCTCACCCCGGCTGCGCTTCGATATCGTCGTCAACAATCTAACGGGGTGGGCCTTCACCACGCGGCGGGTCAGACTGTTGAGCGATGGACGGGCGTGGCGGCCCCTCGTCCACATCGATGATATCGCTCAGGCGTTTATGCTGGCACTGGACGCCCCACGGGAAGCGATCCACAACCAGGCCTTCAACGTCGGCTTGGACGAAGGCAACACCCAGATTTGCGACGTGGCGGAAGCCGTCCAGCGGATCGTCCCGAATTGCCGGGTGTCCTTCGCGGAAGGCGCGGCGGCCGATAGCCGGACGTACCGCCTCAGTTTCGCCAAGATTCGCAAGAGGCTGCCGGACTTCGAGCCAGCGTGGAACGTCGAGCGCGGCATCCGGCAACTGTACGAAGCCTTCTCGTCGGTTGGGCTGCCCTTCGAGGATTTCGATGGGCGCAAGTACACGCGCCTGAAGCAATTGCGCTATCTGCTGGAGGCCCAACGCTTGGACGCGAGCCTGCGATGGGGCGTGCCGAATGGGGAGGTCACGGCATGAAAGTCGTCATCCTGGCGGGTGGAGTAGGCTCGCGCTTATCGGAAGAGACCTCGTTGCGCCCAAAGCCCATGGTCGAGATCGGCGGCAAGCCGGTGCTGTGGCACATCATGAACATCTATGCCTGCCAGGGATTCGTCGAGTTCGTCATCGCGGCCGGGTACAAGGCCGAGTACATCAAGGATTACTTTCTCAATTTCTATGCGATCAACAATGACCTTACCATCGATCTAGCCACCGGGCAGACTATGATCCATGACGGCAACCAGCCCAACTGGAAGGTGCACATCGTCGACACCGGGCTGCACACGCAGACCGGCGGGCGGATCAAACGCCTGAAGCACTGGCTGGCCGACGAAGAGACCTTCATGCTCACCTATGGGGATGGCCTGGCCGACATCGATCTGAGAGCGCTGCTCGCGTTCCATTGCAACCACGGCAAGCTGGCGACCGTGACTACCGTCCGATCGCCTGCCCGCTTTGGCCGAATCAAGTTTGAGGGCGATCAGGTCGTGGAGTTTTACGAGAAGCCTGAACACAGCGAAGGCTGGATCAATGGCGGCTTCTTTGTGCTGAACCGGCGCGTGCTGGACTACATCGACGGTGATGGCGCTATTTGGGAGCGCGATCCGGTGGAGCGGTTGGCGCACGATGGACAGTTGATCGGTTACCATCACAGCGGCTTTTGGTCGTGCATGGACACACTAAAAGAGAAGACCATGCTGGACCAGATGTGGGATACCGGCCACGCACCCTGGAAAATATGGGAGAAGGCATGACACAACAATCGGCCGATTTGCAGCCTACAGGTCGCCGCTGCCGATTTTGCGCAGCGCCCTTGCGGGTGACCTTCGCCGATCTGGGGATGTCGCCCTTTGCCAATTCGTATCTCAAGCCAGAGCAACTGCATCGGCTGGAGCCGTTCTATCCGCTCCACGCCTACGTGTGCGAGCGCTGCCTGCTGGCGCAACTGGAGGCTTTTGAGTCTCCGGACAAAATCTTCAACGAA
>DATBWU010000085.1:0-4088 GCA_036514635.1 Anaerolineae bacterium | reverse complement strand
CACAGGCCGAAGGCCCGATCCGATCGTCGGTGTGCTTCGGCGACGAGCAGATCTTCTTCGGCTCGAACGACAGCCATCTCTACGCGCTCGACATTCGCGGCGTGCTGAAGTGGCGGTATCGCTCCAAGCGCGCGATCGTCTCGACGCCGGCGACCCACAACGGCATCGTGTTCGTCGGATCGGACGATTCGAACGTGTACGCTATCGACACGCAGACGGGTTGGGTGGTGTGGCGCTTTCGTACCGGCAAGCCGGTGTGGTCCTCGCCCACGATCAGCGAGAACGTGCTGTATATCGGCTCGGCGGATGGCTGCGTGTACGCGCTCGACGCGAAAAGCGGGCGCGAAGTGTGGCGCTACACGACCGAAGGCCAGGTGACGTCCTCGCCCGTAGTCTACACCGGCGGGGTGTACGTCGGATCGGTCGATCAGCACGTGTACAACCTGGACGCGCGGTCGGGCAGCCTGCGCTGGCGATTCCGCACCGGCGGCCCGATCACGGCGGCTCCGGTCATCGCCGACGAGGTGCTGTTCATCACCTCGACCGATCGGTTGGTGTACGCACTGCCCATTTAAGCTTAGGAGTTACGCACTTGAACCGCTAAGTCGCCAAGGGCGCGAAGAAATGCTTTGTTTTCCGTTGCGCCCGCCTGCCCCGCGTCTTTTTGCGGGGTCGCGCCTTCGCGGTGAAAACTCTCCAACTGCGTAAGTCCTGAGCTCTGCAAACCCGTCTGAAAAGCCGCCAGATTAACCACCAAGACGCAATGACACCAAGAATCTCCAAGTTTTCTTTGTGTCCCTTCGTGTCTTGGTGACTTGGTGGTGAGTTTTAAGACAGTCTCTGAGAGAAACTATGAGCTTCGTGCGTAGGCTATTCGGCAAACCGGAAGCGAAGCTAACCGAGCCAGAAGCCTCGACCGAGACGACGGAAGTCGGGACGCGCGCGGCTCGCCCACCTGTGCCGCGCGCGCCGCATTTGCTCGCCGGATCGGCCACCGACATCGGCCAGGTTCGATCGCATAACGAGGACGTGCTGCTCACGCTGGTGGCCGAGCAGTTAGGCGACAATGCCCTGGACGCCTTTGGGCTGTTTATCCTGGCCGACGGCATGGGCGGCCATCAGGCGGGCGAGGTCGCCAGTTCGCTGGCGGCGCGCACGGTCGCGCGCGAGATCATCGAGCACGTGTACGCGCCATATCTGGTGCATGGCCGGCCGGACGCTTCACAGACGCCGCTGACCGAGGCACTGACCCAGGCCGTGGACGAAGCCAGCAAAATGGTGTATAACAATGTCCCAGGCGGCGGCACGACGCTCACCAGCGTGCTCATTGTCAACGATCGCGCGGTGTTCGCTCACGTGGGCGATAGCCGCGCCTATTTGTATCACCAGGGCAAGTTACGGCAGGTCACCAAAGATCATTCGTACGTGGACAAACTGGTGGAACTGGGCCAGTTGACGGCCGAGGAAGCCGCCGTCCATCCGCAGAAGAACGTGCTGTATCGCGCCGTCGGGCAGGAGGGCCACCTGGAAGTCGATACCCATCTGGAAACAATCCCTTCCGGCGGCCGATTACTGTTGTGCAGCGACGGTTTGTGGAGTATGATCGCCGACGACGAGATCGGTCGTATCCTGGGCAGCGCGGCGACGCCGCAGGCGGCCTGCGATGAACTGGTTGTCGCGGCGAACGCTGCCGGTGGACGCGACAACATCACCGCTGTCGTCGTCGAAGTGGATGTCTAGGTTTATGGCGCAAGAAGCTGATCTGTACGAGATACTCGGCGTCCCGCAGAATGCCCCGCCCGAAGAGATCAAACGGGCCTATCGCGTGCTGGCGCGTCAATATCACCCCGATGCTCAGAACACGCCAGCGGGCACGTCGGTGCTGTTCCGGCAGGTGCAGGAAGCCTACGAGGTGTTGAGCGACAGCCAGCGCCGATCGGCCTACGATCGACAGATCGGCGAAGCAGGCCTCAGTCTCGATGCGCTTTTCTCGCTGAACGTGCAGGTCAGCCGCGAGATGCTGCCGATCATCTCGGAAGAGCAGGTGCTGTACGCGCTGTTCGACATCAAGGCGGCCAAGGCGATCTCGAAGGCGCAGCGCCTGCCGCTGAACCTGTGCCTGGTGATCGACCGCAGCACGTCGATGCAGGGGCCGCGCCTGGAGCAAGTGAAGGCCGCCGCGCACCAGTTGATCGACTCGCTGAGCGAGAGCGATTCGCTGGCAGTGATTTCTTTCAGCGATCGGGCCGAGGTGGTGTGGCCCAGCCAATCGGTCGGCGACGCGATCCGGGCGAAGTCGCGCGTGAGCGCGATCCAGGCTTCGGGCGGCACCGAGATTCTGCAAGGCCTCAATCTCGGCATGGAGGAGTTGGAGAAGCATCGCCGCGCGCAGTCGGTGAATCACCTGATCCTATTGACCGACGGGCAGACCTACGGCGACGAAGAGAAGTGCCTGGAACTGGCGCTCGAAGCCAAGCGGCGCAACGTCGGGATCAGCGCGATGGGCATCGGCGAGGACTGGAATGATCAGCTCCTCGACGCGATCGCCTCGCGCTCCGGCGGCGCATCGCATTACATCGCCTCGGTGGCCGACGTGCAGGCGATCATGAAAGAACGCCTGCAAGGATTGACGGCGCTGTACGGCGACGATCTGCGGCTGACCTTGCGTTTCAGCGACGGCGTCAAGCTGCGCAACGCCTTCCGCCTGACGCCCTACATCCAGCGAACAGAAGCCGACGGCGACGCGCTGGTGCTGGGCACGCTGCAGGCAGACGCTTCGATCACCGGGTTGTTGGAGATTGTCGTCGCCGAGCAGGAACCCGGCAAGCGGCGCATCGTCCAATTGGAACTGTCGGGCAACGTGCCGGCGCTGGATCGCAAGGACGAGCGCGTTCGCAAGAACGTATCGGCGGCCTTCAGTCCGGACACGCCGGCTCAACAACCGGTGCCGGCCCACTTGCTCAATGCGCTGGCGAAGGTGACGATCTTTCAGATGCAAGAGAGTGCGTGGCAGTCGCTGGAGAAAGGCGATGTGGCGACGGCGACGCAGCGCTTGGAGATCATGGCGACGCGCCTGCTCGACCTGGGCGAGCATCAACTGGCGCGCGCGGCTCTATTGGAAGCCGGACGGCTGGCCCGCAGCGGGCATCTGTCGCCGGGCGGCCAGAAGACGATTAAGTACGGGACGAGAAGTCTGTCGTTGGATTCTGCGAAGGAATAAGTAACCATGATCGAATGCCCATCTTGCGGACGACAACACCGGCCTGGCACGCTCTTCTGCAGCGAGTGCGGCGTGTACCTGCTCACGGGCGGGCCGTTGCGCACCGAGCCGCTGCCCGAGTCTGAACTGCCGACGGCGCGCGCCGATCCGTGGGCCAGCAGCGCCGGCGCACCGCCGGCCGAAGCCGGCACGGCGACGCTGACCGTGGTGATGACGGCGACCGGCCGGCGCGTGCCACTGCCGCCGGGCGGCGAAGCGGTGCTGGGTCGGCTGGACGCGACGCGCGGCGTGTTCCCCGATGTCGATCTCACACCCGACGGCGGGCTGGAGGGCGGTGTGTCGCGCCGGCACGCGCGCGTGCATCAGCAAAAGTCGCAGTTCTTCATCGAAGACCTGGGCAGCGCCAACGGCACGTTCCTCAACGGCCAGCGCCTGACGCCGTATTTGCCGCACCCGCTGCGCGACGGCGACGAGGTGCAGTTGGGACGTGTGCGGCTACGGATTAGCGTGCAATAGACCTCACCCCCTGACCCCCTCTCCCGGAATCCGGAGAGGGGGAACGAGGCAGGCAGCGATGGCGTACACGGTTTTGATTCACATTCACAATGAAGACCCGGTGCTGGGCGAAGTTGAGGAACTGCCCCACCCCACCGATAACTTCCTGCTGGTCTCGAATCTCCGCAAGCGCGATGGGAAGGATGCGCACTTCGTCGATCCCACGGCGGTGTCTGTGATCTTCCCGTGGAGCCGGATCGGCTTTGTGGAAGTGATGCCGAGCGAGGAAGAAGGCGAGGTTATCGGCTTCGTCCGCGAGTGACGGATGACGACCGACGGACGACGACCGACGAATGGCAACAGTCTTTCGTCC
>DATBWU010000084.1:0-34775 GCA_036514635.1 Anaerolineae bacterium | reverse complement strand
TGACTCGCTGACTCGCTGACTCGCTGACTCGCTGACTCGCTGACTCGCTGACTCGCTGACTCGCTGACTCGCTGACTCGCTGACTCGTCATGTCTTCTTATCACCCGTCGCCGACTACTCTAAACCTGTTCCTGCTACTCTTTGCGCTCAGTGCACTTCTAGGCGTTCTGCCCGCCTATGAGGCAAGCCTGAGTCTCGCCGCGCTGGCCGCTATTCTTGCCAGCACTGGGTCGTACTTCGCGATCTCATTCGGAGCGCGCTCTCAAGCTGCCGTGCGGATCGTCGCCTCTGCCGGGATGCTGGTCGCCTCGGCCTTCGCGCTATATCTCATCACGCAATATGGTCACCTGGGCTACGAGAAAGGCGGCATCATCTCGCAGCTGGGCCAGATCACTACACTGCTGCCTTACCTGGGCGGCTTCGCGCCGCAACCGAACGCCGCCGCCACGTTTGTGGAACTCGCCGTGCCGTTAGGCGTCGCGCTGACTGTGTCGAGCCGAAAGACCCTTCAGAAGATGGTGTGGGGAATCTGCACGGGGATCGTCCTGTACGCCGTCTTTCTCTCCGTGTCGCGCGGGGCATGGCTGGCGCTCGGGCTGACGGCTGTATTGGCTGGTGCTGTAACCGTGCTGAACCGCCTGCCACGCCGCACGGCGACGGCGCTGATCGGCCTGGGCGGCCTGGCGCTCGTCGCAGGTCTTATCGCCATCGTCGCCCTCGGCCCGGACCGCATCCCGCTGCTGGCCTCGACCT
Organism: Anaerolineae bacterium; assembly: GCA_036514635.1. Classification (GTDB taxonomy): domain Bacteria; phylum Chloroflexota; class Anaerolineae; order Fen-1058; family Fen-1058; genus DASSFZ01. The sequence continues at coordinate 34,022 of DATBWU010000084.1, read as the reverse complement.
TCTCACGCGCCTCAGATCGAGGCCGTCTGTTTCAGAACAGCCTGCAGCTCCTGGGCGACTATCCCTTCACAGGCATCGGACTGGGCGACACGTTCGCGATGGTCTATTCGCGTTACGCGCTGATGATCTACGTTCCGTTCCTGACCTACGCGCATAACCTGCCATTGTCGATCTGGCTCAATCAAGGAATACTGGGGCTGGTCGCCTTCGCGGGAGTTATGGCTGCGTTCTACCTGTACGTCTACCGAGTCAATCGCACTGCGCGCCCTTCGGCGCTTTTCCACGGCGCATGGATGGGCGTTACGGTCACATGGCTGCACGGCTTGACCGATGCACCCCAGTACGCCGATAGTCGCTGGGTGATGCCGATGTTGTTTGCGTGGATGGGCCTGGCGATCGCGTCGGGGCGACGCGCGTTGCACGAAGTGACGCCCGCGGCCTCACTTCACCTCGCTGCGGGAGTCAGAATCTCCAGCCGCCGCATCTTGATTATCGCCGCCGCCGCGATCCTGATCGCCGCCGTTGTCTTCAACCGCCCGCTCCTGGCCGCGTGGCGCACCAACCTCGGCGCGATTGCCGAAACTCGCGCTGAGTTGAATGAAGGTCTGACCCCGGCGCAGCGCCTCGACGGCTTCGATGCGGCTATCACCGAATACCGGGGCGCGCTCGACATCGGCCCGGCCCAGCCCAACGCCAATCGGCGGCTGGGCAACCTGCTCGTCAAGCTCGATCGCTTCGACGAAGCCGTGCCCTATCTCGAAGCCGCCTTCGCCGCCGACCCGACCCGCCACGCGACGATCAAGGGTCTAGGGCTGGCTTACGTGTGGGTCGGGCGCATCAACGACGCAGTGCGCACCTTCCGCCTGTTGGAAGACCCGGCGGGCATGGCAGAGGAACTGTACGTGTGGGGCAGTTATCGCACCGATCAGCAGCGCCCACTGCTCGCTGCGTATGCATACGACACGGCCACGACGATGCTCTTGGACAACATCAACCTCGACGTGTGGCTGCTCGTTGCCGATACCTATCGCGCCGCCGATCAAGTGGAAGCGGCCCGCGCGTGGTACAATCGTGTCCTGGCGGTCGAGCCGGACAACCAGCGCGCGACCGAAGCCCTGGATCAAATTGGCTCGTCAAAATAATCGCCAAGACGCCAACAAGACCTAGCGGTTTGGTGTCTTGGCGCTGGAATTAAGGAGACCTTGAATGAACATCCTCGTCACGGGCGGAGCCGGCTATGTCGGCAGTCACTGCGTCGAAGAGTTGTGTGAGGCGGGCGAATCCGTCGTGGTCTTCGACAACCTGTTCTACGGCCACCGCCAGGCCGTCCATCCCAAAGCCGAGTTCGTCGAAGGCGATCTTCAAGACGCGGGCGCCATCAGCCGCTTGTTCGACGAGCATCACTTCGACGCCGTGATGCACTTCGCCTCGTTCACGCTCGTCGGCGAGTCAATGGAGAAGCCTTTTCTGTACCTGGGCGACAACGTCACCAACGCGCTCAACCTGTTCCGCGCGATGATCGACCACGGCGTCAAGCGCTTCATCCTGTCGTCCACGGCCAACCTGTTCGACCGGCCGGAGCGCATCCCGATCGACGAGAAGGAACACATCATCCCGGGCAGTCCTTACGGCGAGAGCAAAGCCATCATCGAGCGGCAGTTGTACTGGCTGGACAAAGTCTACGGTCTGCGCTACGCCTGCCTGCGCTACTTCAACGCTTCGGGCGCGTCGCCGACCGGGCGCATCGGCGAAGACCACGCGCCCGAATTTCACCTGATCCCGATCATCCTGCAAGTGGCGCTCGGCGTGCGCGAGAAGCTGATCGTCTTCGGCAACGATTACCCCACGCCCGACGGAACCTGCATCCGCGACTACGTCCACGTCACCGATCTGGCGCAGGCGCACATCCTGGCGCTCAAGGCACTCGACCAGGGCAGCCGCACGTACAACCTGGGCAACGGCAACGGCTACTCGGTGATGGAAGTGGTGAACACCGCCGAAGCCGTGACCGGCCGCAAGATCAAGCACGAGATCGGCCCGCGCCGCCCCGGCGACCCGGCGATTCTGATCGCCAGCAGCGAGACGATCAAGCGCGAGCTGGGCTGGAAGCCGCGCTTTGGCGCGCTGCGCGACATCGTCGCCACAGCCTGGGCGTGGCACCGGACGCACCCAAACGGGTACGACGGCAAATGAAGAATGCAGGGTGAATGCAGAATGTAGAATGTAGAAAGCGCGGTCGATCGGTTTTTCTACATTTCGCATTCTTCATTCTCAATTCCGTCATGCGCGTCGTCCTCAACGGCTGGTTCGTCAACCGACCCAACACGGGCAGCGGGCAATACCTGCGCCAGTTGATCGCGCGCCTGCCGGTTCTCGCGCCGCAGCACAACTATCACCTGATCGTGCCGCACCGCAGCTCATTCCAGGTCATCGACCTTACACGAGACGCCATTCATCAATTATCCAACTATCCGGCTAACCGACTATCCAACCTCAGAAAACTCCTTTTTGAACAGTCGATTATTCCCCGCGCGGCCAACGCACTCCAGGCCGACCTGATTCACGTCCCGTACTGGGCGCCGCCGCTCAAGGCGCGCGCGCCGATCGTCGTCACCATTCACGACATCATTCCGCTGCTGCTCAAAGAGTATCGCGGCGGGCCGCCGGTGCGGCTGTACACCGGACTCGTCGCGGCCGCCGCGCGCGGCGCGGTGTCGATCCTCACCGATTCCGAAGCCTCGCGACACGACATCGTCCAGCACCTGCGCGTGCCCGAATCGCGCGTGCGGACGATCTACCTGGCCGCCGATCGGGCGTTCACGCCCAAGCCCAACGCGGTCGACCACGCCGCCGTCCGCCGCAAGTACCACCTGCCCGATAGCTACGTGCTATACCTGGGTGGGTTCGATCCGCGCAAGAACGTCGAAGCCGCGCTCCAGATTTACACGTGGGGGCAAGACGCCATCGGCCATACGCACCCGCTCGTCGTCGCCGGGCGGCTACCCGAACGGGGCGACCGGTTCACCGTCGATCCGCGCGAGATCGCCCGTCAGATCGAGGTCGAGGACGTGGTGCGTTTCATCGGGGAAGTCGATGAAGCAGACAAAGCTGCGCTGTATCAAGGCGCGACGGCGTTCGTGTATCCGTCGCGTTACGAGGGTTTCGGCCTGCCCGTGCTCGAAGCGCTGGCGTGCGGTGTGCCGGTCGTCGGATCGGATGCGGCTTCGATCCCCGAAGTCGTCGGCGACGCCGGATCGCTGGTGAAGCCCGACGATGCTCGCGCGATGGCCGGCGCGTTGATCGCCGTTGTCACCGAGCCACCGCTGCGCGCCGCACTCAGTGAACGCGCCGTCAAGCAAGCCGCCAGGTTCTCTTGGGACAAGACCGTGCGCGAGACGCTCGAAGCCTACGAATCCGTATTTATCCGCTAATCTCCGCGAATGTCCGCGAATCATCTGCAATCGGCAATCCGCAATCGGCAATCGGCAACCCCGCCAGGCGGGGCGCAAGCAGTCGATGTGGTGCTCTTTGCTGCCTGGCTTGCACTCTATACGCTCACGCTAACTCCTTCGGTTCTCTCTGCCGACAACGGCGAATTTCAACTTGTTGCCTGGAAACTCGGCATCGCCCACCCGCCGGGCTATCCACTGTATACGCTCGCCGGATTCCTGTTCTCGCGCTTGTTTGCCTCTCCAGCCTTCGCCCTCAACCTGCTGAGCGCGATTCTCGCGGCGACGACACTCGTTCTGATCAGCCGAACGGTTCGCACCGCCACCGGCTCGACGCTCGCCGGCCTCGCCGCCGCCGTCATCCTCGGCACATCGACCACCTTTTGGGCGCAGGCGACCACCGCCAACATCCGCATGCCGACCGCTCTGTTCACCGCATGGTGCGTTTACGCCCTCGTCAAGCACCAACACACCATCCAACTATCCAACTATCCAACCACCCAACTATCCAACTACCCAACTATCCAACTATCCAACCATCCAACCACCCGGCCCTACCTGACCCAATTCGCCCTGGCCTTCTCGCTCGGGCTTGGGCATCACCCCTCACTGTTGTTTCCGGGAATCTTCTTTCTCATCTACCTTCTTCTCGTCGATCCCTCGTTAGTCAAACAGCCCCGCCGCTGGATTCGACCTGCGCTTGTTTTCTTCGCCGGCTTGTTTGTCTTGCTCTACCTGCTGATTCGCAGCGCAACCGGCGGGACACTTGCCGATGGAGAATCGACCGCCGCACTCACCCAACCTGACAAGTTGCTCGATTACATTCTGGCGCGCGGCTTCGAGGGTGACTTTTTCTACTTCGTCAATACCCGACCCGACTTGCTCGGCGATCGATTAGCCTTACTGCCGACGCTGTTCAACTTTCAGTTCAATATCGGTGCGCTCGCCGTCGCCGCGATCGGCATCTGGACATGCCTTCGACGAGACTGGCGGCTGCTGATTCTGCTGCTCGGCGGCATCGCAGTCCATACGTTCGTCACGCTGGCCTATCGCGCGCCGCAGACCGTCGAGTACCTGATGCCGGCGTATGTGTTGTTTGCCATTCTCGCCGGCTGCGGCGTCGGGCAACTTGAGATCGGAGTGCAGGCTTCAGCCTGCGGCGGGCTAAAGCCCGCATTCCGACTCGTTCTAGCCGCACTCGCGCTGCTTGCCGGCCTGGCGCGTGGACTGGATAATCTGCCATCCTTCGCTTGGCTCTCGCAGCACGAAGACGCGCGCGCGTATGCTGAGTCGCTTCTCGACGACGTGCCGGCCGACGCCATCATCCTTTCGAACTGGCACTGGGCCAACCCGCTGTGGTACTTGCAGCAAGTCGAAGGGCTGCGCCCCAACGTCGATGTGCGCTATATCTATCCGCGCGGCGAGCCGCTGGCGACCTCGTGGCTCAACGCCATCCACCAGGCGCTCGCGACGGGCCGCCCGGTCGTCGTGGATATGTTCTTCCGTGAAGAGTTCAGCGCCTCGCCTTATTTTTTCGAGCCGATCAGCCGCGAAGCATTCCAGGTGCGCGAATCTCCGGCTTCCCGTCTCCCGGCGGATTTCACACTGCGCGAAGCCGGGTTCGGCAACTCATTCACCTTGCTCGGCTATCGACTGCTCGATCAGCGCACCACGCCAGCCGAGCCGCTGACGCTCTTCCTCGCCTGGCGCGTCGAGACGCTGCCCGACCGCGACTACTCGTTCTTCGTCCACCTCGTCGATGCGACGGGGCGCGTCATCGGTCAGTCCGATCGCACTTTGCCTACCACGCGCTACAAGCCCGGCGATGTCATCGTCGAGCGGTTCTTCGTCGTCCCTCTGCCCAATGTTCCGCCCGGCGACTACTCACTCTTCACCGGCATCTACTCGGTCGAGGGCGGCAGCATCGTTCCGCTTGCCGACCGAATTGAAGTCGCCACGGCCACCATCCAACCAACTAACCAACCAGCCAACCAGCCACCTCCGCCAGCCGTCGCCCTCTCCAACGGCATTTACTTTCTCGGCGCGACCGCGTCACCTCCGCTCACCCAATCGTTGAAACCCGGAGACCGCCTCACGCTCGATCTGCGCTTCCTCGCCACGCGGCCGCTCACGCGCGATTACGTCGTCTCGGTGCAGATGATCGGATCGGGCTACTCATGGAAGGCGGCATCCGACTCCGTGCCTGCACTCGGCGCGATTCCAACGCTCAAATGGATCGCCGGATCGGAAATTATCGATCGGCACGTCATCGACATTCCGCCCGACGCCCCACCTGGCCCGGCGACCGTCTCGTTGATCCTCTACGACAACTTCACCCGGCAACCGCTCGCTCTTCTCGACGAGCAGCTCGTCCAGCAGGGCCAATCGATCCCGCTCGGCGCGTGGACCCTTGCGCCCTGAATCACTCAGAGACTGTCGGCTCTCCCGGCTTGAGCGGGATATAGGACGCGGATGAACACGGACAAACACGGATCAGAACATCAATCCGTGTGAATCCGCGTAATCCGTGTCCCAGGAATCTGTAGGTCAGCCCGCGAGACGTGGGCCTGGAGCATTTGTGTGCAATCCCCAGCCAACACACGCCTTCGGCGGGTGCAGTGGCGCGGCTGGCATCCGTTTATCCGGTGTCTATTCGATGCGGCGATTTGGAATGCAGCAGCCCCGCACTCGCCCAAGCCCACCCGGCTTCATGTTATAATCTCACCTTACGCAAGAGACCATTTCACCGCCGAGAACGCAGAGGGCGCGGAGCGGATTTCCAAGCAAATCTCTGCGTTCTCCGCGCACTCTGCGGTAAAGTCCTGCCCGACTGCGTAAGGTGAGTTATAATCTCTAGCGCCGGCCCGCCTGCGGGCCGCTTTTTCTGCCACGCGCATGAAACCGAAACGCGGCAACCTGATCAAAATCGCCATCAGTCTGATCGTGCTGATTCTCGTCCTCGCCAACGCGGGCGCGGAGGGCGTGCTCGACCGGCTGCGCGGCGTCGATCTGCGATGGGTCGCGCTGGCGATAGGGATTCACCTAATCGGCGTGGGCATCCGTGCCTATCGCTGGTGGCTGCTCATCGCGTCGTTGGGAACGCCGGTTCCCTTTGGGCGACTGCTCTATCTGTACCTGGTCGGCATTTTCTTCAACACCTTTTTGCCCACCGGCATCGGCGGCGACGTAGTCAAGATCATCGAACTGGCTCCCGATCGAGGCGGCGCGAATGCGTTCAGCACCGTCTTCGCCGATCGACTGACCGGCATCCTCGGTTCGTCGCTGATCGCGCTCGTCGTCGCGCTTGCCGATCCGGCGGACGTGCCCGCCGAGTTACGAACGCTGGTCGTCGCCGTGTCGGCGGGCATCCTGCTGGCTGCGACGGTGATGACACAGGGTCGCTGGCTCGACCGGCTCATCGGGCGGAAGTTCTTCAGCCGCCTGCCGATGGCCGACCGTCTGCGCAGACTCTATGCCGCGCTCACATCGTATTCGCCCGGCGCGATCGCCCGCTCGACGCTGGTCTCGCTGCCGTTCACCGTCACGCTGATCGCCACGCAGTACATCCTGTCGATCGCGCTCGGCCTGAGCATCGACCCGCGCTATTTCATCCTGTTTACGCCGATCATCGCGCTGACGCAGGCGCTGCCGATCTCGCTCAACGGGCTGGGCATTCGGGAAGGCGCACTGGGCGCGCTGTTCGAGTCGATCGGGGCCGAGAATCAGAACGGCGTCGCCGTGTCGCTGCTATACTACGCGGTGCGCGGGCTGACGGGACTGGCGGGCGGCGCGCTGTACATCATCGGCAACGTGCGCGGCGCGAACCAGCCAACTAGCCAACCGACCAACCAACGAATCAGCGAATCAACGAGTCAGCGATCATCTGCGCCTTCAACCACCGACTCGCCAACTCGCGGATAGCCGAAATCAGAAGTAATCGCCAGCACATCTCACACTCTAACTCACACCTATGACCTTGTTTTCCGACTGGCTCAAGATTTACCTCGTTCGCTTCGAGATTCTGCGCCGCCCGACAGACGTCTACATCATTTCATATCCGAAGTCCGGCCGAACCTGGCTGCGCGTGCTGCTGGGCAAAGCCATCTGCCTCAAGTATGGCTTGCCGGACGCCCTGATGCTCGACACACACCGGCTCACCACCACCGCCGGGCTGCTGCGCACACACTTCGTTCACGATTACTCGGAGATTCTGAGCGGGCTGCATTATTGCCGCCTGCCGGCAGACAAGCGCGAGTACGCGAAGAAGAAAGTGATTTTCATCGTGCGCGACATCAAGGACACGCTGGTGTCCAGTTACTTCCAGGCGACCAAGCGAACGCACAAATTCAAAGGCCCCATCGCCGAGTTCGTGCGCAACGAGACCTTCGGCGTCAAGAAGATCGTCACGTTCTATAATATCTGGCACAACAACCGGCACGTTCCCAAAGAGTTCCTGCTGGTGCGCTACGAAGACATGCACCGGAATCCGGCCGAGGCGCTGGTCAAGACGCTGCGCTTCGTCGGTGCGGGCGACGTTGACGAGCGCCTCGTTCAAGACGCTATCGCGTTCGCCAGTTTCAACAACATGCGGCAGATGGAGGCGCAAGGTTACTTTCAAGACGCGCGCATGAGGCCGGGGAACGCGCGCGACGAAGAGAGCTACAAGGTTCGAAAAGGGGTGATCGGCGGATACGCGGCCTATCTGAGCGAAGCGGACATCCACTATACCGATCAGGTGATCGAGGAAATGGGATGCCCGTTCATGCAGATGCACTTGGCTCGATGATTTATAATTTGGAAAGATATGAGTCACCAGCGCGGCCCGCGAGAACGATCGGGGAATGCCTATGAACAGGTCTAAAGTGCGCAAGCCACAGAGCAGCGCAGAGATCAGGGAGCCGGCCGCAGAATACGCCCGCAGCAAGGCGCTTCCGATGTTCTTCGGCCAGCCTATGCTCAAAGGGATACATCGCTCCATCGATCTGGCACAATGGGATCCGCAGTCTCCCAAACTATTCTACTCACATCCCAATGGCGAAATCTGGATCGGCGATGCGGTGGCCTGGTTGCATACGCTGGAAAGTGAATCGGTTGATCTGATCTTTGCCGATCCGCCTTACAACATCAAGAAAGCGGAGTGGGATACCTTCGAGTCGCAGCAGGATTACGTGAACTGGTCGATGGAGTGGATCGAGCAGGCCGCGCGCGTGCTAAAGCCGACAGGCACGCTGTATATATGCGGATTCTCGGAGATATTAGCCGACCTGAGGTTGCCCGCCTCGCGATTCTTCCGTGGCTGTCGTTGGCTCGTATGGCATTATAAGAACAAAGCCAATCTGGGAGCCGACTGGGGGCGTTCTCACGAGAGTATTCTGCAGGGACCTGTGGACGCTTTCTGACGGGTGAATCGAAACGAGAGCGTCCATGATAGATCACATCGCTTTTTCCATCGTCATCCCCGCCTACAACGAGGCCGAATCGCTGCCCGGCCTGCACGCCGAGATCGGCGCGGCGATGAGCGCGTTGGGCAAGTCCTACGAAGTGATCGTCATCGACGACGGCAGCACCGACGCGACCTTTAACACACTCATGCGCCTGACGGCCGGCGATCCACACCTGATCGCCGTACAGTTCCGGCGCAACTTCGGGCAGACCGCCGCTTTCGTCGCCGGGTTCAACCTGGCGCGCGGTGAAGTCGTGATCACGATGGATGCCGACGGCCAGAACGATCCGGCGGACATTCCGAAATTGCTGGCGAAGATCGACGAAGGGTACGACATCGTGTCGGGCTGGCGGACGAGGCGCAAGGAGCGGTTCATCACGCGGCGCATCCCGTCGATCGTCGCCAATCGCATCCTCGCGCGCGGCACTGGCGTCCACCTGCACGATTCGGGCTGCTCGCTGAAAGCCTACCGCAGCGAAGTCGTCAAGCACATTCCGCTATACGGCGAAATGCACCGCTTCATCCCGGCGCTCGCGTCAGGCATGGGTGTGCGCGTGGCCGAAGTGCCCGTCAACGATCGGGCGCGCAAATTCGGCAAGAGCAAGTACGGCCTGTCGCGCACGATCAAAGTACTCCTCGATTTGTTCACGCTCGCCTTCCTGCTCGGCTTCCAGGCGCAGCCTATGCAATTGTTCGGCGGGCTGGGCCTGATCACGGGAGGAGCCGGATTTGTGATTCTGCTCTATCTCACGATCCTGAAACTCACTCAAGATATCCTGCTCAGCAATCGCCCGATTCTATGGCTGGGCGTGATGCTGGTGATCATCGGCGTGCAGTTCTTGTTCTTCGGGCTGATCGCCGAGATGATCACCCGCACCTACCACGAATCGGCACATCGGCCGACGTACTACATCCGCGAGATCATCTGGAACCAGCCAACTGACCAACCATCCATCCATCCATCCATCCATCCAACCATCCATCCATCCAACTAACCACCCATCTAACCACTCCACTGACTATCCGACCAACTGACTACCCGACTATCTGACTAATGACTCCATGACTACCCTCCTCATCATCGGCCTCGACGGAGCCACACTCGATCTGATCCAGCCCTGGGCGGCGGAAGGAAAACTGCCCACGCTCGCTCGACTGATGCGCGAGGGCGTGACCGGCCCGCTCGAATCGACGCTGCCACCCGTCACGTCACCCGCCTGGCCCTCGTTCATGACCGGCAAGAATCCCGGCCAGCACGGCGTGTTCGACTTCATTCGCCCCAACGCCGGATCGTTCGAGATGGTCAACGCCTCGCAGATCGACGGCAAATTGCTGTGGGAGATTCTGAGCGACGCCGGTTATTCGGTCGGCGTGCTCAACGTGCCGATCACGTACCCACCGCGCAAAGTGAACGGGTACATGGTTCCCGGCCTGCTCGCGCCCGATCAAGGCGTCACCACCTATCCGCCCGATCTGCTCAAGCCGTATCGCGCCGAGTTGGGCCGCTATCGCATCACGCCCGACGTGCAATTCAGCGCCGGCCAGGAAGACGCCTTCATCGCCGACGTGCACGATCTGATCGACGCGCAACTGCGCTACGCGCTGCGGCTGATGCGCGATCGCCCGACCGACGTGCTGATGGTGCACTTCCTCGCCAGCGACACCGCCTCACACGCGCTGTGGCGCTTCATGGACCCGACCCACCCGCGCCACGACCCTGCGCTCGTTTCAAAATACGGCGACGCATTGCAGAAAGTCTATCAGCATCTCGACACCGCCATCGCCAATCTTCAATCATCGTTCGACAATCAGCAATCCGAAATCCGCAATATCCTTGTGATGAGCGATCATGGCTTTGGGCCGCTGCATCGGACGGTAAACCTGAATGTGCTGTTTCTGGAAGCCGGGTTAATGCATCTGAAATCAAGCGCGTGGACACGCCTGCGTTATGCGATGTTCAAGCGCGGCCTGACGCCCAAGGGCGTGTATCGGCTGTTGGAGAAGGCCGGCTTGCAGAACCTGACCACGCGCGTCAGCCGCCAGGCGCGCAACCAGGTCGTCGGCAAGTTCCTGTCGTTCGAGGACGTCGATTGGTCGCGCACGATCGCCTACTCGATGGGCCACGTCGGGCAGGTGTATCTCAACCTGAAGGGACGCGAGCCGGAAGGCATCGTCGAGCCGGGCGATTACGCGAGCGCACGCCGCAAGGTCATCGACGTGCTGAGCGCACTGCGCGATCCCGATACGGGCCAGCGGCTGGTCGATCGCGTCATCCCGCGCGAAGAAGCCGCGTCGGGGCCGTATGTCGATCGTGCGCCCGACCTGCATCTCATCCTCGACGGCTACCGCACGATCGCGTTCCCGCTGTTCGCCACCGACGGCAAAGTCATCACGCAGCAGATTCGCGGCGACTCCGGCTGCCATCGCCTGCACGGCGTGTTCATCGGCAGCGGGCCGGCCTTCGCGCGTGAAAGTGTCGATGGCGCGCGCATCATCGATCTCGCCCCGACGATTTTGCACATCCTCAACGTGCCGGTTCCGGCCGACATGGACGGTCGCGTCCTCACCGAAGCGCTCGCGCCCGATGTGCGCGCCCGCGCCGTGCACACCGCCGAGGCCGCGACGCACGTCGCCGAGCAGGTCGATCTCACCGAGGCGGAGCAGGCCGAAGTCGAGGAACGCCTGCGCGCGTTGGGCTACCTGGGCTGATGGTCGGCTGGTTGGATGATTGGATAGTTGGATGGTTCGCAGACTCACTCATTCGCTCATGCGCCTCTTTCGCTTCATCCCTCATCTCTCATCCCTCATCCTTTTATTCCTCATTGGCCTCGTCCTGGCCGCGCCGCTGTTGCAGGGTGACACGCTGTGCACCGACGACGGCGCGCTGCACATTTACCGCACCGTCGCGCTCGATCAGGCCATTCGCGACGGCGTGCTATATCCGCGCTGGTTCCCCGACCTGGCTTTCGGCTACGGCTTCCCATTCTTCGTCTACCGCGAGCCGCTGAACTACTACACGCTGGAAGCGCTGCACCTGCTGGGCTTGAGCGTGCCGATTGCCTTCAACCTGACGTTGGCCGGCAGCGTCATCCTGTCGGGCCTCGCCATGTTCCTTTTGGCGCGCGACATCTTCGGCGAGCGCGGCGGGCTGATGGCGGGAATCGCCTACCTGACCGCGCCCTATGTGCTGATCGGCCCGCTCACACGTGGCAACCTGCCCGAAGTGATCGCCTTCGCGCTGATGCCGCTGATTCTGTTCTTCTTCCGCCGCCTGATCGTCTTTCGACACACGCGCTACTTCGTCGCGTCAATTCTCACTTACGCGGCGCTGTTCCTGACACACAATATTTCCAGCCTGCTATTCACTCCGCTTTTGATTATGTATGTCATTCTCCTGGGTTGGGCACAGCCTCCAACCTCCAACCTCCGATCCATCCGGCACAATACGCAACGCGCACTCCTCGCCATCCTCCTCACCTTCGGCCTGACGGCCTTCTTCTGGCTCCCTGCGCTGGCGGAGCAAGACGAGGCCCAGTTATACCTGACGCATTCGACGCGCGGGAACAACTACAACTACAACTTCATTGACTTGGGCGAGTTGCTCGCCGGCCCGGGCCAGTCCGATCCGAAACTGCTGAACCCACCGCTGCGCATCCCGTTCGGTTGGCCGCAACTGGCGTTGGCCGCGATCGGCGCGCTGGCTTATCGGCGCGCGTCGAGCCGCGAGCAGCGCGCGACGATCGCCGCCGCGGCTCTGGCCGTGATCGCGCTGACCTTCATGGCGCTGCCTGCCTCGAAGCCGCTGTGGGACAGCCTGCCGCTGATTCGATTCGTCCAATTTCCGTGGCGCTTCGTCGGGCGTGCGATGCTGCCGACTGCTCTGCTGGCAGGAGCGATCTTTTCACCGCAGAGAGCGCAGAGGCCGCAGGGAGAAACCAACAATATCTCTGCGCTCTCTGCGTCCTTTGCGGTTAAATTATTCCTTTTTGGAGCGCCGATCTTCATCGCGCTGATCTTCACCGCGCCGCTATCCTACCCGCGCCTGTGTCCCACGCCGCACACTCTCGACATCAACGCCGTGTTTGCCTACGAGCGGACAACCGGGCACATCGGCGTCGATCCGCTCGGCGCGTATCTGCCGCGCAGCGTGATCGAGCGCCCGACCGGGTCGCCGCTGGAAGCGCAATACGCCGCCGGGCAGACGATCGAGCGATTCGACGCGACGGCGCTGCCCGACGGTGCGCGCATCCTCGGCGCAGACTACGGCCCCAATCGCGCCGGCCTGACACTCTCGACGCCGGCCGCCTTCACCGCCACGTATCTCGCGTTCGACTTTCCCGGCTGGCAGGTGCGCATCGACGATGAGCCGGTCGAAATCCGTCCGTCCGACCCGACCGGCCTGATCACCTTCGGCGTGCCGGTAGGCGAGCATCGGATACTCATTGAATTTGGCGACTCGCCGCAGCGCGCGTTAGCCGATGGCCTGTCGCTGGCGACCCTGCTGGCGACGATCGCGTCTGCCACGCTTCTCTATCGCCGGCGAGGTCAATCCTCTCTCGCACCACGCACCACGCACCACGCGCGACGTTTTACGCTTTACGCCTTCGTTGCCCTGGTCGCATTTGTCCTCATCAAAGTCACGCTGATCGATCCCGGCCTGACGCCGCTACGCGCTACTCGTCTACAGGGCGATTCACTTGCCGGCGTGCCGCATCCGCTCGACGTGACTTTCGGCGATCGACTACGGCTGTTGGGTTACGATGTATCGCCCGCGCGAACGCGCCCCGGCGAAACCATTCGCGTCGACCTGTACTGGAAAGCGCTGCGCCCGCTCGACGCGGCTTACCAGGCCGAGGTCGCCGTCGCCGACGCGGACGGCTGGCTATGGAGTCCCAAGCACGCCGAGCGCCCGCGCGACCATACCGACTATCCGGTGACATCGCAGTGGCCCATTGACGCGTACGCCATCGACAGTTTCGAGGTCGAGGTGCTGCCCGGCACGCCGCCCGGCGAGTATGTCATCGCCGCGCAGATGTTCGACCGTGCGACGCTCGCGCCGCTTCAACCGGATGCAGATGCTTTACCGGGGCATGTCGTCGCCGCGATCGGATCGATTCAGGTCGATCGCGCGACACAGACTTTCGACGCTCAACAACTCCGTATCTACGGCGGCGAGCACCGCGATCTTGATGCCGACCTGGCCCTCCTCGGTTACAACATCGACCGCGTCGACACGGTTCCAGGCGAGACTGTCCTGCTGACCTTTTTCTGGCAGGCGCAGCGCGCGCCCCAGGCGGATCGGCGCTTGCGCGTCGAGCTGATCGATGCCAGGAACGCGGCGCTGGCCTCAAAGGAGATTCTGATCGGAGAAGAACGCTATCCCACGTCGCGATGGAGCGCGGGCGAGCAGGTTATTTCGCTGGCGACGATGCGCGTGCCGGCGTCGGCACCGTCCGGCGAATATCACTGGCGCGGATCACTGTTGAACGAATCGGGCCGGCCGGTTGCGACGTTCGACATGCAGCCGTCGTTCCGCGTCGCCGCGCCGGAGAGACAATTCAGCACACCGGAGATGAGGAATCGAGTCGGAGTTGAACTTGGAGATTTCGCGACGCTGCTCGGCTTCGACGTGACCCGCGCGCAAGTTGCGCCGGGTGAGACTATCGATTTGACGCTGTATTGGCAGGCGCAGGCGGAGACAGACCGATCGTACAAGGTCTTCGTTCACGTCCTCGATGCGATGGAGCAAATCGTCGCGCAGGCGGATTCGATCCCCGTCGATGGCTCACGCCCAACGACAGGCTGGCTGCCGGGCGAGGTGATCGCGGATCGGTACAGCGTCGCCCTGCCCGCCGGCTTGCCCGCCGGGCCATATCACATTTCGGCGGGGATGTACGATCCTGAGAACAACGCACGGCTGAAGACGACAGGAGGAGAGGAAATAATCCCGCTCACCGCAATTGAGGTGAAGTGAGCAACGGATAGACAACGAATAAACGAATGACGACACAAGTTCGTATTCGTTTATCCGTTGCTCATTCGTTGCTCATCCGTTGCCTCAACCACTCGTACATCAACACACCGCCGGCCACCGCCACGTTGAGCGATTCCGCCTTCCCCACAATCGGCAATCGCGCCCACGCTTCGATGTGATCACGCACATCGTCGGACAGGCCGCGCGCCTCGTTGCCCAGCGCCAGCGCAACGCCGCCATCCAGCACACCCTGGCCGTAGGCTTCGCCCAATCGCGCGTCCGCGCCGACAAGCCGCAACCCATGCCGACGCAGCGACGCGAACAGCCCCGGCACATCGTCCGTGTGAACCAGCGGCAGGTTGAACAACGACCCCATGCTGCCGCGCACCGTCTTGAGATCGAACGGATCGACGCACGGCTCGATAAGAATCACCGCCGCCGCGCCGGCCGCGTCGGCAGTGCGGATCAGCGTGCCCATGTTGCCGGGGTCTTGCAGCCGATCCAGCACGACGACGAGTTCATTCCCGCTGAACCGCAGCGATTCCAGCGGCGTCTCGATCAGCGCGAACGTCGCGACGAGGCCCTGCGGCGCATCGCGCTCCGACAGCGCCTGCATCACGTTCGGCGACACGGGGACGAGTTCAGCGCCGGATTGCCGAAAGCGTTTCAGCAGTGCGGGCGCTTCCATTCCCGCGAATTGCGCCTCGCAATAAAACACTTCCATCGGGCGCGTGCCCGCATCGAGCGCCATGTGCAGGAGTTGCAGCCCTTCGACCAGGAAACGGCCCTGCTCGCGGCGATGCTTGCGCTGATCGAGCTTGCGCGCGGCGACGATGCGCGGATTGCGCGCGCTGGTGATGACCAAGGGGTCGGGTGGCATGAGTTTATGGATCAGGTATTCGAATGATTGCTCGGATTACTTTGGATTGCCACCTGCGAGTCTTCGCGATTCAAGCCATCCAGCAGCGCCAGCAATTCATCGCTGCCGGGAATGTCGCTCATCGACTTGCCGTAGTGAACGAAGCGCATAATGCCGCGTTTGTCAATAACGACCTGCGCCGGCATGCGACCCAGCCGAAACAGATTGAACTCCTGCCTGTACAGTTGGAGCACGCCCACGTCCGGATCGGGCAGGCCGACGAACGGCAGATCGTTCACGCGCCAGTAGTCGGCAAAGGCACGAGCATCGTCCGGCCCGACCACGACGACCTCGGCATCGCGCTCGACAAAGCGCGCGTAATCGCGGCGCAACTGCGCCATGTGCCGGCGGCAGAATGGTCAGGCGAAACCGCGATTCAAAATCAGCACCACATGGCGGGCGCCGCGAAAGTCGGACAGGCGTACCGGGCGACCAGTAAAGTCGGTAAGCGTGAAGTCCGGAGCCTGCGTGTTGATGGCAACTTTAGACATCGAGCGTCTCTCTCAGCGGCGAATGCGTTTCATAACGGTCACGTCCGGTCGCTGGCCGCGTCGAGCATAGTGACCTCGTCCGCCGCAAGCGACCAACCGAGTGCACCTGCATTCTCCTGCGCCTGCCGCGCGTTCTTCACCCCTGGAATCGGCAGCGCGCCCTTGCACATGATCCAGTTGAGCGCAACCTGCGCAGGCGTCTTGCCATGCGGCTCGCCGATCTGGCGTAGTCGATCGACGAGAGACTGCGTCCGCGCCAGTAGGCTCGCACCCAGCCGGTATCCGCGCAGACCGGGCGGCGGCATCGTCGGCGTATACTTGCCGGATAGCAAACCCCACTTCAACGGACTGTAGGCGACGAGCGTGACATTCAGCTCGCGGCACGCGGCCAGCAGGCCGTTGCGCTCCGGTGTGCGATGCAGCAGGCTGTATTCAACCTGATTCGAAGCCAGCGGCACGCCGCGCCTCGCCAGAACAGCGTGCGCTCGCCGCATCTGACCGACGCTGAAATTCGATACGCCGACCGCGCGCGTCAGCCCGGTTTGAACTGCATCGGCCAGCGCATCGACCCACGTTTCGATCGGCCTGAGAGGCAACGGCCAGTGAATCTGATACAGATCGACCTGTTCCAGGCCAAGCCGGTTGAGGCTGCGCCGCAACGCCTGCACCAGGCTGTGCTTGCGCCAGCGCCACGGATAGGGCATGAACTTGGTGGCGACGGCGACCGGCACGCCGGATGCGCGAACGAACTCGCCGAGTAACCGTTCCGACGTTCCGCGACCATACGCTTCGGCGGTGTCGAAGAAACGAACGCCTGCGGCGATGGCCGCATCGAACGCGGCGCGCACATCCGCATACCCATACTCGCGGCGATAGCCCCATATCAGCCGATCACCCCACTGCCACGCGCCGATGCCCAGCGGCGTGACCTTCACATTCGTCGCACCCAGCGCGATGCGCTCGTCATTGTTCACGCGATGCTCTCATCTCCGAATCGAGGCCGTGAATCGCCTGGCATACCACGTCGGCGCTGTTGTGGAGCAAGTCTTGCTCGTCTTCGTTCAGCGGCAGCGGGAACGTCGCCATCACGCCTTTGCCGCCGATCAGGTGCGGCAGCGAGACCGTCACGTCGCACACGCCGACCACGTCGCCTACCGGCTTGCACACGGTGAGCACCGATCGCTGATCGGCCAGGATGACGTTGGCGATGCGCGCCAGCGCGCTGCCGATGCCGTAGTACGTCGCGCCCTTGCCCGAGATGATGCTGTAAGCCGCGCGCCGCACGCGCCGATCGATGTCCAGCCGCACCGACGCATCCAGCGCGATCCGCTGCTGGCGGCAGAACTCGTCGAGCGGGATGCCGCCGACGGTGACCAGCGACCAGGTGAGCACTTCCGAATCGCCGTGCTCCCCGACGACGTAGGCGTGAACGTGCTGCGCGTCGATGCCCAGGTGCCGTCCCAACAGCGTGCGGAAACGCGCCGTGTCGAGCGTGGTGCCGGACCCGAACACGCGACCGTCCGGCACGCCGCGCTCGGCGGCAAAACGCACCGCCAGATGCGTCATCACGTCGACAGGATTGGTCGCCACGATCAGCACGGCATCCGGCGCATGATCGAGCACGGCGGGCACGACTTCATGAAACACGGCGGCATTGCGAGACAGCAGTTGCAGGCGCGTTTCGCCGGGCCGCTGACTCACGCCGGCGGTGAGGATCACGACGTGACAGCCGGCCAGATCGGGATAATCGCCGGCTCGCACGTCCATCGGGTGCGCGAACGGCACGGCGTGCAGAATATCATCCGCCTCGGCTTCGGCGCGCGCCGCGTTCTTGTCGACCAACACGATTTCGCGGCCAATGCCGCGCATGACCAGCGCGTAAGCCGCCGTCGCGCCGACCAGACCACTTCCCACAATTCCGACTTTCATCGTCAGTCTCCTCTCCAAATCCCGGCTCAGGTGTCGTCCAGGGGCAATGACGAACGATCCGAGACGCAGGACGAAAGCCTTGGTCCTTCGTCATTCGTCCTTCGTCATTCGTCCTTCGTCATTTGTCCTTCGTCATTTGTCCTTCGTCTTGAGCAGATCGCGGAAGGCCGGTTCTGCATCCGGGAACTTGAAGGCGTAGCCCATGTCGAGCAGTCGCTTCGGCGACGGACGCCAGCCGTCGAGCACGAGCGTGGACTTTTCGCCGAGCGCCAATCGCAGCGCGAAGGCCGGCGCCGGGAAGAACGAGGGCCGCCGCATCACTCGACCGATCAGCTTGGCGAGTTGGGCATTCGCCAGTACATCCGGCGCATTCAAGTTGAACGCGCCCCGCGCATTCGGGTTCTCGATCAAGAAGCGAATCGCGCCGACTTCGTCGTCGATGTGAACCCAGGGGAACCGCTGCCTGCCGCCGCCGAGCCGCCCTCCGGCGAAGAACCTGAACGGCAGCACGACCATCGGCAGGATGCCGCCTTTCCTGGACATCACCAGCCCGGAACGAATCACGACCCGGCGCACGCCCAGCACTTCGGCGTGAGACGTGGCTGTTTCCCAATCCCAACACACACGCGCCTGAAAATCAAAACCGTTCGGCGCGTCCTCCGTGAGCACCGCGTTGTCCACCACGCCGTAATAGCCGACCGCCGACGCCTGAATGAGAACCTTCGGCTTCTGCTTGGCTTCTTCGATCGCCTGCACCACGGCGCGGCCTGCCTGCTGGCGGCTCTCGATGATGCGACGTTTCTGCTTGCGCGTCCAACGCTTAAACAAGATCGCCAATAGATTCTGGCCGGCGATGCTTTCACCGGCCAGATTGACGATCGCCTCCGCGCCATCGGCGAGTTTGCCCCAGCCGGCGGGCGTGCGGCCATCCCACTTTTCGACCTTGACGCCCTTCGGCATGTTCCGCGCATATTGCGGGTTTCGGCTGAGCGCGACGACCGCATGCTTGTCGGCCAGCAGGCTTTGGGCCAGCGCGCGACCGATCAATCCGGTGCCTCCGGTGATGACGATACGCATAAAGTGTCCTCCCCATTCGCTCGAACGGTGTCAGCCGAGTCGCGCCCTATCTTACGCAATCGTTCAGCATTTGTCCAGATTTCATATCATTGGTGATTACACACATGTTTGGGCGACAGTTCAACTGTCGCCCAACACCCGCAGTGCAACTGCGGACGAACGTGTTTGTGAATAATCACCAGCTCATATTACACTCGATCGCGCTGCTGCATCGAGAGGAAGGTCACATAGCACACAAACAGAAATGCAGCGAACAAAACCGTGACGCCGACTGCGCCGAGATGATCGAGCGGGTTGAGGAAACGCACCAGCACATCACCCAACACCCGGCGCGGCCGCAGCAGCAAGTCCCAACTGTTCCAGTCCAGGAAACGCCCCAAGTATACGCCGAGACCTGTCAGCCCCAACGTCACGGCGACGAACAGCCAGCTCACACTGCGCCCGAGGTATGATCGCACCAGCGTCTGCATGATGTAGAGTGAAGTCACTGCCAGGAAGCAGCCACTCCAGGCAAATGACATGACCAGGATGGTATCGTACCAGATCGGGATTGGCCGGCGCGCTTGCAAATGCAGAAAATCTGTCACAATATAGGGGGCATTCGGGAAGAAGATCAGCCACACCGCGAAAGGAACCGGCAAAGCCCACCACGGGAAGCGGCGGTGCACGCCCACTGCCCATAGTGCACAGAGATACGGAACCCAGGCGAGGGTGAGATTCCACACCAGAAACGCATAGGTGCCCTTGCCGCTCAGGTATACCCGCCCAATCAGCACGACCGAGGCGAGCGCGCTGGAGAGAAGCGCTGGATAGAAGAAATGACCTGCCAGAAAACGATGCAGGCTTTGCAGCCTGCGCAACACGATTGTCACTACGCACCTCCGAAATGGATCTCAACGACAGCACGGCGGCTCGGATAGAATAGAACCCATCCTCGCCGCCTGCCCGACACCTGTGTAACGTCCTGCCTACTATAATCCGCCTTACGCGCCGACTCAAGCACTTGAGTACCGGGGGTGATGAGGAACTTGGAGGTTTCACGTATGCGTTCCAGTTTTGCCACCGAAACCGTCACACTGCGCGACGGCACGCAGGTCGTCCTGCGCGCCATTCGCCCCGACGACGCACCGCGCTTGCAAGCACTGCACAAGCGGCTTTCGCCGGAGAGCGTGTTCCTGCGCTTCCTCGATCAGCGCAAGGCGCTCACGGATCAAGATGCGCAACGCTGGGCGACGGTCGATTATCGAACACACATGGCGATCGTCGCGGCGCTGCCGGACGGCGATGACGAGCGGCTCATCGGCGTGGCGCGTTACGCGGCCATCGATCCCGCCAAGCCCGATACCGCCGAAGCGGCCATCGTCGTGCAGGACGATCACCAGGGACGCGGCCTGGGCACAATCCTGGTCAATCGATTGGTGACCTACGCGCGCGCGCATGGCATCCGCGCATTCGTGGCGAGCGTGCATTACAGCAACAGCGAGATCATGCACTTCATCCAACGTAGCGGCCTGCCGGCCAAGAAGCGACTCGAAGCAGGCGTGTGGGAGATCCACATCCGGCTGGATGCGCCATCCGGCGATTGAGCATACCCCGCTGCGCGGCCCGCGTTGCGCATCTGCCGAAAATCTGCTATCTTCCTGCCCATTGAGTCTGTGACCGGATACTCCACTCCGGATCATCGCGCCATCGAGACGACATGCCGCTTATGCAACCACTCGACCGACGCACGTTCCTCAAGATGGTCACCGCCGGCCTCATCGCGCCGTGGGGCGGGCCTCCCGTCGACGGGCGCGATCTGCCGCCCCTGCCGCCCACACTGGGCCGCGTCACACAATCCCGACTGGCCATCTACACCGAACCCGACCCTGAGAGCGGCATCATCGGCCGGCTGCGGCGCGACATGATCGTGCCGATCTTCGAGCAGGTCGATACGGTCGGACTGGCCGATCACAATCCACGCTGGTTTCGCATCCGAACGGGCTGGGTTTACTCATCGTACGTTCAGCCTGTGCGCGACGATCGCCAGCGTGTCGTCGTGCGCCAGGTGCCCCGGGCAGGATTTTGGGGGCAGATCAGCGTGCCGTTCAGCAACGCACGCCTCAGACCCGTTTCGACCGCTCCGATCACCTACCGGCTGTATTACTCGTCGGTGCACTTGCTGACGGCTGCCGAGCAGGATCAGCGCGGGCAATGGTGGTATCGGATCCAGGATGATTTCACCGGGCTGCGCCATTATGTGCGCGCCGATCACGCGCGCCCGATCCCGCCAGAGGAAATGTCGCCTCTGTCGGCAGACGTCGAAGACAAACTGATCGAAGTCGATCTGGACAAGCAAATCGTGAGGGCTTACGAGAACGGCGCGGAGGTGTATTCAGCCCGCTGCGCGACGGGCACGACCTTCAGCATCGAAGGCATGGGCGCGCTCGACTACACGACGCCGACCGGCAAACACCGCATTGTGCGCAAGCGCCCGTCACGCCACATGATCGGCTCGCAGGGGCGCTCGGATTTTTACGACCTGCCCGGCGTGCCGTTCTGCACCTACTTCACCGAACACGGCGCGGCGATCCACGGCGCATACTGGCACAACGACTTCGGCCGTCCCCGATCGCACGGCTGCGTCAATGTCCTCGCCGCCGACGCACTATGGTTCTATCGCTGGTCGAATCCGACTGCGCCGTACGAGGAACCGCTAACCCTCGTGAAAGACGGAGGCACGCCGGTTGTGGTGGGATAGTTGGACGGTTGGCTAGTTGGATGGCTGGCTGGAGGAATGTCAATTAAAATAGATGATACACTACATTGACATCCCCCTGGGGACAGAGTATAACTTTCACTACGGGTTTCCCGTGCCACATGAGACAGAATGAGGAGGACGTATGAAGCCGAAATTCCTCTTGGGCGGGGCGCTGGTGCTGATGGCGGTTGCGGTGATTATTGCCCAGGGCCTGGCCGCCGGCGCCCAGTATTTCTTCACCATCAGCCAGTTGCGCGAGAAGGCTGCCGAGTTTCAGGATCAGAGTGTGCGCATCTCCGGCGCGGTGATTGGAGACAGTATCGCCTACGATGCAGCCAGCGGGCGCCTGGAATTCGACATCGTCGATGCCGTCGAGATGAATGGCCGGTTCGAGCCGATTGCCGGACAGACTCCGCTCCGCATTGTGTACGACGACCCGCGCCCCGAGCTGTTGCAGGATCAGGCGCAGGCGATTGTCACGGGCAAGTTGAGCGCGGACGGCACGTTCCACGCCGACGAGCTGCTGCTCAAGTGCCCGACCCGCTACGAAGAAGAGTTCCCCAACCAGGCGCAGGGTAACTAAAACGTAAAACGTGAAGCGTCATTACGTTTTACGCCTTACATTTTGTGGGGGAGGTGAACCGTGATCGTGGACATCGGTCTGATTGCGCTTGTCCTCGCTTTTGCTTCAGCCTTGTACGGCGTCAGCGCCGCGATCTACGGCGGGCAGAACCACCGGCCCGACTGGATCGCCAGCGCGCGGCGCGCCGCACTGACCATCACCCCGCTGTTGACGATCGCCTGCCTGACGATCATCATCTCCAACCTCGGCAATAACTTCAACCTGGAATACACGTACCGCGTCAACAGCCGTGGCATGCCGACTGTCTTGAAGTTCACCTCGCTGTGGGGCGGGCAGAATGGATCGGTGTTGTTCTTCGGCTGGCTGATGTCGCTGTACATCTTCTTCCTGTTCGTGCGAGAGTGGCGCGGCAATCGAGCGCTGCAGCCCTGGGTGCTGGCCGTGTCGCTGGGCGCGCAGTTGTTCTTCCTGGTGCTGACGATGTTCTTCGCCAATCCCTTCGCGCGATTGTGGCTGGATGCAAACGGCAGCCCGCTGGCAGCGGTGTTCCAGCCGTCAGGGACGATACCCTACATGCCGCCCGACGGGCTGGGCCTGAACCCACTGCTGCGCCATCCGGGCATGATCATCCACCCGCCGATGCTGTACCTCGGCTTCGTCGGGCTGACGATCCCGTATGCGTTCGCGATGGCCGCACTGCTGGGCGGATCGACGGCCTCGGATGCGGCGTGGATCAAAGCCACACGCCGCTGGACGCTGATCGCGTGGGCCTTCCTGTCGATGGGCCTGCTGCTGGGTGGGCGCTGGGCCTACGACGTGCTGGGCTGGGGCGGCTATTGGGGCTGGGACCCGGTCGAGAACTCAGCGCTGCTGCCGTGGCTGACCGCGACGGCCTTCCTGCATTCGGTGATGATTCAAGAGAAGCGTGGGATGTTCAAGATCTGGAACATGATCCTGATCGTCCTCACCTTCTGCCTGATGATCCTGGGCACGTTCGTCACGCGCACGGGCGTGATCTCGTCGGTGCATTCCTTCGCCCGATCGTCGCTGGGCGTGCCGTTCCTGCTCTTCACCGCGCTCATCCTCCTCGGCTCGGCGGCGTTGGTGGTCTTGCGCTGGAATTATCTAAAAAGCGAAAACCGGCTGGAATCGCCCTGGTCGCGCGAGTCGGCTTTCGTGCTCAACAACTTCTTGTTTCTGACGATCACCTTCACCGTTTTCCTCGGTACGTATTACACGATGTTCTCGGAATTGATTGTCGGCCAGAAGCTGACGATCGGGCCAGCGGTGTTCAATCAACTGATCGGCCCTCAGGTGACGGCGCTGGTGCTGTTGATGGGCATTGGCCCGTTATTGGCCTGGCGCAAATCGTCGCCGCAGGCGCTGGGCCGGATGACGCAGAAGGCAGGTCTGATCGCCGTCTTCGTCGTTGCCGTGTTGTTCCTGTCCGGCATTCGCGCGTTCGGTGCACTGGCCGGGTTCGGCGTGGTCACCTATGCCGGCCTGATCACACTGGAGGAGATTTATCACGGCGTGCGTGCGCGCATGAAGTTGAGCGACGAGTCACTCTTCGTCGCGTTGAGCCGTTTGATCGCGCGCAATCGACGCCGCTACGGCGGCTACGTGATTCACCTCGGCGTGATCTTCATGGGCCTCGGCGTCATCGGCACGACGATGTTCCAACAAGAGACGGAGCAACCGCTGCGCGTCGGCGAGTCGATCACGCTGGGTGATTACACCATCACCTATCAAGGCTCCGAATTGTACGTGCCGGAGAACGAGCCGGACAAGACCGTCTTCGTCGGCCACGTGCTGGTGTCGGTGGCGGGTGGGCCGCCGGAAGCGATGACACCATATCGTGAAGTCTTTCAGCAGGGCGGCGGACTGCTTCCGCCCGCGTTACGCTCGACGCTGACCGAAGACCTCTATATCCTGTTTACAGGCGAAGAAAGCGGATTCGGCACGCTGAAGGTGTATATCAATCCACTGGTCAACTGGCTGTGGATCGGCAGCATCGTGCTGATCGTCGGCACGCTGTTGGCGATGTGGCCGAGCGGCGCAGGTGCGGCAGTGGCCGTGCGCGCGCCGGGCCAGATCATCGTGGGCGAGGCGGGGAAGTGAAGCGAGTTGGCTTGTTAGTTAGTTTGTTGGTTGGATTGTTGGCCGGGTTGCTGGTGGTGGCATCGGTTTCTGCGCAGAC
The DNA here is from genome assembly GCA_036514635.1 of Anaerolineae bacterium. GTDB lineage: Bacteria > Chloroflexota > Anaerolineae > Fen-1058 > Fen-1058 > DASSFZ01. The sequence goes on along the minus strand of DATBWU010000084.1, from coordinate 9,217 downwards.
GCCGACGCCGAATCGGCGACCCAACCCCGACGACGTAAACCGCGTCGCCAAGAAATTGTACTGCCCGGTGTGCGAGAACGAGCCGCTCAACGTGTGCCAGACGCCGGCGTGCGTGCAGTGGAAAGCGCAGATCGCGCAGTACCTGGCCGAAGGCAAGAGCGACGACGAGATCGTGCAAATCTTCGTCGATCAGTTCGGGCTGGTCGTGCAGGGCGAGCCGCCCTTCTCCGGCGTGACTGTGCTCCTGTGGATCGGCCCGATCGTTTTCGCGCTGCTCGCCGGCTTCTACACGATCCGGCTGATCCGGCGCATGGCAGCGCGACCGGCGCGAGGGACACCGCCGCCTGTCGAGAAACCGGCCTCGACCGGCGACCGGTATCTCGACCAGGTTGAGAGCGATCTAAAACAAAGACTCTGACAAAGGACGAATCAGGAATGAAGAATGAGGAATGAAGAATGAAGAATGACAAAAAGACACACTTGTACTTTCTGCATTCCACATTCTGCATTCCGCATTCTCCATTCCGCATTCTCCATTCTCCATTCTCCATTCTACATTTACCATGAACGAGACTTCCCCTCAGAGAGCATCCTCTGGCCCGCCCAAAGGCGCATTCGTCGCGCTGGGCGTCGTCGTGTTGTTCGTCGGGTTTATCGCCTGGGGGCTGTCCGACACCAGCGCCACGCAACCGACCAACAGCCCGGCCCCCGACTTCACATTGACGCTGTTCGATGGCTACGACGGCGGGTTGGGCCGGTCGTCTATCACGCTCTCCGAACTCCGTGGCAAGATTGTGCTGATCAACTTCTGGGCCTCGTGGTGCGTGCCGTGCGAAGAAGAAGCGCCCGACCTGGAAGCCGCCTGGCGCGCCTACAAAGATCGGGGCGTGGTGTTCATCGGCGTCGACTGGGCAGACAACCCGGCTGATGCCCTGGCGTATCTCAAGCGGTTCGACATCACCTATGCCAACGGGCCGGACCTCGGCTCCAAGATCGCGCAGCCCAAGTATCGCATCCAGGGCGTGCCGGAAACCTTCATCGTCGATCCGAACGGCCGCATTGTCTTCTTCAAAGCCAGTCCCGTCACCCAGCAGGAACTGGCGACCCTATTCGACGCACTCCTGGCAGGTCAATGATGGATACCTTCGCACTTTTCATCGGCGCGGCGATCGCCGCCTTTTTATTCCTCTTCATCGGCCAGCCGCTGCGCCGCACGCACCCATCGGCCGAAACCGGGTCGCAGCTCGACACGCTCATCGCCCGGCGCGAATCGCTGTATACACAAATCCGCGAGCTCGACTTTGATCACGCCACCGGCAAGGTCACCGACGCCGACTACGCGCCGATCCGCGATCGGCTCAAGACCGAAGCCGCCGGCGTGCTGCGCCAGATCGACGAGTTGCTCACGGCGATGCCCACCGCCGTCGATGACCTGGAACAGGCAATCGCCGCGCGCCGCAAGCGCAAGCCGGCGGCCGCCGACGCGGACCTCGAAGCGGCCATCGCCACGCGCCGCAAACGCAAGCCGGCGACGGCGGGCACAGGCGACGCCGATCTCGAAGCGGCCATCGCCGCACGGCGCAAGGCGCTGGCCTGCCACAACTGCGGCAAGCCGCTCAACCCGGGCGACGCCTTCTGCTCCAAGTGCGGCGCTCCCGTTGCCACGCAGGTAGCGCGATGAATCACTCTCACAAGACTTTATGGCTCTCCCGACTCTGGCGGGAATTGAACCGCAAAGAACGCAAAGGACGCCAAGATTTCAAAGGCTTTGCGCTCTTTGCGCCCTTTGCGGTGAGGCTTTCCCCGGCCAACCCGGTAGAGTCGACTTTATTAACCACTAAGACACGAAGACACCAGGTTATCTTTGTGCCTTTGTGTCTCGGTGGTAAAACACTTTCGATTCTGTGCATCATCCTGCTGGCGGCGCTGCTCGCCGGCTGCTCGCTCTCGGCTCCGCCGCCGTCGCGCGGGCGCGCGCCGATTCTCACCCCGCTGCCGCCCCAGCCCGACGTGACAGTGGAGTTGCCTTCGCGCAGACCGTCGATCGCGAACGGCGCGGCGATCTATGCCGAGAAGTGCGCGGCCTGCCACGGCGCATCGGGTAAGGGCGATGGCGACCGCGCCGGCGCGATTCAATCGCGGTTCGGGGCAATGCCCGCCGATCTCACCGCCGACAGCGTCGCGCGCGCCTCGACACTCGCCGAGTGGTACGCCGTCGTCACGGGAGGCCGCCTCGAAAGGGGCATGCCCTTCTTCAGCGAGTCGCTGTCGGTCGACGACCGCTGGGACGTGATTGCCTACGCCTGGTCGCTCGGCTCGCCGCAAGAGGTCATCGCCTCCGGAAAAACGATCTACGAAGAACGCTGCGTGCAGTGCCACGGCGAAACAGGCAAAGGCGACGGCCCGCAGGCCGGCGGCCCGCTGCCCGATCTGTCCAACTTAGCCGGCTACACCGACGTTGCGCCGGGCGAGTGGGACAACGCGCTGGACAGCACACACGTCCCATCGTTCAGCGGCAAGTTGAGCAGCGAAGAGCGGCGCGCGGTCGACGACTACATCCGCAGTTTCGCCTACGACGCAGCCGCCGTCGCCGCCGGGCCAACCGAGCCGGCTCCCGCGCCGAACGCGACGCGCGTGCCGGAACCGGCGGGCATTGGATTGACGATCGACGGATCGATCATCAACGGCACGAACGGCGGGCCGCAGCCCGGCAACCTCGAGGGCACGTTCTACTACCTCCCCGGCGGCCTCGACCAGAACAACCAGCCCGTCAACGAGCCGGTCACTCAGACGATCCGGGCGGATACGCAGGGGCGGTTTACAGTGCCCGGCTTGCAGGCGCAAGCGGGAGATGTCATAGCCGCCAACGTTCAATATGGTGACATCCCGTACTGGAGCGACCTGATCACAGTCGATGGTCTGACCACGACAATCGACATGCCGATTCACGTCTACGAGCAAACGACGGCAACCGATGCGCTCCAGATCGATACCCTGCACGTCCGAGTCACGCAGGACAGCGGCGTGCTCAGCGTGGTCGAGTTCTATGGCGTGTCGAACCTGGGCGACCGAACTGTGGCGAATATGTCCGGCGGCCCTGCCCTGCGCTTCAACTTGCCGGCGGGCGCTACGGCATTCCTCGGAATGACCACTGTGCCCGGCGTCTATGCGCAGTCGGATGGAGGCTTTGAGTATTTTGAAGCCATTCCGCCCGGCGACAATACGGCCAACGTGCAAATCACTTACCAGCTGCCGGCCGATGCGGACGCTTCGCTCGATCGGGGGCTGACCTACCCGGTCAATTCGATCGTCCTGCTGGCGCAGACAGGCGATCTGAAACCGGCAGCCGATCAGTTGATCGAACAAAGCCCGACCCTCATTCAAGGGCAGGCGTATCAGGTCTTCGCGGGCGGGCCGCTCTCCACCGGGCAGAGTCTGACCTTTCGCCTGACTCGATCGGGCACGACCATCGACGCGAAGCTGATCGGCGGCATCGCGATCCTGATCGCAGGCGCGGGCGTGATCGGTTATGGGTTCTGGCGCATGCGCGCACCGAAAGCCCCGCCGGTTGAGCGCGAGGCGCTGCTCGATCAAATCGCCGCGCTCGACGATGCCTTCGACGCGGGCCAGATCGCCGAATCCGAATACCGCAAGCAGCGTGAGGCGCTCAAGGCCAAAGCCGTGCACCTGATGCGAGACGAATGAATCAGCGAGTCAGCGAGCAGGGTTCGCCTGTCGTTGACTCGCTGACTCGTTGACTCGCTGACTCGCCGACTCGCTGACTCGCTGACTCGCTGACTCGCTGACTCGCTGACTCGCTCATGATCCACGTCACCGGCCTCGTCAAGCAATTCGGCCCGTTCGTCGCACTGCGCAATCTCGACTTCACAGTTGAGGCCGGCGAGTTCGTGTCCCTGATGGGGCCGAACGGCGCAGGCAAGACGACGCTGCTGCGCATTCTGGCGACGCTCTCGCGGCCCACGCACGGGACGATTTCCATTGCCGGTCACACGCTACCCAAAGGCGCGGACGGTGCGCGCCGGCAAATCGGGTTCTTGTCGCACCAGCCGCTGCTGTACGGCGAGTTGAGCGCCGAAGAGAACCTGCGCTTCTTCGCGCGGATGTACGACGTGAACGGCGCCGAGCGGCACATCGACGCTTTGATCGATCAAGTCGGGCTGGCCGAGCGGCGACACGACCGGGTACGGACTTTTTCGCGGGGTATGCAGCAGCGCTTATCGATCGCGCGCGTGCTGCTGCACGATCCGCGCGTGGTGCTGCTCGACGAGCCGTTCACCGGCCTCGACCCCGATGCTTCGGATCGACTGGCGAATACCCTGCGGCGCCTGCACGACGGCCAGCGCGCGGTGGTGATGTCGACGCACGACCTCGATCGCGGGCTGGCCTTGTCCGATCGCGCGTTGTTGATCGCACGCGGGCGGCTGGCGTACACGGCGAACCGCGACGAGCTGGCCGCGTCAAACTTCCGAGAGACGTACAGCCGGGTGACAGGTGGGGAGTAAAGAGTAAAACGTAAAGGGATCGCGCATTACGTTTTACGTTTTCGTATGTCCTACTTCCGCAAAGTCTTCGCCATCGTCTCGAAGGACCTGACCACCGAGTTGCGCAGCCGCGACATGCTCAGTTCGATGGGCGCGTTCGCGGTGCTGGTGATTTTTGTTTTCGCCTTCGCCTTCGACTTGCGCGTGGAGAAAGCGGGCCGGCTGGAGGCTGCGCCCGGCGTGCTGTGGCTGGTCATCACCTTCGCCGGGATGCTCGGCCTGAACCGCTCCATGGCGATCGAGTTCGATCGGGCCAGTTTCGACGGGCTGCGCCTGGCCCCGGTCGATCGCAGCGCGATCTTCGTCGGCAAGGCGCTGGGCAACTTCCTGTTCATGTCGGCGATCGAGATCATCCTCCTGCCGATGTTCGTCGCCTTCTTCAACTTGCCGTTTTTCAAGCCGCTGATCCTGCTGTCGATAGTGCTGGGCACGATCGGCTTCGCGGGCGTCGGCACGCTGCTCGCGGCGATGTCGGCCAGCACCCGCCTGCGCGACGTGCTGCTGCCGATCTTGCTGCTGCCCGTCGCGCTGCCCGCGCTATTGGCCGCCGTCAAGTGCACCGCCGGCGCGCTGGACGATGCGCCAATCATCCTGTGGGGCAACTGGCTGGGCCTGCTGGCGGCGTATGATTTGGGGCTGGTGGGATTGTCGGTGTTGACGTTCGAATACATCGTAGAAGATTAAGAGCCTGTCTGAAAAGTCGCCAGATTAACCACCAAGACACGACCCCGCAGAAAGATGCGGGGCAAGCGACGCCAAGAATCTCCAAGTTTTCTTTGTGTCCTTTCGTTGTGAACGTGACGCAGATTGCGGTACAATATCCACCACATCAGCCTGGAGGAGCGTATGGCAAAGCGAGACACACTTGGGATGGTCTTGACCGGCCTGGCGCTGCTCGCGGTAGGCGCGGCGACCTTTTTCGCGCTCGGGTACGCGCCGACGGAGCGCGTGATGGGCGACGTGCAACGCATCTTTTACTTCCACGTCGGCATCGCCTGGGTAGGCGGGCTGGCGCTGTTCGTCGCCTTCGTGTCGAGCATCTTGTATCTGGGGCGTGGAGAATCGCGCACGTACGACATCATCGCGCTTTCCTCGGTCGAGATTGGCGTCGTCTTCGGCATCATGGTCATCGCGTCCGGCATGTTGTGGGCGCGGCCCGTGTGGAATACGTGGTGGACGTGGGACCCGCGCCTGACCACGACAGCCATCACGCTGTTCATCTACCTGGCCTACCTGATGCTGCGCGGCGCGATCGACGATCCGCAGCGGCGCGCGCGCTTCGCGGCCGTGTACGCCATCATCGGCTTCGCCAGCGTGCCGGTGACGTTCTTCGCCACGCGCTGGTGGAACACGATCCACCCGGACCTGTTCAGTCAAGGTGATTTTCCACCGCTGGCATCCCCGATGAAGGTGGCGATGTTCGTCTCGCTGTTCGCCTTCACGCTGGTGTACCTGGTGCTCTTGCGCGCCCGCGCCCGCGTCGAGCAGGCAGCCGACGAGGTGTCGCTGCTGAAGCAGAACGTACTGTCGAGTTGACCTCACCTACCCTACCGGAGGACGCATGAGTCCTGAAATGTCCGACATCGCCTCGTTCTTGATTCCCGCGTACATCATCTTCTGGTTGCTCACGTTCCTGTACGTGTTCAGCATCCGCAGCCGGCAGCGCAATCTGGAGCGAGACCTGGACGCCTTGAAGAAGGTCGTGGAGAAAAAACAGGGCGACCCAACCGGCAAGCCCATGTAAGCGCCGGGCCAGGGTGGGTGCTTCGAGGACTATCGCATGTCGCACCAGACGACCAGCGCGCCGATGCAGGCGATGCCCTTATCCCGGCGCTTCGCCACGTTTTTGCACGCCGTTTCTTTCGTGCTGGGATTCTCGCTGATCTTCGTCGTCCTGTTCGGAGGCGCATTCGCCGTCTTGAAAGAATTTCTGGTCCGCAACAAAGTAGAAATCTCGCAGATCGCCGGTGCGATTATCATCCTCTTCGGCCTGGCGACGATGCGCGTGATCAAGATTCCATTCCTGTACTACGACACGCGCCGCCAGTTCGCCGGGCGGCCCGAGCTGGGGTTCGCGTCCTCGTTCGCGATGGGCATGTTCTTCGCCGCCGGATGGACGCCGTGCATCGGCACGGTCCTCGGCGCGATCCTCAACCTCCCCGCCCAGGGCAGCCCGGCCACCACGACGCTCCTGCTGGCGATCGGCTACTCGATTGGACTGGGTGTGCCGTTTTTGATCATGGGTCTGCTGATCGACCGGATGGGTCGCTTCGTGCGCAAGCTGACGCGCTACCTGCGCGCGATCGAAATCTTCACCGGCCTGTTCCTGATCGCGCTGGGCGTGTTGCTGGTGTCGGGCGAGTTCACGGCCACGCTCGCGCGGTTGGGCGCGTCGTTCACGGTATCCGACTCGGCTCTGCCTGGCGCAGACGATCCGACCTTCCTCATCGCCATCCTGGGTGGCCTATTGTCATTCTTGTCGCCGTGCGTATTGCCGTTGGTCCCGGCATACATCGGCTATCTGAGCAGCCACGTCGTGGGCCAGACTGCGGCTAACTCGAAAAGCACATGATGATACTCCGATTGTCGCTCACCCTGATGGCGACGGTGCTGATCGCCGCCGCGTGCACGCCGGTTTCGCCCTTCACCCTGACTGACGATCCCGCCGCGACCCCAACCGTGGGATCGATCCAATTCGGCCCGCTCCAACCGGGTTCGCCCGCGCCCGGCTTCACGCTGAAGACGCTCGACGGCGGCACGCGGAGCCTGTCCGACTACACCGGCCGGCCCGTGCTCATCAACTTCTGGGCGTCGTGGTGCGAGCCGTGCCGGGTCGAAATGCCCGACATCGTCGAGGCGTATCGCGCGCACCGGGCGGCGGGCTTGGAAGTGCTGGCGATTAACAACACGCAACTCGACGCGATCGATGATGTCAAGGCTTTCGTCGCCGAGTTCGAGATGCCGTTCCCCGCTCTGCTCGACGAAAACGGCGAGGTCGCTTCGGCGTATTCGCTCATCGGCCTGCCAACCTCTGTGTTCATCGACGCCGGCGGCATCGTGCGGGCCGTCCACATCGGCCCGATAACGGCTGAGGACATCGAGAAGTACCTCGCCGACATCCTGCCCACGCGCTGACGAACGACCCGCGACGGAAGACCTTCATCCCTCGCCCTTCGTCATTCGTCGCTCGTCATTCGTCATTCAGCAATCCGCAATCGGCGTTCACGCGGGCATTTGCCAAGCTTTTCGGCTTAGGGCATAATCTACTTCGTTCACGATGATGTCCTCAGCGCAGTGGGGGAACTCGGATGCCTGAAACGCCTCCTTCAGCCGAATCCGGCGCAGAGACAAACGAACGCAGCGGCGGCGTCAACATCGATGGCGAGCGGGTGGCGATCGGCGGCGACGCGGTTGGCCGCGATAAGATCAGCGCCGGACGCGATGTCACCCACATCGACGACCGCGACGAGATTCACATCGGTTTCAGCGAGAAGGCCGTCGTGCGGTTGGTGTTGATGGTCGGCGGGCTGGTGTTCGTCACGGCGGCAGTGTTCTTCGTGTTAGGGGCCGTCGTCGCGGGTAACGTGTTGGCCTCACTCGACCGGGACCCGCGCGACGCCAGCGGTGCGCTGGTGAGCTCGTCGCCCGAAGCGGCGCAGGACTTTCTGCTGAAGCTGTCCGCCGCGCAGAACGACCAATCGACCACGCTGGCGTTCAGCGAAGACGAGTTGAGCTCATTCTTCAAGTTCATCGCCGGCGACGCGATCGGCCTGAGCGACAGTCGGGCGCGCTTCGCCGGCCCGAATCGGGTGGCGCTCAGCGGGCGGCTGGCGAGGTTGGGCAATCTGAATGTGGTGGTGACGTTCTCACTGCACGCGGAGCCTGGTCGCGTGTTCCAATTGGAATCAGGCGCGGCCCAACTGCTATCGACCGGCGGCCCCTTCGGCTGGGTGGCTGTGCCGAATGTCTTTCTGCAATCCTTCGCGGACGACGTGAATCGAATCTTCGGCGGCTTATCGGTGGCTAGTGTGGGAGCATCGAGCGCGTGGGAGTGGAACCTGCAAACCGGCCCTTGATGACCGGCACAGCGACGCGAGGTTTCGCAGGGCCGCGCTACGAGGTGAACACTTGGACCTGACCTTCATTCATGGACGCATTGCGACGGCGATGGTGTTCTTCGCCGCCATCGCCGGTGGGTGGGGTGTCATCGATTACTTCCGACAGCGTGAGGTCAGCCCGAATTACTGGGGAGTCATCGTCGTCGGCAACCTGACGGCACTGGCGCAGGCCGGCGTCGGGATCATCATGCTGCTGCAAGGGCAAGGGGAAGCACTGCCGCGCGCGCCGATTCACATCCTGTACGGCGTTGTGCTGGCGCTGTGGATTCCGTTGATTCAGTTCTTCAATCGCAACCGGGAAGGGCGACAGGAGACGCTGATGTGCGGTCTGGTGTCGCTGTTTGAGGCCGGCATCGCGCTGCGGGCGATCACGACCGCCGGATCTTAGAGACTGTCTTATTCTTTTTCACCAAAGTTGCTTAACAACGAGGCCAGCCTGACGGAAGAATCCCAACAGCAGGTCGCGACGACGGCGTAACCGCGCGAAGCCACGATCGACCAGCAGACGCATCTGCGACCGATTTTCAGGCGTGGCAT
>DATBWU010000083.1:0-7819 GCA_036514635.1 Anaerolineae bacterium | reverse complement strand
GTTGACGGCCCTATCCGCTGCTTCACCCTCTCCAGCGACTGCTTCGCCACATTTGCATCCGGCGAACCCAACTCGGAGAGCATTCGCAGGCTCTCCTCGAACAGCCGCCACGCCTCGGCGAGATTACCTTCCTCTTCCGCCCGCCGTCCGAGTTGGTGCAGCGATTGGGCAATGCCCCGCTTGTCGCCGAGTTCGCGCTTGATTCCCAGGCTCTGGTCGTACAGGCGGCGGGCCTCGGCCAGGTCGCCCGTGGCCTGCGCGAGCATGCCGAGTTGGTGCAGCAACCCGGCTACTGTGCGCGGCTCATCCAGAGCGCGCGCCAGTTCGAGCGCTTCTTCGCAGCGCGCCTGCGCTTCTTTCCACTCGCCCAGGTCGTAGTGGACATCGCCCATTTTCCACAAAATGTCCGCCTGCGTTCTGCGCTCGCGCGCACCGTCACCCAGCTCGCGGTAGTCTTCCAGCAGCCGGGCGAGCAGGTGCAGCCGCTCGCGTTTGGCTTCGGCAGGTAGGCTGCTGGTGACGTGGCCTGCTTCATCGTAAACCGTCATCTGCGCAATGCGCTGCGCCGTTTCCGGCTCGGCGGCAAACTCGTACACGCCGGAGCGCCACGCCCAGAAGTCGGGCGCGCGCCGCGCGACCATCGTCAGCGCGTAATCGGGCAGCCAGATGACGAGCGGGCAGGGCACGTCGCGCCGGAAGAGCTCGCGCGAGAGGTTCAAGTGGGCGAGAAGGGGCAAGTCGCCGACTGGCCCGGACTTGGGATCGCTCGATGGGAGCGAGTGTTCCAGGCCGTAGACGAAGACGGCCACTTTGCCTCGACTCTCCCTCAGCGCCAGAGCGTGTTCCGGCTCGGCGGGTGATACGAGATACGACCCGGCTAGCCGCTCTTTCACGCGCGGCAATAGCCGGTCGACCGGCTCGTTCAGTTCGATCTCGATCAGGCTGACGCCGAGCGGCTCGAGCAGGACTTTCAGTTGCTCGACGAGCACACGCCGCTGAACGGGCAGGTTGCACTTGACGAAAGCCAACACAAAACGGCCCGGCGCGGCAAAGTCCAGCATCCGGGCCAGGCGGCGCAGCGTTTCGTCGCCGGACTCTGCGATCTCCGGCTCAGTCGGCGTTGAGAAGCTTGGGGCGCTCATCGGCTAATGCCTGCTTGAAGCGGGCCAGCAACTGCACAGCGGGATGCGCGTCGTGCCAGGGTTCCAGCCCGTTCGCGTATTCGAGCACGCTCAAATTGTATAGCATCTGTTGATGATCGGGATCGTTGACGATCTGATTGGTCAGGTGGACGCGGGCCAGCTTGGGAAAGTGCGCATCCAACACCGTCCGGCTGTAGGCAGCCACCAGACGGCCTTCGGCGCGGCGCACCGCTTCCAGCGTGATCGGCTGGTCTGGACGCTCCGTGGCGTACTCGATAGCGTGGTGCGCCAGCACCATCAGATCGCGCGGGTGGCCGCCGCAGGCCCGGCACAGAGGCTCGACCGCGTCCGGCTCGAAGAGCCGGTCGAGGTCGAGGCGTCCGGCCAGGATCTGGCGCAGGCGCGCGAGGCCGGCGGCCGAATCGTTACCGCCCCTGGCGCGTGGCTCGTGCGTTTTGATCATCGGTAGGACGTGGTTCTCCGGGAAAATGCTGCGCAGGATCGTGGCCTTCGGCCCGTAGAACATCGAGATCGGCACGGTGTACACGATGTGGCAGTCGAGCGCGGTCAACTGCTCGCCGTGCTCGATGTACAGGCTGTCGTGCGAGGTTCGTCCGCCACCGAGATCGGTGAGCGCGATGCGATCGAGGTTGTCGATGAGCAGCACCAAGTCGGTCTGGCCGCGCCGGCGCACCTTGAGCGCCGCATCGGCCAGGAGCAGGTTGACGTTGTCGATCAACTGCGCGATGCGCGGATCGAGTTTTTGGCGGATGCTGTTCTTAATCTCGCGGCCCGTCCTGATTTGCCCGGTGAGGTATGCGGCGAGCTGGGCAAAGGGCGAGAGGATGGCCGGCACACCCAGGCTGACCTGTGTGCCGAGTTCGCGCTGGACGTTGCGCCATTCGTCCTCGGTATACAGCGATTCGGCGAACCACCGCTCGATATTCTTCAGCAGGTCGGCATCGAGCGGCATGTCGCGTTCGCGCATTTCGGATTCGACGCGGCGGGCGATGGCCAACAGCAGGTCGCTGTATCTGAGGTCTTGCGCATCCAGATCGACGTCGGCCGCAAAATAGAGTACCGCGAAGCCTGCCTGTTCCAGGCGCGCCTCGAGACGCAGCAGCTCGGTCGATTTGCCGCACCCCCGATGGCCGGTGAAGAGTTGATGCGTGTGCCGATTGGCCCAGGTGATCGCATGATAAAGATGGAGGATGGCGTTTTCGTCGCCGCGCACGTCGGTGCAGTCGACGTAGCGCGGATCATCCGGCGGCAGCGGTAACGCGGGATCCACTGCATTGAAAGCGTCTCGCAATGTTCGGGCAGGTTCAGGCATGTGTGACCTTTCAGGCGAGGGCTGCATCTTCATCCCTCATCCTTCATCCTTGCTGTGCCAACTCGTACTCAAGCTGCGTGTTGGCAATCTGGTTCAGGTGCTCCCAGGTGTGGTGCAGCGCGTACAGCGCGATGAACTCCAGGCTATAGCGCTTCTGAGCCTTCTCGTGCAAGCCCCAGCGGCTCCAGTCGGGCTGCGCTTCGAGCAGTGCGATCTCGCGCCCGCGCACGCCGGTGAAGTCGGCCAGCAGGTCGGCGACGGGCTGGGTCGGGTCGTAGTGCTCGCCATGCCAGGCGGCTTCGTCGAAGTACTTGAGCAGGGGCTGATGCTCGGCGGCGACGCGCTGCATGCGGACGATGAACACGTGCCGCTCGATCTCGCAGACGTGCGCCAGCGTCTCGTGCGCCGACCACTCGTTATCAACGTGCCAGTGCAGGCGGTCGGGCGGAATCTCGCTCACGTATCGCTTCAGATCATCTCCACTGCGCCGAAGCAAATCGAGCATTGTCTGCCGGTTCATCCTGCTCCTTGTTCAATCCATGAAGGGCAAATCGAATTCGCACCGCAGAGACGCTGAGAGCGCAGAGAAGTCTTTAGAAAAACTCGGCGTTCTCTGTGCCTCGGCGGTGAATCGCGACCCTTTTCAAACACTCCCTAGTTATTCGTGGATGGTATCAAAGATTCAACTCACGTTTCAGGCGTGCCAGTGCACGAATCGCTTTCTTGATGAGTCTCTGATTCTCCGGGGAGTTGGTCCAGGCACTCGCACCGCTGGGATGGGGCAGGGGAACGTATCGGACAGTCTGCGTGTCGTCCCACGGCGCGGGTCGCTCGAACACGCTGCCAATTATATGCTCAAGTTTGAATTTGCCCAATAACGTCTCGATCGCCAGCCCGCCGACGAGGACGATGACGTCCGGCTGGATGATCGCCAGCGACCGATCGAGATACGCGCGGCACAACGCCTGCTCTTCGCGGCTGGGGCGACGATCGCCGCGCCCGTTGGGCATCTTGCCCGGGTAGCACTTGGTGGCGCTGCTGATGTACTGCTGCGCGCGGAAGTCAGCCTCGTCGAAGCCCGCCTCGCGCAGCCACTGAAAGAGTCGCCGGCCGGCGGAGGCGTTGAACGGTCGCAGCACCTGAATCTCGGTCACGCCGGGGGCCTGGCCGACGATCATGATCCGCGCGCCGACCTTGCCCGAAAACACGCCGCCCGGCACGATGGGATACCCGGCGTCGAGGCACTTGTGGCAGGAGCGAATCTCGGTGTGCAGAGAGTCGAGTTCTCTCTGTCGATTCACCTTGACCTCAAGGATGAGGGATGAGGGATGAAGATCGGCGTCGACTTTCTTCATCCTTCATCCCTCCGCCTTCATCCTTCTTTTGCCTTTCACTTTCTTGACTATCGTCACAAACATAGCGATCAATTCTTCGGTTTCTTTGAGCAAACTCGCCAATCGTTCGTTCTTCGTGATCTCCGCTTCGATCAGCAGTTCCATCCAGTATGCAGTCTCGTCCAATTCCTGCAGGCCACCCTCGATCTTGCTGATGAAGTCCGCATCCGACTTTGCCCGTCGCGCCTCGCGATAATGCGCTCCAATAGACGTGCCTGAACGCAGGAGTTGCTTGCCGATGACTTGCGCGACAGTCGTCTTTGGCAATGCCACGTACAATCGAACAATCCTCAGCGCGTAAGCCTTAGTCCTCACACTCAAATCCTGCCGTGCCGCATTAGCCATGACAAGCCTCCCCTCGCGGAAAAAGTGTGGATTAGTGCAAGAGATATTTCATCCCTCATCCCTCCGCCTTCACCCCTCACCTTCTCGCCCTCATCCTTTCTTTGCCGCCAAGCGGCGATACGTCTTCTGCATCAGCAGCGCGTCGTCTTCCATGACCGGGCTTTCGCACAAGATGCGCCCACTCGCGCCGATGTCGATCAGCGCGCGGAAGAGTTCGCGATATTTCAAATCGGCTTCTTTCAGCGAGAGGTGCTTCTTCTCGCCGCCCGGCCCGTAGTCGATGCCCGACAGGTGGATGTGCAGCGATGATAGGCCCCGCTGGCCCAACCCGGCGGCGACGATCTTCAGCGCGGCGCTGAACTCGTCGTACGAGTTGAACGATCCGTCGCCGGGGCGCGCGTGCAGGTGCGCGAAGTCGATGCACGGCAGCACGCCGTCGATGTCGCGCGCCAGTTGCACCGTCTCTTCCAGCGTGCCGAGCAGCGCGCCTTTGCCCATCGTCTCCGGCCGCAGCGTCACGCTCACCTTCTCGGCGCGGAGTTGATCGGCGACTTCGGCCAATCGCTTGCGGGCGATGGGGTACACTTTGTCCGGGTCTTGCTTCATGTACGAGCCGGGATGGAAAATGATGTCGGTCGCGCCGGCCTTGTAGCCTGCACGCGCGGCGGCGAGCAGTCGCGCCAGCCCGGCCTTGAGCAAGTCTTTGGTCTGCGCGTTGAGGTTGATGAAGTACGGCGCGTGGACGCTCAACGCGATGCCGCTGTCCTGGGCGGTCTTTTTGATCGCCGCGCACGTTTCGTCGCTGACGCGCACCGATTGCACCCAGGCCAGCTCGAGCGCGCCGAGGCCGAGTTCGGCGATGCGCCGAATGCCGCCGGGTGAGCCGCCGGGTCGAGGCGGTGTGCTGATCGGCGAACCGACCGTGCCGAAGAGGAAGCCGTTGGTGGTGTTCATAGAGTTTTCACCTTTCGATGAGATGAGACGAAGGACGAAAGACGAACGGCCGCGTTTGTGGTCATTCGTCTTTCGTCGTGCTCACAGCCACCCGCGCCGCCGGATGAAGATGAGCATGCTGATGGGCAGGACGACCATGATCGCCAGCGTGATGATCAACATGACCAGGCTCGTCCACGGGTCGAGCGTCGGCTCGGTGGACTGAAAGAAGTTCATGCCAAAAAAGCCGGTGATGAACGTCAGTGGCATGAACAGCGTGGTGACCACGGTCAGCGTTTTCATGATGTCGTTCATGCGGTTGTTGACAACCGACAGGTAGGTGTCCAGCGCGCCGCCGGCCAGGTCGCGCATGCCTTCGGTGATGTCGTGCAGGCGCACCAGGTGATCGTACACGTCGCGGAAGTAGACGCGATCCTTGCGGTCGATCAGATCGTACTCGTCACGCGCCAGCTTGTTGAGCACTTCGCGCTGCGGGGCGATCGTGCGGCGCAGGTGCACCGTCGCGTGCTTGAGCGCGAAGATGCGCTGCAATGTGCCGGGCGAAGGCCTGTCGAAGATCTGACTGTCGATGGTGTCGATGGCATCATCCATGTCCTCGACGACGGGCATGTAACTCGCCACCACTTCGTCGGCGACCCGGTACAATAGATGATCCGGGCCTTCGCGCCAGTGGCGCGATTCGCGCTCGCAGGCGGCCCACACTTTTTCGACGGCGGGGATGGGATACTCGTGATGCGTGACCAGGTAGTTTTGGCCCAGGAAGATGTCGAGCTCGTAGGTGTCGATGTGATCGCCCGCTTCCTTGTCGAAGGCCGCGGCGTGCAGCACGATATACAGGTAGTCGTCCCAGTCGTCCACCTTCGGCACGTGCGATTCGTGCAGCGCGTCGTCCACCGCCAGGGGATGAAAGTGGAACGTGTTGGTCAGAATCGGCTCATCGACTTCGGTCGGCGTGCTCTCGAAATCGACCCACAACAGGCCGTCTTTGTCTTGCAGCGCCGCGCCGAGGTCTTCCGGCTTTACGTCGGTGCGGATGTCACCTGCCGATGTGCGATACAGTGCGCGGATCATGTCACCTCTGGAAGTGGGAAGAATGGCGTGATCGTATCAAACTCCGCGCCGAACTGCAAGGTGATTATTCACGTCTCACCACGGAGGCACAGAGACACGGAGATAGGAGTTACGCACTTGCCGCCGCCGATCAACTGTGGTAGAATCGCGCCATCATGAACGGCAGCCGCCAATCCTACCGCCATCATCACCATGCGCACCACCGGCCTTCGGCCCGGTCAGGACTGTCTTACGCGGCTGCGTAAACGACTTCGCGCATCTCGTAAAGCCTTCCTCTGACCGGGGAAGGCTTTTTAGTTTAACCGCCGAGAACGCGGAGAACGCCGAGGTCGTCAACGCTTCTGCCTGCGATCTCCGTGCGCTCTGCGGTAAGAGACTATCTGAAAACTAACCACCAAGTCACCAAGACACGAAGGAACACGAAGAAAACTTGGAGATTCTTGGTGCCTTTGTGCCTTGGTGGTGAATTGAGCGACTGAGAACTGGAGGGAGTCTGTGTCCACTCAGCGTATCGATATTCGATTGGCCCTGCCCAGCAAAGGCCGACTGGCCGACGACTCGGTCAACTTCCTGGCCGACGCCGGCTTGCGCGTCTACAAGCCAAACCCACGCCAGTTCGAGGCGACGATCCCGGCGCTGCCCGGCCTGTCCGTGCTGTTTCAACGCGCGGGCGACATCGCCGTGAGCGTGCGCGATGGCAGCGTCGACTTCGGCATCACCGGCTGGGATACCGTTTGCGAGCGCAGGGGCGACAACGGCGACCTCTTGCCACTGCATCGCGAATTAGGCTTCGGCTTTTGCTCGCTGAACGTGATTGTGCCCGAGGCGTGGGAAGACATCCACACGATGCGCGATCTGGCGGCGCGGCGCGCGGAAGTGGGCCGGCCGCTGCGCATCGCGACGAAGTTCCACAACCTCAGCCGTGCGTTCCTCGACCGGCATGGCTTGAGCGACAGCCAGCTCATCGACGCCGAAGGCACGCTGGAAGTCGCGCCTGCGATTGGCTACGCCGACCTCATCATCGATCTTGTCTCGACGGGCACGACGCTGCGCGATAATCGCCTGCGCACGCTGGACGATGGCCGGATACTCGACTCGCAAGCTTGCCTGATCGCCAATCGGCGCGTGCTTAAGACGCGGCCCGAGGTGCTGGCGATGGCTCGCCTGCTGTTGGAATTCATCGAAGCGCACTTGCGCGCGGCAGTCACCGTGTCGATCTTCGCCAACATACGCGGCGAGTCGCCGCGAGCCATCGCGCAGCGGATGTTCACGCAGAAGACAATCGGCGGCTTGCAGGGGCCGACGATCGCGCCGGTCGTCACGCGCGAAGGCGGCGATTGGTACGACGTCCACATCATCGTCCGGCGCGATCAACTGGCGCAGGCGGTCGCCGAGTTGCGCGCTATCGGCGGGAGCGGCGTCGTCGTCACGCCGGTGACGTATATCTTTGAAGAAGAGCCGGCGGCGTACAAGGCGATGCTGAAGGCGGTGAATGAATGAAGAATGCAGAATGTGAAATGAAGAATGCAGAATGTGGAATGAAGAATGCAGAATGTGGAATGAAGAATGCAGAATGTGGA